>CAJURF010000022.1 GCA_910588825.1 uncultured Lachnospiraceae bacterium
GCAGCGATTTAATCAGATTTCGGATTTCATGTATGCCGGATGGGTCAAGTCCATTTGTAGGCTCGTCTAAAATCAAAATAGGCGGTCTGCCAAGCAAAGCTCCGGCAAGTCCCAGCCGCTGCTTCATACCCAATGAGTATTTTTTTGCAAGCCGCCCGCCAAATTCAGAAAGTCCCACAAGCTCCAAAGCATCCGCAACGGAACTTTTGGAAAGTCCCAAAATGCGGCGGATAATGTCAAGGTTTTCTCTGCCTGTCAGATTTGCATAAAAAGAGGGTGATTCGATAAAGGAACCTACTTCTTTCAAAATGGAAAGGCGGTCATTGGGAAATTGCTTTCCGTTGATTGTAAAACTGCCTTTTGTGGGCGCGGTCAATCCCAAAAGCATTTTCATAGTAGTGGATTTTCCCGCACCATTCGGACCAAGAAATCCGTAAATGCTGCCTTTCCGAATGTTTAGTGAAACGTTATTAACGGCGGCAAAAGATTTGTATTTTTTTGTCAACTGTTTTGTTGTGATAATGTAATCCATATAAGCATCTCCTTTCATTGCTTATATAATACCAGCGCAACCTTGCGACAACATTCTCTTTACCTTACATCTACCTTACATTTTCAGAAATCCAAAAAAAGTTCACAATTATATGGTAAAATAATTAATACAGCTCATGCCTGCATGAAGCTGTCAGCAGCCAGCGAAGCTGTGCATCGTGAAGCGTTACCATGTGGTAAGACATGGTATGATGCAGCTGTGAAAGGAGATTGTTCTATGAATGAAGATTATCTGCTGAATAAACGTATACTGCTCGTTGACGATGAACAGGAGCTTTTAGATATGGTTTTGTCTATTTTAATTGAATACGGATTTCAAAATGTCAAAACTGCAAAAAATGTGAAAGAGGCTATGGAACAAGCCGAAAAATCCCGCCCGGAATTAGCAATACTTGACGTAATGCTTCCGGACGGGAACGGGTTTGAGTTAATGGAACAGTTAAAGAAAGGCGGCGATTACCCCATTCTTTTTCTTACTGCCTGTGGAGAAGATAATGATAAATTCAAAGGCTTTGGTTTAGGCGCTGATGATTATATCATAAAACCTTTTTTGCCAAAAGAGCTTTTGTTTCGTGTCATGGCAATTTTACGCAGAAGCTACAAAGGCGAAGATCCTCTTGTATGCTTACATGATAGTCAGATTGATTTTTCCCGTGCTGAAGTCATTAAAAATGATGAACACATCCCATTGACAGCAAAAGAACATGATTTGCTGTCTGCCTTATATCGTAATGCTGGGCGTATTGTGACCATTGACGCATTGTGCGAAGCGGCATGGGGCGACAATCCCTTTGGATATGAAAATTCTTTAATGGCGCATATACGCCGTATCAGAGAAAAAATAGAACAAAATCCCTCGCATCCCGTTTCATTGGTTACAGTCAAGGGATTAGGTTATAAGTTAATTATAGAGGGGAAATAACATGAAAAGTGTTCCAAAACTAATACGCCGCTTTGTGGGAATAATGACGTTAAGTATAATACTTCTTGTTATTTTGAATATTACTTTTTTTGCGATAGTCTTTGTAAGAAATACGTCAACATTTTCTCCGTGGGATATGGCGGATCACGCAGCGGCCGCATTGCAATTAACAGATGGCGGCTATTCCCTATCTGATAATGTAATGGCTAAACTAAAAGAAGAAAATGCCTGGGCTTTACTTATTGACAATGATACACGGCAAGTTGTATGGCAGACGGATAATCTGCCTGCCAATATCCCTATGCAATATACATTATCAGATGTAGCGGAGCTAACACGCGGCTATGTGAACGGATACCCTGCTTTTACGGGAGAAGCCCAAACCGGATTATTGGTATTAGGTTATCCCAAAGATAGATTTTGGAAACATACAAGGGCAAGTTGGGACTATAACTTTATTGCAGACTTACCCAAGAACACAATTATTATTTTTGCTATCAATATTGTCTTAATTTTACTCATATATGCTGCTGTTAATTCGAAATTATTACGTTCCATTAAACCAATAACGAATGGAATACAGAATTTGTCAAACGGCATTCCTGTCTACATGAAAGAAAAGGGGGTGCTTTCTGAATTGGCTGAAAAAATCAACAAAACATCTGAAATATTGCAAATGCAATCTGAACAGTTACGAAGAAAAGAAACTGCAAGGGCAAACTGGATCGCGGGAGTTTCCCATGATGTCAGAACGCCCCTGTCAATGATTATGGGTTACGCCGGACAGTTGGAAAATTCAAAAAATCTGTCAGAAATCGAGTGTAAAAAAGCCGCTGCCATTGTAAAGCAAAGCAGTCGAATGAAAGACTTGATTAACGACCTCAATCTCGCTTCCAAACTAGAATATGATATGCAGCCGCTGACAATGAAGCAGGAAAATGCAATATCTATTATTCGGCAGGTTATTGTGGATTTTATGAACACGAATATTGATGATAAATTTCCGATTAAATGGATAACCAATGATACCCTGTCTGCCTGTTACATTAACGCTGATAAGGATTTACTGAAACGCGCAATATCAAACCTTATTCAAAATAGCATAAACCACAATGAAAACGGGTGTGCGATTTATGCGTCCGTTTGTGATAATAACAATACTTGTAAGATTTGCATTGAAGATAACGGTATAGGAGCTTCCGATGAACAGATTGACAGACTAAACAATACACCGCATTATATGATTTGTGATACGAATACTGCCGAACAGCGGCATGGTTTAGGGCTGCTTATTGTGAAGCAGATTATAAAAGGGCATAATGGAGAAATTTTTATAGACCATAGCGAATACGGTGGATTCAAAGTCGTACTAATCATACCAAAATAAATTTACCTTGATTACCATAAATTTTACATTTTCCCTTCACATTTTATTCTTTTTAATGTATGGGGGTGTATCGCTCTTAGTGTTTTTGGCGGCCGCTGCACGAATCAGCCTGGTATTCCGTAATCGAGTATGTATATCAGACAAGTTTCTATTGTTTCGCACATATCAGCATTTCAAAAATGGTATAAAATAAAGCCGTAATCCCTTGAAATCTCTAATCTTCCACGGTTTTACGGCTTTATTTGCACTTGCGGATGACAGGACTTGAACCTGCACGTCGTAAACACCAGAACCTAAATCTGGCGCGTCTGCCAATTCCGCCACATCCGCATATGACGTGCTCTATTATAACATTCACAGAATTCTTTTGTCAATTACATTATCCTGCTTTTTCCACAAATTCTTAAACCAATTTTTAACCGCAGAATTTCCCTTCAAAAGTGCCATTCAAAAATCTGCTCCATCCGGACAGAAATCACAGTTTGTACCCAATTAAAAATTATTTTGAACAGCTGTGAAATATGTTATACTATATTCAAAAGTTTCCGAAAAATATCCCTCATCCCACAGGAGGCCCCCATGACCCCTCACAAAAACCCGGACCAATTACAATTCCTGCAAAACTGCAGCCCTGATACCCGCCGCCAGTTTCTCCAGCTGGGAGAGAGCACCGCCTGTCCCAAAGGACATGTCTGTCTCCGTGAACAAGATAACAATTCCCACATCTTATTTATACTGGACGGCAAAGTCCAGATATACAACCTGACCAAATGCGGAAAGAAAAAAATTCTTTTCATCCTGGACAGTGGTCATATTGCAAATGACAATATTCTTCGCAATTCCACCTCTGTGTATTGTGAAACCCTGGAGCCCTGCCGTTTCTTCTGCATCCGGCGGGAGGATCTTCTGTGCCTGATGGAACACGACTTCCAGCTCACAAAAGTCCTTTTCCAATATCAGGAGCGGAAGCTGTCCAGACTGGAACATCAGTTGAAAAACACTCTGGGCAGTATATACTTGGAGCGCAGGCTGGCCTCCAAGCTGTGGAAACTTGCCCGGGACTTCGGGCTGCCTGACAGCCGGGGAACTTTAATCGACATGGACTTAAGCATCACTTTCTTGGCGGACCTTCTGGGCGCTCCCCGGGAAACCACTTCCCGCATCTGCAAAAAGCTGGCTGACCAGGGACTGATCATCATGGAAAAGAAAAAAATCTATATCACGGATATGGACAAAATAGCAGACTTCCACCAGTCCCAACAAAAAATATAAAAAAAATTCGGATTCCGTGATAAAAGTCACGGAATTTTTTTTATATTTCTGTATAATTACACATATCACACAAACACTGATGGGAGGGATACGCATATGGGATACCAGATAACAAGGGAAACTGCCAACCGCGTGTTTGAGCAGTTAAAACAAAGTTACGATATTTTTGCGCCAAAATTTTTCTCCGGAGAGGGCTGTTTTTCCGATACAGACATTATCCGCTACGGAAAAGTTAACACTCTGGATGAAATCCAGTGGGAGCACAGATCCGATTATTCATTCAAAGAGTCTCTGTTTGCTATTAACGAAACTTTATTCTATTTTACAGAAAATGAGACTACTGTTCCGGCAGGCCCAGAGAAAAAGATTATGATTTTCCTGAAAAGCTGCGACCTGCACGCGTTGAAGCGGCTGGATGCCATCTATCTGGAAAACGGACCAGAAGATTTCTACTACAAACGTCTGCGTGAAAAGGCAGTTTTCGTGCTGATGGGCTGTCAGGAAACCTGCGCCACCGGCTTCTGCGCCAGCATGGGCACTAACCGGACCGAACAGTATGATATGTACCTGAAAATATCCGGCGATACTGTACTGGCTGATGTAAAATCCCAAGAGCTGCAGACCTATTTCCAGAACACCGATGGCCGGACCTGTGAAGTAACTCCAGACTATGTGACAGAAAATGCGGAAAAAGTTACCCTGCCCCAGCATTTATCTGTGGACAGTTACCAGAACCCCATCTGGGAGGAATACGGCAGCCGCTGTATCGGCTGTGGGCGCTGTAATTTTGCCTGTCCCACCTGCACCTGCTTTACTATGCAGGACATTTTGTACCGGGATAACGAAAATGTGGGCGAACGCCGGAGAGTATGGGCTTCCTGCCAGGTAGACGGATACACCGAGATTGCCGGAGGCGTGGATTTCCGCAAGACGCAGGGCCAGCGGATGCGCTTCAAGGTGATGCACAAAATCTATGATTTTGAAAAGAGATTCGGTTACCCCATGTGTGTGGGATGCGGACGCTGTGACGCCATCTGTCCGGAATACATATCCTACGCAAATCTGATCAACAAACTGTCAAAGGAGGAAGCCTAAATGAAAAACGAATACATCCCTTTTTCTTCCCAGGTAAAAGAAATCATACCCCATACGGACACAGAATATACGTTCCGCATGAGCTTTTCCGGTGATGTAAAGCCCGGGCAATTTTTCGAGGTTTCCATCCCCAAATACGGAGAAGCGCCGATTTCCGTCAGCGGCATCGGTCAGGACACTGTAGATCTCACCATCCGCAAGGTGGGCCGGGTAACCAACAAAATCTTTGAGCACTACGAAGGGAATACGCTTCTGATGCGGGGACCCTATGGCAACGGCTTTGACATTGAAAAATTCAAAGGCAGAGATGTGGTTATCATTGCTGGCGGCACAGGGCTGTCCCCGGTAAAAGGAATCGTAGACTATTTCTCCCAGCACCCCCAGGACGCGTCCAGCACCACATTAATCGCAGGCTTCAAATCACCGGACGATATTCTGTTCAAGCAGGATTTTGAAAGTTGGGAAAAGACACTGCATGTAATCAAGACCGTTGACTCTGCACCGGAAGGCTATCCGGGAAAAACGGGCATGGTGACCAAATATATTCCCGATTTACCCATTCAGGATATCTCCAACACCGTTTTCATCACCGTGGGGCCGCCTGTGATGATTAAGTTCACAATTATAGAGATTCTGAAGCGGGGCATACCGGAAGAAAATATCTGGATTTCCCATGAGCGGAAAATGTGCTGCGGCCTTGGAAAATGCGGCCACTGCAAAATGGACAGTACATATATCTGCCTGGACGGGCCGGTATTTAACTATAGGGAAGGCAAAAATTTAATCGATTAGGAGGCGCCAAGATGGGTTTGGATATCAATACGAAAAAAGCGAAGAAAAATGCATTTAGAATCGGCAAAGTCAGAGGCGAAGGCGCATCGCGCATCCGTGTCCCGGGGGGATATTTAAAGGCTGAAATTCTCGGCCAGGTGCAGAAAATCGCAGAAGAATACGGAAACGGCATCGTCCATCTGACCACCCGCCAGGGATTTGAAATCGAAGGTATCAAACTGGAGGACATGGACAAAATCAACGAAATGCTCCAGCCAATCATCGAGATACTGGATATCAACCAGGAAATTCCGGGAACCGGCTATCCCGCCTCGGGGACCAGAAATGTCAGCGCCTGCATCGGCAATAATGTCTGTCCCTTTGCCAATTACAATACATCCGAATTTGCAAAACGGATAGAGAAAGCCATATTCCCCAATGACCTGCATTTTAAGATTGCACTCACCGGATGTCCCAACGACTGCGGAAAAGTCCGTATGCACGACTTCGGCATCATAGGAATGACCCTGCCCCAGTATGACCCCAGCCGCTGTGTCAGCTGCCAGGCATGTATCAAAGGCTGTAAAAGCTTCTCTGTAGACGCCCTGCGCATGGAGAACTACAAGATTATCCGGGACGAAGAAAAATGCATCGGCTGCGGCGTCTGCATTACCAAATGCCCCACCAGGGCTTTCACCAGAAGCCCGAAAAAATACTACAAGCTGACACTCATGGGCCGCACTGGCAAGCGCAATCCCAGACTGGGCGAAGACTTCCTCATCTGGACAGATGAGGACACCATTGTAAAAATCATTTTAAATACATACCGATTCGTAAAAGAATACATTGACCCCAAAGCCCCCGGCGGAAAAGAACACATCGGCTATATCATCGACCGGGTTGGATTTACCGAATACAAAAAATGGGCATTGGAAGGCGTGGAACTTCTTCCGGAAACCCAAATCAATGAGTGTATCTACTGGAATGGCATCCATTTCGACTGATCCTGTAACCTGCCGCTGCGCCTCATTCCCCCGCCTTGCAGGCTGAAAATACTAGAGCGTGTCTTAAAACCATTCACGCCGCCCGCACGCCCCACTTTGCGGCACAGTTGACATAAAGCATTTTTAACACACGCTCTGAGAAGCCGCGGTACATATTTTCATAGCCAGAGTTTGGGAAGGATAAACAAAACGGTTTTGAGCTCCGTTTTGTTTATCCTTCCCAAACTCGTCACGTCTGCCCCCCTTTTCATGACCGCCGCATCACACCCCCAAGATCAATTATCCCCCCGGAAAGTCAGCGAATCATCCGTCATGTTCTCCACAATAGCCAGAGACTCCAAATGCACCCCCATATCGCGGATCATCTGTCCGCCTTTCTGAAATCCTTTCTCTATCACTACCCCTGCCCCTTCCAGCACTGCGCCGGACTGCTTTACAATTTCCATCAGCCCCATTAAGGCGCATCCATTGGCCAGGAAATCATCGATAAGCAGCACATGGTCCTGCTCTGTGAGAAATTTCTTGGAAAGAATCACATCATACACCCGTTTGTGGGTAAAAGATTCCACCTTTGCAATGTACATCTCCCCGTCCAGATTCAAACTCTGAGCCTTTTTTGCAAATATCACAGGCACGTCGAAATATTGGGCCGCAATACAGGCAATGCCAATCCCTGACGACTCAATAGTCAGGATTTTGGTAATCACGCTGTCAGCGAAACGGCGTTTGAATTCCCGGCCCAGTTCATTGATAAATGGAATATCCATCTGATGATTGATGAAACTGTCTACTTTTAATATATTGCCTGGTTTTACAATACCATCTCTGAGAATTCTGTCCTCGAGAAGTTTCATAACTTAATCCCCCCCTGTAATCTCTCCCGCCAAAATATACTATGACTGCGGGATTTTTCTCTATTTTACGACAAAGCAGGTGAACTGGCAATATATTTTTCCGGCTGTTCCTACTATTAAAATCGATTCATTTCGTGTATAATAGAAGAATCACGATGTAAAAAGTCCCACCAACATGTTTTCCAAAAAGGGGGAATCTGCATGAAATTAACTTTTATCGGTGCAACACACGAAGTTACAGGGAGCTGTTTTCTAATGGAGACGGACACTTGTAAATTCCTGATTGACTGCGGGATGAAACAAGGCCCCAGTGACTATGAAAATATTGAAATACCTGTAAATCCCGGTGACATTGACTTTGTTCTCCTCACCCACGCACACATTGACCATTCCGGTGACCTGCCGGCACTCTATGCCAAAGGTTTCCACGGAAATGTCTATGCCACGGAAGCCACCTGTGACCTGTGCGACATTATGCTCCGCGACAGCGCCCATATTCAGATGTTCGAGGCAGAATGGCGGAACCGGAAAGGAAAACGGGCGGGGAAACAGGAATTCATTCCTGCCTATACCATGGAAGATGCTCTGGGGGTCCTGCAGAATTTTGTGGGATGTGAATACAACCAGATCATACATCTCAACCAGGAAGTTCAGGTGCGCTTTGTGGACGCCGGGCACCTGCTGGGTTCCTCCAGTATTGAAATATGGGTCAAAGATAAAAAGATCGTTTTTTCCGGAGATATTGGAAACCTGCAGCAGCCGTTGATCAAAGACCCAGTTTATATCCAGGAAGCCGATTATGTGGTCATGGAATCCACTTACGGAAACCGCAGCCATGGCCAGCGCATTGACTATGTAAAGTCCCTGGCAGAAGTGATACAGACCACCTTTGACCGTGGCGGGAATGTGGTCATCCCCTCTTTCGCCGTAGGGCGGACTCAGGAAATGCTGTATTTCATCCGGCAGATTAAAGAAGAAAATCTGATTCACGGCCACGATAATTTCCCTGTCTATGTAGACAGCCCTCTGGCCATAGAAGCCACCAGCATTTTCGGAGAACACCGTGTGGATTGTTATGATGAAGATGCTCAGGCACTGATTCAGCGGGGGGTAAATCCCATTAGTTTTACGGGTCTGAAAACCTCCATTACCGCCGAAGACTCCAGGGCCATTAATGACATCGCCCAGCCGAAAGTCATTATCTCTGCCAGCGGCATGTGCGACGCCGGACGTATCAAACACCATCTGAAACACAACCTGTGGCGGAGAGAATCCACCATTTTATTTGTGGGCTATCAGGCCACAGGCACTCTAGGAAGGGCGCTGGTGGAGGGCGCTTCCACCGTAAAACTGTTCGGTGAGGAAATTCATGTTCAGGCACACGTGCAGACACTGGCAGGAGTCAGCGGTCATGCTGATGAAAATGGACTGATGACCTGGGCCAGAGCCTTTGGACACAGCCCGAAACAATTCTTTGTGGTTCACGGAGAAGACCAGACAGCTGCTGACTTCGCCCAGAGGCTGGAGTCAGAATTGGGCTGCCCTGCCATGGCGCCTTTCAGCGGCACTGTCTATGACCTGGCTGCCGAAAAGTGCATCCACCAGGCCGCCGGGATACCTGCGCCGAAGAAACCCGCTGCCACACCTGCTGCCAAGAAAGCCGACAAGATCTTTGCCCGTCTGCTTTCCATGGGCCAGCGGCTGCTGTCTGTGATACACCAAAACGAGGGCGGCGCCAACAAAGATTTAAAGAAATTCGCAAACGAAATCCAGCAATTATGCGACAAATGGGACAGAGAATAGACGGCATGAAAAGGCGGCGGTTAAGATACCGCCGCTTTCAATGCCCTGGCCAGCTGATCCGGACAAGAAGTGCCCCGCCCGCTGCAGTCAATGCCGTCCAGACGTGATATCACTTCTTGAACCTCCATGCCCTCCACCAGTTTGGCAATTCCCTGGGTATTCCCGTGACATCCTCCGATAAACTGCACATGATGGAGTCTGCCCTCATTGATTTCAAATGTAATAGACTGAGAACAGACACCCTTTGTCTGATACATATTCATATTTCCGATCTCCTTTTACTGTGCCGCCCGCATGATACGCTGGGCCTCGAATATATTCTGTATGATTTTCTCCTGGTCCTCCTCTGTCACTTCTAAAAACTGGCATCCGTATTCATATGCATCCCCGTCCTTCTTGATGATACGAAGTACCTGACAGTACATAACAGACGGCGGCCTGTCCTCCAGCAGTTTTACTTTTAATAAGAATTTATCACCTTCGTGGTATTCGTCTTCTGTCCGGATACAGGCGCCGCCCACACTGATGTTTAACAATCTGCAGACCTTCTCTCCTGCCCCCAGTCCGCCAAAGGTGTTAATAGAAGCCTCAATATCTGTATCCAAGCGGAAAAAGGCACGGTCATTGTTCACCTTTTTAATGGACAGCGCCTCCACCTGCCAAATATGATTGTCCTGGGGCAGAATAAATCCCTCCATGTGAACCGCTTTCCTCTGGTGGTCACTGTACCCCCGGATTTTCACATGAATAGATTCCGCTTCAGGTTCTGTTATATGAGAAGTTATCAGCTCAGAATATTGATACAGTTTCGCTGTATCTCTCTGCAGCCCCATCAATTTAGCTACAAAAAGCAGGCGGTCCTCAGCAAAAGTGGTGACTTCCACTCGCATGCCGGAATACATCTCGTATTCATCCATTCCCCTGGCTCTGCTGCTCTCCTGATTTTCCTGCCGCTTATCTTTTTTTCCAAACAGACCAAATAATCCCATAACGTCTCCCCTTCTTAAAACATATTGGAAAAATTATTCACGCCATTGTTCCATCTTTTCATTCGCCCACACCACCCTGTTGCGACCGGACCTTTTGGCATCGTACAGCATTGTATCCGCAATCTTCAGGTAGGCGTCATAAGAGCTGTCTTTCGGCGGAATCACCGTGACACCCCCTATACTGATGGTCACCCACTGGGCAGTGGCCGGATCATGAGGCATATGAAGCTCCTCCACCGCCTGGCGGATTTTCTTCAGATGCTGGAACGCCTTTTCCGCGCTGTCGCCTACAAGAAACGCCACAAATTCCTCTCCCCCGTAGCGTGCCACAAAATCCGTGCTGCGCTTTAAATTAGAAGAGATCAATTTTGCAACACCGGCAATGACCTTATCCCCTGCGGGATGGCCAAAGGTATCATTGTACGCTTTAAAATGGTCAATGTCGAACATACAGATTGAGAAAGGAACCCGAAGGCGGGAGGCTTCTTTCCATTTTATCACGCTGTGGTAATCATGCTGCCGCCTGTTCGCAATCTTGGTCAGCTGGTCAGTCATGGATTGATATTCTACCTGCTTGCGGTATTGATACAGCTTAATATGTGTATTCACCCTTGCCTTTACGATCAATGGATGAAATGGCTTGGTAATGTAATCAACTGCCCCCAGCCTAAGACCCATCTGTTCATGCTGTATATCCGAAAGACTGGTAATCAGAATCACAGGGACGCTCTGAGTAATGATTTCCTCCTGGAGCTTTTTCAGCAGCGTAAAGCCATCCATCCCCGGCATGACCACATCCAGCAGAATCAGGGAATATCCGCCCGCACTTGCATAGGAAAGACCGTCTTCCGCTGTCTGAGCAATGGTAATATCATATTCATCATCCAGAATAGACTTCAATTGAGCAGCCTGCAGACGGCTGTCATCAACAATCAATACTTTTTCCACATCCACACTCCTCGCTTATGTTTCGTATCCTGCTACAGTTCTTCATTTTCATTAAACATTAAATTTTATTCTATCAAATATTACCGAAACTGTCAAGATTTTTCTACCCTCTTTATATGATTTGAACAAGGCAGCGCTTAACAAAACAATGGCATTCTTTTAAATATAGCATAAATCTTAATCAGCCGGAATCTGTTTACCAATATTACAAAATCATTACTATTTTTAGCTCACCTGGCCGCCGCTTAACAGCAGAGAGACCCGGAAAATCTGGTCTTCATATTCTACCCTTGACATGCCATGATACTTTTCTGCAATACTTAATACAGAAGAAATTCCGATTCCTCTGCGGCCTTTCATTTTCGAAGAAAAAAACGCACCGTCCTGAGCTTGGTGTATGACCCCCTCGTAACTGTTTTTCACTGAAACCATAAGAAGCTCACCGCTTATCATTGAGAGTTCCAGCCAGATAAATCTGTCTGATGATACCATGCGTCTGCAGGCCTCCACCGCGTTTTCCAGTAGATTCCCAAGGATGATGCACAATTCCGTATCTGTGACAGGAATTTTTTCAATAAGAGACACTTGAAACGCTATCTTTGCATGCTCTTTTTCTGCCTGCTCTTTATAGTAGCACAATAAAGCGTTGACGGCTGAATTATCACAATAAACCTTCTCGCTTTGCAGAAAAGACAATTCACTGGCTTTCTCAAGATATCTTTCCAGGCCCTCCAGGTCTTTGTTCCTGGCAAAATTCCCCAGTACGAGAAAATGATGGCGGATATCGTGCCTGACACGGCTGGTTTCCTGGATGCGTGTCTGAAGAAGTCTCATATGCTTCTGCTGTGCCGTAATCTGAATTTCCGTCAAATAGAGTTTTTCCCGGAGCTCTGCGTTCCTGCTGATGGCAATAATCGTCCGCAGGAGAACGCCATAGGATGCAAAAGTCAGCATACTCCAGAAAACCGGGATTACAAAAAATTCATTTCCCGGATAGCTGGTATAGTTGGATATATCCGGTGCAATGACCATTGTGTAAATAAGGCTGTTGCAGGTAGGAATCACCCAGACCAGCCTCCATATAATCAGTGACTGGGTATAATCCAAAGCGGGACGCATAAGTTTTTTATAAAAAAGGCAGATCAGAGGAAAGGCTGCCAGGGAGAGGGCTGCCATGATATATGAAATTGCCCTGACAGATTCTTCCGGCATCCTGCCTGTGGCCATAAAGTAAATCTGGTAGGAAAAAAGCAGTACATTCTCAGAATAATTTTTAACCACAGTTATGATAAAAAAACTCTGGCTGAAAGTATAACTGCTGGCTGCACTGAAAATGAAAATCCCCGTGAGCTGGGACAGTCCGGAGAGTAAAACCTTCTTCATGGGCGTATCCGCCCCCAGATAAATACGGGAAGCAGCCAGCACAATGAGCAGATATACAGCGGCTGCAGTTAATATGATTGGCGGCCGCGGCGTTTTTATCTGGTCCCGGAATGCCAGATACAAGAGCAGGATGCATGGCACCACGAAGAGCAGGCTGTTGATCATATAAATGCCTGTCATATCCCAAATCCCTTTTCCCTTTTTGCATGACTGTCAAATATGTAATCCGCATATGTCTGCAGGACCTCCCGCCTGCGGGCAGCCGCAATGGGAATACATTCCTGGTTCTTAAGAAGGAAGGCCCTGTCTGTATAGGATTCAACAAAATCCATGTTTACCATACAGTTTCGATAACACCACAGAAAATTCGGATACGATGACAGCATGGGGCAAAAATCGTGAAACGACATATGAGAGCGGATAACACAGGAACCTGTGTGTACCTGAATATAATGGTTGGAGTAATCTGTGTAAATAATATCAGAAACCGGCACACGGGTCCAGTCCCTGCCCTCCTTCAATTCAATGTAGTGGGCCAGTCTGGACACCGACGATTCAAAATGGTCCAGAGCATCTTTCAAATACAGATATCCATAAGGTTTTACCAGATAATCCAGAACGTGCAGCCGGAAGGCCACAGGCGCATGTTCCCCACTGATTGTGGTAAAAATGATCTGGCATCTGGGGTCTCTTTTCTGCACTTTTTTGGCAATCTGAAGTCCTGTTGTCCGTTTCAAATAAATGTCAAGAAAAACCAGCTGATAGACAGTGCCTCCAACAGCTTTCAAAAAGGCATCCTCATCGGTAAATTTTTCAACATACATATATACGTTATGTTCCCTGCTGTATCGGGAAAGATAACTGCACAAAAGCTCAATATCTTCCGCGGAATCATCTACAATTGCCGCATTCATAACATATCCTCCTGCTAACAACAATTTTCTGAGAAACAGCATCCTTAATTATAAATGGTTCTTTCGCTGTTGTCCATATAAAACATAGTTGCTTTCACGAAACGTTTAGAGTAGAATAGAAAAAAAGCGAAAGGAGCCGTAATCATCATGCACGCCATTAAAACCGTTTCCCTTACAAAATATTACGGGCAGTCCAGAGGAATCATCGACCTGAATCTTTCTGTGGATGAAGGGGATTTCTTCGGCTTTATCGGCCCCAACGGGGCAGGGAAAAGCACTACCATCCGCACACTTATGGGCCTGATTGCCCCTTCCAGCGGAACTGCTGAAATCTTCGGCCTGGATATTGTGAAACAGAAACAGGAAATTCTTCCCTCCATCGGCTATATGCCATCTGAGGCTTCCTTTTACCGCAATATGCGGGCAGGAGAAATCATCCGGCTCTCCGCCAGCCTGCGGCATAAGAACTGCCGCAGGGAGGCAAAACGGCTCTGCAGGCGGCTTGCGCTGGACACGGAGAAAAAAATCGGCGAACTCTCACTGGGCAACCGAAAAAAAGTCTCTATTGTCTGCGCCCTCCAGCATAAACCCGCACTGTGCGTGCTGGACGAACCCACCAGCGGGCTGGATCCTTTGATACAACGTGAATTTTATGCCATTTTAGAAGAAAGAAACGCCGAGGGCACCACCATATTCCTCTCCTCCCATGTTCTCTCCGAGATAGAGAGGTACTGCAGACACGCCGCCGTGATCCGCCAGGGAAAGCTGTTAATCTCAGACAGTCTGGAAAACCTGGGCCATACCGGTACAAAAAAAGTCACCATCCGCGGCGTCGACGCACCTCCGGCACTGGAGCACATGAAAGATATCAGAAAAAATGGCGATGCCATCAGTTTTTTATATAACGGCACACCGGATATCCTTCTGAAAGCCCTGGCTTATCTGCCTCTCACGGATGTGGATATCTCTGAGCCGGACCTGGAAGAAGTTTTTATGCACTATTATTCCGAAGAAGGGAAGAATTTCACATGATACTTTTTAAACACGAACTGAGACAGGGAAGAAATACCCTCCTGATATGGTCTGGGGTGATTGCATTTATGCTGGGCATCTGCATTTTTATCTATCCCGAGATGAAAGACCAGATGGGAGATATCAGCGGAGTATTTGCCGATATGGGGGGCTTCTCCGCTGCTTTTGGCATGGACCAGCTTAATTTCGGTGAATTTATCGGCTTTTTCGGCGTCGAATGCGGAAATGTATTAGGACTGGGAGGCGCGTTCTTTGCCGCTTTGCTGGGTATCTCGGCACTGGCCAAAGAGGAAAAGGAACAGACCGCGGAATTTCTGCTGACACACCCTGTCACCCGGGAAAACGTTGTACTCCACAAACTCTGCGCAGTACTTGCGCAGATTGCCATTCTCAATCTCCTGGCCATCTGCATTACCGCTGTATCCATTCTTATGATTAAAGAATCACCGGAGGCGAAAACCCTGGCATGGCTGTTTCTGGCCTATTTTATCCTGCAGATTGAGACAGCATCCATCTGCTTCGGCATGTCCGCATTCATCAGCCAGGGAGGACTGGGTATCGGGCTTGGTATGGCTGCGCTGTTCTACTTTTTGAATATTATTGCTAATCTGACGGAGCAAGCGGAATTTTTAAAATATATCACACCTTTTGGATATACCGAAGGCGCAGATATTATTGCAAAGGGCAGCATTGATGTGAAATATCTCAGTGTGGGGCTGGTCTTGACTGCTGTGGGTATCGCTGCGGCATTTTATTGGTACTGCCGGAAGGATATTGTGTAAGAGGGGACTGCTTTAAAAGCAGCCCCCTCTTTACAATATCTTCCTATTTCCTATGCTTTAATTCGGTCTAATTCTGTAAGGTTTATTCCCGAAGCAGTCAGTATAACCTTTAATTCAATATACCGCTGTCTCATACGCATATACGCTTCGGAGTTTTCCTCACATACCTCCATATAGCTCTGCAGCCTTGAAAACTCTTCGATATTCTTTTGCAGCATTTCCTTCTCAGTCGTTTCCAGCACCTCCATATCACCACCTTTTTCTGTATTATAAAAATCAGATTCTTCATTAAATTGCATTAATTCTTTTAAGCGTCAGGTTTTTCATTTCATATTTTTTCCATTTGATTGACTTATAATGTTTATTAAAGTAATTGTCATATACCCCCTTCCCTGCCCGCCTGTTTTTCACATAGTACTGCAGCATATTATTATTTCCCAGACTGTATCTGCATTGAAAGACTGCTTTCCACTTTCCATTCTTAAATTGATATCTGTCAAAATACGCGTATGTATTTCCTATCATTTCTCCCCATACCGCCTTGTTTTTCCCATTGTATTGAAAAGAAGACGCCGCTGTCCGGTTTGTAAACTCTCCCGCTTTTTTCACTTTTCCCTTTTTGATTGTGTACACTTCAAACACCCCATGGGCTGAGGGCCCATAAGACCCATCTGTATACACCAGCTCCGGCACACCTTTTTTATCTATATTGATGATAAAAAACTTTTTCGTATACCCATCCATTCCTTTTTCTTTATACTTTTTTCTCAAAAACTTCTTATATAATGTCTTATAACCTGCCGCTTCCGCCGGCACTGCGGAGGCATATTCCACTCCTGTCAGCAGAAACAACGCCGCAAGTAAAAACAATACCTTCCTGATTGAAAACTTCTTCATAGCCTTCCCTCCTATATGTATGCGATTTTCTGAATGGAAATCTGCGAAGCGATTTTCTCCATATCTTCCATTACAAAGAACCCAGTTTCCTCCCGCATTGCCGCAGCCGCAGAAATAGCGCTGGCCAGTTTATGGGTCTCTGTAATAGGAAGCCCCCTCTCAAAGCCAATGGCAAATCCCGCAATCATCGAGTCCCCGCAGCCCACCGTATTAACCGCGTCAATCTTAGGCACAACAGCCCGGTACACTCCTTCGCCGCAGACCAGCAGGGAACCGTCTCCCCCCAAAGAAATCACCACAACTTCTATTCCTGCCTGGTGGATCTCTCTCGCCGCGGCAATCAGTTCTTCCTGAGAATCGCACCGGCTTCCCGTCAGCATCCGTATCTCGTCAATATTAGGCTTGACCATGGTTGGCTTTGCCTCTATTCCCATATTCAGCAGCTTCCCGCTGGTGTCCAGGATTACTTTCTTTCCCGCCTTTTTCGCCGCAGCCACGATTTCCTGGTAAGCGGTGCCATCTAATCCTTTGGGAACGCTGCCGGAAATAGACACCACGCCTGCTTTTTGAACAAGCTGTTCATACTTTTCCATAAAAGCCTGAAACTCTGCTTTTGTAACCACAAATCCTGGCTCCAGAAACTCTGTCTGCTTCTGTTTCTGTGTATCCCAGATATTAATACAGGAACGGCTCTCCCTGTCAAGAAGATAGAAATCACTTTTGATTCCAAATTCCTTCAATGCGTTGACAATATAACCGCCTGCATAACCGCCTGCCAGTCCCGTTGCCACAATTTCTGCCCCTGCAATGGCGGCCGGTTTGGACACGTTCAGTCCTTTTCCGCCTGGGGTGTAGGTACAGGAAACCACCCGGTTCACTTCCCCCTCCTGAAAACCGTCTACCACATACCGTTTGTCAATGGCCGCATTCATTGTCACTGTCAAAATCATAATGTTCCTCCCATCTGTACATTCATTTCTCTCAGCCGGCTGATCATCACCTTGCCCACAGTCACCGCGTCCTCCACGGTGAGATGGTGGTCCGCAGCTTTATCCACCAGCATACGCGCCGTCCCGTCAAATTCATCGTCAGCAAACCAGATATTCAGCATAACCGGCCAGCGGCGCGCCGTCTGCCATGTCCAGATAATGCAGAAGCACCAGATGATGCCATTGATCTAGGGACTGCTGTATTTCTAGTAATATAAGTATACCACAAACCAATTTCTGATCACAGCTTTTTCACCGTCTTATGGGCGGGCAAATAATTGCAATCCACAAAGTGCCGGCATGTATTTTTTACACATTCCGGCACCCGCCTATTATAAGACAGAATTGTTAATAAAATATAACATATTTATTGAATCCCCATCCACAGGATATGTGAATATGTGGATAATGTGGATAACTTGGTGTATAACTCCAATTTCCTGCGTTTATGGCCCTTCTAAATGTGGATAACTTTTGGGACGAGCGGTTGAAATATCTACATTGTTTTACACACCTTTACATTTTCATATATTTCAACATATTCCAGTGCAGAAGCCGCTGCATTGGCGCCGTCCGCCGCAGCCGTGACGATCTGGCGCAGGGGTTTGGTCCGTATATCCCCTGCCGCGAAGATTCCCGGCGTATCCGTCCTGCAGTCCTCTCCTGCCACAAAATACCCGTTTTCATCTGTGGAAGCAATGCCCTCCAGCCCTTGATTATTGGGCACTACGCCGATTGCGATAAAGATTCCGTCCACCAAAAGTTCCCTGCTGCCTTCCTCTTTGTTATCCACATCCGGCTGAGTATGCCGTATCTTCACCCCTGTCACATGGTCCTCTCCCAGAATCTCATCCACCTGGCTGTCCCAGAGGATTTCCACATTAGTAAGCTCCATCAGACGGTCCTGGAGAATCCTTGCTGCCCGCAGCTGGTCTCTCCTGTGAATCAGATACACTTTCCGGCAGACCCTGGACAGGAAAATGGCATCCTCCACTGCCGCATCTCCCCCGCCCACAACAGCTGTAACTTTATCTTTAAAAAATGCTCCATCGCAGGCAGCGCAGTAGGATACCCCCATCCCCGCCAGCTCCTGCTCTTTCGGCACGCCCAAAAGTCTGGGATGAGCTCCGGCAGCAATGATGACTGTCGTGGACAGATATGTTTTCTCCTCCGTCACAATTCGAAAGAAACCGTCTTCTCTGTGAATTTTGCCGGCCTCACCCTGCTCAATACAAAGTCCCAGGCTCTTTGCATGATTTTCGAAAGCCTCCCCCAGTTCGATCCCGCTGATGTGAGAGATCCCCGGATAGTTATCCACTTCATAAGTATTCAGCACCTGGCCGCCGCTCACATAATTTTTTTCCAGCAGCACCGTCTCAAGCCCTGCTCTCACCCCGTAGATTCCCGCTGTAATCCCCGCCGGACCTGCTCCCAAAATAACCAGATCATATTTTTTACTCATAATTTCCCCTTTCCAAATTTGATACATAGACACGTCTTTTTTCCAATAAACTATACAAACAAGCATTATTACGAAAGGATTCCATGAAAAATAAGAAAATCCTTAAAATTACCTATATTTCACTGGCCCTGCTCCTGGCGCTGTGCCTGGGGATACTGGCAGGATACGGCTCTAAGCACTGGGCCTTCAGCGAAAACGGACGTTTTCAAAAATTCGCTGACAATTTATTTCTGAAAGAAGTATCTGCCAATACCCTGAATCTCCACTATACACTGGCCCATCCGGAGGAATACGGCATTACAGACTATGTGGTCTCCCTGGGCAGTGTGTCCGTACGGCCCAATCCGGACCAGTATGAAACCATGGAACACTACATACAAACACTTCAAAATTTCAACTACAAGCGATTATCATCAGAAAACCAGATCACCCTTGACATGCTGCTTCTCTATTTCACAACAGAAAAATCCTCCCAAAAATTCCACTATCTGGAGGAACCTCTGGGTGAATCTCTGGGGATTCAGGCACAGCTTCCCGTACTCCTGGCAGAATATGCCTTCTATGATAAACAGGACATTGCCGATTATCTGAAACTTCTCCAGACCATAGATACTTATTATGAAGAACTCCTGGCATTTGAACAGGCCAAGGCACAGCAGGGGGTACTGATGAGCGATGCCTCTCTGGAAGGTATTATAGCCCAATGCCGGGAATTTATTGCAGATCCCCAGAATAATTTCCTGGAAGAAGTCTTTCGGGACAAATTAACAGAATTTTCACAAAATACGGCCCCTCTTTCTAAAAAAGAAATTGAAGCCTGTGTGGATGCCCACAAACAGGCTCTCAAAGAGCATGTGATTCCCGCCTATGAAACCCTCATCCAGGGACTAAATGCCCTGAAAGGCAGGGGGACAAACGAAAACGGCCTGCGCCATTATCCCAACGGCCGCGCCTATTACCAGTACCTGCTCCAGAGCCAGGTGGGTGTGTACACAACCGTAGACGCCATCGAAAAACAGCTGTACACCCAGCTTATGGAAGATTATCAGGAACTGGGCAGCCTGCTGCGGGAAAAGCCATCCCTGGTCTCCCAGGTATACAATAATGATTTTACCATAGAATCCCCCCAGCAGGCCCTGAAATCCCTGGAAGCAGCATATGTCAAGGATTTCCCTGCCCTTTCAGATATAAACTACCAGGTAAAATATGTCCATCCCTCCCTGGCCGGATTTTTGAGCCCTGCTTTTTACCTGACCCCGCCTGCTGATACCCTGTCCCCCAACACCATCTATATCAATCAGGCCAGCCAGACCTCTGACCTGGAATTATTCACCACATTGGCCCACGAAGGATTCCCCGGACATCTGTATCAAGCACTTTATTTCCAGCAGAGCCGCCCTCTGGCCATCCGCAGCCTTATCAGTTTCGGAGGGTACGTGGAGGGCTGGGCCACTTACGTGGAATCTTTCGGCTCCCGGTATGCACCGGCTGACAGTGACCTGACCCGGCTCTTATGGCTGAACCGTTCTGTAAATCTGTGCATCTACTCCCTCTTAGACGTGGGAATCCACTACTACGGCTGGACTATAGACAATGCGGCTCAATATCTAAGACCCTTTGGAATCACCGACAGCAGTTTGGTACAGGACATTTTCCAGTCTGTGGTGGAAACCCCCGCCAATTATCTGCGCTACTATCTAGGAGCCCTGAATTTCACCCAGCTCTCCCAGGAAATGCAGGTAAAAGAGGGGACCCGCTTTGACATACGAAAGTTTCACAAAAAACTGCTGGAAATCGGCCCTGTACAGTTTCCTGTGCTGCGGAAACACCTGGGATTATAAAAATTTTGTAAAACCTTCCAGAATACTTTTTCAAGATTCGCTCTATCTTCTTTACAAAAGATTTGTTATAATGGCTGTAATAATTTTGAAGGGACAAAAGGCAGGCATTATGAAACGTGACAATTTACCACTGGAAATAACAGAAAAGAGCAAATCAAAAATCAGTATGGCCCTTTCCATCATAACCCTTCTGCTCCTCTCCCTGATTCTCACCCAGGTAGATAAGGCATTTGTAACCGCTGACAAGAAAGCCGCTTCCAATAAGGCCAGGGAAGAACAGCAGAAGGAAGCAGAGGATTCCCAGGAGACAACTACTTCCTCCGTCAATATTCTGGCTGCGGGAAACAATATATTTGACGACAATATCCTGCTCTCTGGCCAGGCGGATGCGGCTGCCTGGAATTACGACCAGCTCTACAGCCTCATCCGGGATCAGATTGGCCAGGCAGATCTGTCCATCGTCTCCCAGGAGTCTGTACTCACCACTGACCACAATCTGACCAGCGCAGGCCCGGTTTATTCCACCCCTGCGGAAGCTGGCACAGCCCTTGTCAATGCGGGCTTTGATGTCATTGCCAGCGCCACGGACCATGTAGACGACTTTGGTTCGGAATACATGAACCATATGCTGGAATTCTGGCGCTCTTCCTACCCGGATACTACGGTTTTGGGCGTCCACAATTCCCAGGAGGATGCGGACAGCATACGGGTCATTGAGAAAAACCAGATTAAAATTGCCTTTTTAAATTATACATTCGGAAGCAGCACCGGTTCTGCCAAAAATGAGCAGCCTTTCCTGGTGGATTACCTGGAAAGGGAAAAGGTAACAAACGCCATCACTCAGGCCAAAAGCATCAGCGACTGTATCATATTCCTGGCCCATTGGGGCACGCTGGATAACGCTGTCCCCAACGAATATCAGAATCAATGGGCACAGTTTCTGCTTCAGCAGGGGGTAACCGTACTAATCGGCACCCATCCCCAGGTTCTCCAGCCATATCATATGCTTTCCGACGCCAATGGCAACGAAATGCTGGTTTACTATTCTCTGGGAAATCTGGTCTCAGGTGCCCAGTCATCGCCGCAGCTTCTGGGCGGCCTGGCAAAGTTCACCCTTGAGAAAACCACTTCCGGCGAAACCAGCACCGTGAAAGTTACTGCCAGCGCCTTAGACCCCATCGTCATGCATTATTCAGAAAATATGAATATATGTAATGTATATCCCCTGGCCGCGTACACAGACACCCTGGCCCAGAGCCACGGAGTCCTGGCTTTGGATTATTACTCCACCATGGAGGTGTCCTCTCTGCAGAACCTTTTTAACTACATTATGAATCTTCCGGTCACCCCTTCCGGCGGGCTGAATCTGCTGGATTATTCTTTCAACCCGGATACCACTTTGAGCGGTCCTGACGGCAGTATCTTATACCCTGGCGAAATCGAGGCCGCCAACTCATCCGACGGCTCCCTGGGCACTCTGCTTCAGGTAATGTCCGGTGAAATTTCTGTCTCATCGCAGAATTTACAGACCGAATAACTTTTTGGCATTGGCGCTTGTCACATCCACCACCTGGTCATAGGATATCCCTTTTAAATTTGCCAGTTCTTTGGCGATATAGGGAAGATTCAGCGAAGAATTCCGTTTTCCCCTGTTGGGAACTGGGGACAGATATGGACAGTCTGTCTCCAGCACCAGCTGCGTAAGGGGCGCATATTCAGCCACCTCTTTCAGCTTCCTGGCATTGGAAAAGGTTATCACTCCTCCTATTCCCAAAAAAAGCCCCATATTCAAATATTCCCTGGCGATCTCCACCGAATAGGAAAAACAGTGGATAATCCCCCCATACATTTCCCCCGCCCTCAGCTCTTTCATCATCTGCAGGGTATCTTGTGCCGCATCCCGGCTGTGTATGATAAACGGTTTCTTCTCCTGTCTGGCAATCTCCATCTGCGCGCAGAACCATTCTTTCTGCACCTGATGGCTTTCTTTATTCCAATGATAGTCCAGCCCGATCTCTCCAACGGCCACAGCCTTTGGATGGCACAAAAGCCGGCGTATCTTCTCCAGAACCTGCCCGTCCATATCCCCAACCTCATCCGGGTGCACACCGATAGCTCCATATACAAAGGGATATTTTTCCATCAGGCGGACCGTATCCTCTATACTCTCCACTGTAGAACACACATTAACCACTGACTCAACACCAGAATCCTGAAGAGAATTAAGCAGCTCCTCCCGGTCTTCATCAAACGCTTCATCGTCGTAGTGCGCATGGCTTTCAAAAATCATAACTTCTCCTTCCACATCTAAATAGGTATCTGTCTTTATTCATTAATTCATTGTAACAGATATTCCCAGGAAAAAGTATTGTAAATTCTCAAAAAAAACGTTAATATTATTATCATATATACATACAGGAATGCATCTGAACATTCATTTACGCCAAAAGGAACTGCGGGAAAATAACTGACGCAGTTCCAAAACAGGAGAAATCATGAGATTAAAAGCACTGGCAAAAATCAATCTGGGACTGGATATTTTAAGAAAACGGGACGACGGGTATCATGAAGTCCGAATGGTAATGCAGACCATACAGATGTATGATATTCTTGATATCTACAAATGTTCCCAGCCTGGCATTCATTTAAAAACCAACCTTCCCTATGTTCCCACTGACCAGCGGAATCTGGTGTATAAAGCCGCCAGTCTGCTTATGGAAGAATTTCATATTAAATGTGGACTGCAGATTGCTTTAGAAAAATTTATCCCTGTATCCGCGGGAATGGCAGGGGGAAGCTCTGATGCGGCTGCCACCTTAATCGCAGTGAACCGTTTGTTCCATCTGGGACTTTCCAAAGAAGATTTAATGGCGAGAGGCCTGGCAATCGGGGCTGACGTGCCTTACTGCGTCATGCGCGGCACAGCCCTTGCAGAAGGCATTGGGGAAAAGCTCACCATGCTGCCCCCTGCCCCGGGATGCTATGTACTCATCGGCAAGCCGCCCATCAACGTTTCCACCCGGCAGGCCTACGAATCGCTGAATCTGTCTCAAATCCAGCATCATCCGGATATTTACAGTCTGGTGCAGGCGATCCGGGACTACGATTTGGAAGCCATGCTGCCCCACATGGAAAATGTATTCGAACCAGGAATTATCAATGAATATCCTGTCATCGGGGAAATAAAAAAGCTAATGCTGGAAAACGGTGCCCTTCACGCCATGATGAGTGGAAGCGGCCCTTCTGTATTCGGCATCTTCCGTTCCCGCTCAGCTGCGGGAAGAGCCGCCGGCATACTGCGGAAAAGCCAGCTGGCCCGCACGGTCTTTACCACCCGGCTGTTCAACACTGCACAGAGACCGCCTGCACCGCCGTCATCCTCTGCTTAATAGAATAAGAAATAAAAAACCGCGCATACTAAAAGAGATTCCTTCGGGTATCTCTTTTTTTGTACCAGAAGCCGCCTTTCACAGAACAATTTTACGGAGGTATGACATGGACACTTGCGAAACTCCCGTTTCTGACAGCCTGCGGGCCAATGAAGATTATATCCGCAGCCAATTAGACAAATGCGACGACATTGTAATCCGCCCCATGCGCCTGGGTGACAGCCGTAAAGTAGACTGCCTGGTGGTCTATATCGAAGTCGCTGTGAGCAACATGATGCTGGAGGATTCTGTCATCGGAAAGCTGATCAATCATTTCTGGGAAATCCCTCCCTCTCAGATGAAAGAATTCCTGGAATACAATTCCCTGGGCATTTCTGACGTTTCGGAACTCCCCACCATGGAAGCCGCTATGAGTGCCATGCTGGCCGGCAATGCCATTTTCTTCATGGATGGCTTTAACCAGGCCATCAAAATATCCAGCAAGGGATATCCCAATATGGGTGTTACCCAGGCCGACCGGGAGAAAGTGCTCCGCGGCTCAAAAGAAGGGTTTTCTGACTCAGTAAAAACTAATTCTGCCCTGATACGCAAACGCCTTCGGGATACCCGCCTGAAAATTGTGGAAGTATACAGCGGTGTACGCTCCAATACCCTGATGCATCTTCTGTATGTGGAGGATCTGGCATCTGAAGAATTACTGGAAACCATCAAGAACCGCCTGGCCTCTTTCGAAATTGACGGTGTAATGGACAGCGGCATCGTACAACAGCTGTCTGAGGAAGTCTGGTA
This sequence comes from uncultured Lachnospiraceae bacterium, assembly GCA_910588825.1. Taxonomy (GTDB): domain Bacteria; phylum Bacillota; class Clostridia; order Lachnospirales; family Lachnospiraceae; genus MGBC164599. Next base: position 25,076 of record CAJURF010000022.1, read on the forward strand.
TTCTCCTTTCCCTCAGTTCCAGACCACGGAAAGGCCTGACAGAGCCACAGCGGAACTGCTGAACGGGCGGATTGTCTTGATCTGTGACAACTCTCCCACTGCACTGATTCTGCCCACTACCTTTCACAATTTTATGCAGGCCAGTGAAGACCGCTACCAGCATTTTGAACTGGTGTCCTTCCTTCGCTGTCTCCGCTACGCAGCCATGCTGGCGGCAACTTTGCTCCCCGGCCTGTATCTGGCTGTCACCCGTTTTCACACCCAGGTACTTCCCACCAATCTGCTGCTTTCTTTTGCCGAAGCGCGGCAGGGGGTGCCCTTTTCCAGTATTGTGGAACTAATCTTTCTGGAACTGTCTTTTGAGCTGATAAGGGAAGCCGGTGTGCGAATCCCCGGCGAGCTGGGCAATGCCATTGGGCTTGTCGGAGGGCTCATCATTGGACAGGCCGCCGTAGAAGCCAACCTGGTCAGCCCCATCGTGGTTATGATGGTGGCCTTGACCGCTCTTGGCTCACTGGCCATCCCCAACGAGGAATTCTCGGCGCCATTTCGGCTGCTGAAATACGTATTCATATTTTTAGGCGGTTTTCTGGGAATTTTCGGCATTTTACTGGGAATTTATGGTGTGATCAATCACCTGGCAGGTCTGAAAAGTTTCCAGATTCCCTATTTAATGCCATTCGTGGGCAGAAATCTGGATAAAAGACAAGGCGATGGCATCCTGCGCTGGCCTCTTCGTTTCATGAACCGCCGCCCCATTTTCGCCAATGAAAACCAGCGGATACGCCTGAAAGGAAGGTAACTCTTTATGTTTGCTGACAACCACAGAATCTCCCACAGACAGATGATACGCCAGCTGATCTTAAGCCTGGTGGTTCCAATCCTGCTGTGCCTTCCGGGAACCCATCACATTTTAGGGGCCAATGGACTGCTGGGCATCCTGGTGAATTTTATCATTTACTATTTCGCAATTATCCTGCTTATCCGCATTGCCCCCGCTTACCAGGACCTGCAAAAAACACTGGGAACTTTCCAGAGCCGCTGTATCGGGCTTCTCTACCTGGTGCCGCTGGTTCTCACAGGCGCCTATCTGTTGTCCACAGCCGCCAGCCTTGCCTGCACTTACCTTATCAGCGGCATTCCCAAATGGCTGGCCAGCCTGTTGATTCTTGCCGTCTGTGCCACAGGCAGCCATATGGGTCTGGAAAAAAGAGGACGCATTGGGGAAGTCTCCTGCGGCCTGATTATAGGCGCTTTTTTGCTCCTGTACCTGCTGGCGTGTTTTCAGGGAAACAGCACTTACCTTAACAGCCCCGTCCAGGGAACCTTAAGGTGGCAGGACAGCCTGGACAGCATATACGGTATTTTCTGTGCCCTGTCCTTCCTGGGATTTCTGCCTTTTCTGCTCCCACGGGTATCTAAGCCTAACAGCTCCGGGAAAATAATTTTCTACGGTGTCCTGTTCCTTGGCGCAATGCTGGCCATTGCCCTGGTTCTCGCCCAGGCTGTCTTTGGCTGGGAGCGGCTGATAAGGGAAGAATTTCCCATCCTTCCCCTGATGGCGGGAACTGACCTGCCCGGGGATGTGCTGGCAAGATTCGATGTGTTGTGGATTTCCCTTCTCATTTATGGACTGTTCTTTTCTCTGGGAAGTATCTTTTTCTATGGAAGCCATATTCTGGAACAGGTAAATTTCCAGCCTCTGCGCCTGTGGATTCTGCTTCTTGTCTATGGGATTACTCTCAATCCTGCTGCCGGCTATCCCATTGACGAATATTTCGGCTGGCTGCTGGTATGGGTTATCACGCCTTTGATGCTGGCTCTCACTTTCTATGTAAGTATCTGGTATAAAAGCAGGAACAAAGGGGGTGCAATACAAAAATGACCCATACGCCAAATAAATATGGAATGGTTTTTATGCTGGCCGTCTGCCTGGCAGTTCTCCTGTGCGGCTGCAGCGGTGTGGACCCTGAGAAAAGACTGTACCCGCTGGTCATGTCTGTGGACTATAAAAACAGCCAGTATCTGGTCTCCTACGGCATGGCCAGCCTGCCAGAGGCCACTGGGCAGGACAAGCCGCAAGAGGGTGAAGATGTCACCGGAGTCTCCCTGTCCGGCCGGAATTTCCAGGAAATTGACAATGAATATGACAAGAGCCAGGAAAAATACCTGGACATCAGCCATCTGCAGGTGTTAATCCTCAGCGAAAACTTAATCCGCCAAAACCAGTGCGCCCCTTTGTTTAATTATCTGAAAGGAAATCCTCTGGTGGGAGAAGACCTATATGTGTTCCGCGCTTCAGACGTAAAAAAGGTAATGTCATATACTGGTGAAAATAACCAGACCATCGGAGAATATCTGGTGGGCATTTACGAAAACCGCCCCTATTATCAGAAAAAATCAGGGGTCACCCTGCGCCATGTGTACAACAGCTGGTATGGGCAGGAAGGACTTCCCTCCCTTCCGCTGATTAAACTCAAAGAAGATGGGCCATACTTATAAGATGATATGCAGCAAAAAATGGAGGCCCAGATGATTAAACAAAGAAAAACTACTGTACCGTCCAGATGGCTTTTGCCCCTGCTGGCCGGGATGCTGATTACTATAGCGGTATATTCCCCTTCCTATATAAAAACACCCGTATACGCCTGGTGGGGAACCATGTACCCCCAGTACTGTTTTTCCCAGAATGCAGACAGCTCAGAAGAATCTGTACCTATAAAGATTGATTTTCGGTGGTTGCACATAAAATAAAAGAATGATAGAATGTAACTTGATAGAAAGGGGAATCAATCAATATGAACATGGATTTGACTGAAGCCCCCATCGGTGTCTTCGACTCCGGTGTGGGCGGGCTGACTGTGGCCCGGGAAATTATGCGCAATCTCCCTGCCGAACATATTGTATACTTTGGCGATACGGCCCGGCTTCCCTATGGGAGCAAATCCAGGGACACCATCCTGATGTTCTCGCGGCAGATTATCCGCTTTCTTCAGACACAGCATGTGAAGGCAATCGTGGTGGCATGCAATACTGCCAGTGCCTTCGCCCTGGATGAAGTAGCTGGGGAAAACAACCTGCCCATGATCGGCGTGGTAAAGCCCGGCGCGCGGGTGGCCGCCCAGGTAACTTCCAACAAGCGCATCGGTGTGATTGGCACGGAGGGAACCACGGGGAGCCACATTTACCGGAATTATATCCAGGACATTGACCCGGAAATCACCGTGATCGAGAAACCCTGCCCGCTTCTGGTTCCGCTTGTGGAAGAACGCTGGATACATGACTCTGTCACCCGCCAGGTGCTGGAGAGATATCTGGCAGGGCTGCAGGAACAGCAGGTGGATACACTGGTACTTGGCTGTACCCATTATCCATTGCTGCGCTCTATTGTAGGCGAGATCATGGGCAGTGCTGTGACCCTGGTAAATCCCGCCTATGAGACTGCACTGGAGTTAAAACAGCTGCTGGCGGCCAGGAACTTGACAAATCCCGGAACAGATAAAAAGGAATTTCCTTATCGGTTCTTTGTCAGCGACCTGGCTGATAAATTCAAAGTTTTTGCCAACAGCATCCTTCCTTACGATGTAGAGATGACGCAGAAAATTGATATTGAAAATTATTAGAAAGGAATCAACCGATGACAAAAGATGTATTAGTGAGTGTCACTGGACTGCAGCTGATGGGCGACGAACAATGTTCCGGCCCCATTGAAATGGTCACCGTGGGAGAATATTTTTTCCGGGACGGCAAACATTTTATCCGCTACAGCGAAGCATATGAAGGATTTTCAGGAAACACTGTCAATCTGATAAAATTCAGCAAAGACTCTGTGGAAGTCCGGAAAAAAGGAGTCACTAACGTACATATGGTTTTCAATCCTCAGAAAAAGAATATAACCTTTTACCAGACTCCTTTCGGCAGCATACAGATGGGAATTACCGCTACTAATGTCCAATGTGAGGAAACCGATGAAAAGATTGACATTCATGTGGATTACTCCCTTGAATTAAACGAAGAGCCTTTTGCTGACTGCTACATTCAGATGAACGTACAGCCCAAATCCTCACCCGATTTTTCCCTGACAAATTAAGGAGGCAGACATATTATGAGTATACATATTACAGCTGAAACTTTTGAAGAACAGGTAATAAAGTCAGAAAAACCGGTTCTGGTTGATTTCTACGCCGTCTGGTGCGGTCCCTGCCAGATGCTGGCGCCTGTGATTGAAGAACTGGAAAACAGCCGGGATGATTTTCTCGCTGTAAAAATTGATGTGGACCAGGAACCCGCACTGGCACAAAGGTTTTCCATCACTGCAGTGCCCACACTCCTGTTATTTAGAAACGGAGAAAATGTAAAACGTGTCAGCGGCTTTCTCTCCAAAGAAGCCCTGGAGCAATTCATTGATGAGGTATAAAGAATGAAAATAACGCTGAATCCTGACGAAAATGTGGTGCAGACCATCCGGGACGGACTGGAAAAGACAGGAGGGTACTGTCCCTGCCGTCTGGAACGCACCGAAGAAAATAAATGCATGTGCAAAGAGTTCCGCGAACAGATTGAAGACCCAGAGTTTGAAGGATACTGCCATTGTATGCTGTACTATAAAAATAAATAATGCAATGATATCAAAAGAGCATTCCAGCCGCAAGCGTATGGCCGGAATGCTCTTTTTACGATTTTCTCAAACGGGCGAAAAAGCCCTTTTTCTTCACAGGTGTCTCCAGTGCTCCCCGCACCCCTTTCACGCCAACAATATAAATCCCGCTGACCTGGGCTTTCACTTCTTTCTTCACCGGAATCAACTCAAAAATTTTCTCATCACTGATCAGTGTCATAATCTTCGGCCCCACTTTTGCCTTCACCACCGGCAGCTTCATCCGCCTCATCATCTTCGGTGTCTGGTCTATGACCATCTGGGGCAGTCCGGCTTCCTTCAGGGGCATTCGTTTCTTATCAATAACCAGCATGGAAACGGTCTGCTTGGACGCCTCAATCTGTGCCTGCTGTGCCTCTTGTTTCTTCTGAGCCTTCTTTCCCAGAAAATATAGAACAGCCAGAACAACTGCAAGTATAATCACAATAATCAGCAGCACCATCCAAAGTTTCATCTCTCTCCTCCTCGTTTTTTGCGTTTCTACTTTATTCTAGCATTCTTTTCCATAAAACGCAAATAGAAAGTTGAAAAAGTTCGAATCTATGATATAATGAAAACAGTGCCAAAAATCTTATCAACAGGGCAACGGCATGGATACGCTTTAATATGAATGAAAGATACACTTTGCTGCATACGATGAACAAAGGATAAAAGGAGATTAACTCGGATGGAACAAAATGAGCAGCTTCTCAGCTATGATGAGAGGAGAAGGCGTGCCTTAGTCATCCAGCGGGAACGCCGGGAAGCGCAGGTGCGCAGAAATCTGCGCATCTTAACGGGTGTCATCATCACAGTCCTGACAGCTGTAACAGCTGCCGGCATACATACAATTACGAAAAAAACCGGTGTCAAACAGAGCGGCCGGCAGGAGGCCGCCGCGGTACATGTCCAGCAGCCGGAAAAACAGCAGAAAGTAGAAAGTTCTGACATTCTCACGAAAGCAGATAGACTGGCCGCTATGTACGATTATGATGCTGCCATCTCTCTTCTGCAGGAACAGCCAGACTATTCCTCTGACACAGAAATGCAGCAGCGGACAGCCCAATACCAAAGCGAAAAAGATTCCTGTGTTTCCTGGCCAATCGAGGAAGTCACACATGTATTTTACCACACCTTGATTGTAGACCCTGCCAGAGCTTTTGACGGAGATTCCAAAGAAGGCGGCTACAATCAGGTCATGACCACTGTAGATGAATTTAACAAAATCACACAGGCCATGTACGAAAAGGGATTCGTCATGGTCAGCCTGAAAGATATGGCATCGGTAAACACCGACCAGGCCGGAAACCACACTATGCAAAAGGGGGAGATCCTGCTTCCTCCTGGCAAGCAGCCATTTGTACTCTCCCAGGACGATGTCAGTTATTATCACTACATGGATGGCGACGGCTGTGCCCGTAAACTGATTGTAGACAAAAACGGGGATATCAAAAATGAATATGTTCAGGCTGACGGAAAAGTAGTTGTGGGCGACTACGATATGGTCCCATTAATCGACCGCTTTGTGGAAGAACATCCTGATTTTTCCTACCGGGGTGCCAAAGGCATCCTGGCCCTGACCGGATACAACGGCGTACTGGGTTATTATACTGACATTGCCTATCAGACCCGGGAAGAACTGGATGAAAATCAGATCAAATATCTGGACGAAAATCCGGACTTTGATTATGACCAGCAGGTGGCGCAGGCCACAGAAACAGCACAGGCTTTGCGGGAAGATGGCTGGGAATTCGCCAGCCACACATGGGGACACATCAATGTGGGCCAGTGTACTTTGGAAAATCTGCAGACAGACACCCAGAAGTGGCTGTCCTACGTGTCGCCCATTATAGGCGGTACGGACATCATTATATTTGCCTTTGGATCAGATATCTGCGGTGCTGAAGATTACTATGGAGATAAGTTTGATTACCTGAAAAGCCAGGGATTTGACTACTACTGTAACGTAGACTCCAGTCAGTACTGGGTACAGTTCCGCGATAATTATCTGCGCATGGGCCGCAGAAATCTGGACGGTTACCGGATGTACTATCATCCCGAACTGCTGGCGGACCTTTTTGACGCGTCATCCGTATTTGACCCTGCCCGTCCTACTCCAGTTCCCCCTATGGGCTGACACAAATATCAGCCACTTAGTATCCGAGTATCTACGAAACAGTGTACTAAGAATAACCAATGTACATACTGGGGAAAATATTATTACAAAATTGATTAAGCAAGCAAACGAGGAGATTATTATGAAACGAAAATTATGTATGTTACTTCTGTCCCTGTGCATAGCCTGTACGGCTGCGGGCTGCGGCGGCAAAGATTCGTCTTCCGACAAATCAGCGGATAAAGCCGCTTCCCCCGCTTTCGAGGGCAGACTTGTCTCCACATCCGAAAAGGAAGTGGCCAAAATCGTAGAATTAGGCGAATATAAAGGTCTTTCGGTGGACAAAACTATTGAAGATGTAACAGATGACCAGGTGGAATACCAGCTGAGCATAATACTGAACAGCTCCACTGTGGAGGTGGAAGACCCAGAAGCCCAGGCGGCCAGCGGTGATGTGGTAAACATCAATTACAAAGGCACGCAGGACGGGGTGGCTTTTGATGGCGGAACAGCCGATGACTATGACTTGACTTTGGGAAGCGGAAGTTTTATTGAGGGATTCGAAGACGGACTCATCGGCGCGAAAAAGGGAGAAACCCGGGAACTGAACCTGACCTTCCCTGAAGATTATACCGACCCAGACCTTTCCGGGCAGGATGTGGTATTTACCGTGAAAGTGAACGCCATCAAGCGGGTTCCCGAATTCTCAGACGAATGGGTAAAAAATAACAGCGAATACGAAAACACAGAAGAATACAAGCAGGGCATCCGGGAGGATCTGGAGGCAAGCAATCTGTTCAACGCGGACTCCAATGTTAAAAATGAGGCGTGGAATCAGGTTCTCACCAACAGTAATGTGAAAGAATATCCTGATAAAGACCTGGACACTGCCCTGGAGGAATATAATGACTCCATCAAATCCTACGCGGACCAGATGGGACAGTCTGTTGAAGAATTTTTAAAAGCGCAGAACATAACCAAGAAACAGCTGGAAGAAGAAAGCAAGCAGTACGCCCAGTATAAGCTCAAACAGAACCTGGTTGTACAGGCAATCATGGATAAAGAAGGGTTTTCCCTGGAAGATGAGGGATGCCAGGAATCTGTCGCAAAGATGGAAAAAGACTATGGCATAAGCCTGGATGACATGATTGAACAGTATGGAGAGAACACCGTAAAGGAAACCGTAGCCCTTACCAGAGTCATGGACTATATTATAGAAAACGCAAAAGTCAATACCGTAGCCGGTTCTTCCGACGGAAAAGAGGGTATCCTTGCAGATGAGGACGAAAATGAAACAGAGAATACGGAAGAATAAAAGGGAATCCCGCTTTGCGGGATTCTTCTGCCGAAGGGCGAAAACGGCGGCAGCGGATATCCCCCGCAGGATTCCATTGGCGCTTCTGGCACTGTCTCTGGGTCTGCGCCTGGGTCTGCCTGCAGACATTTATGCCCTGGACGAAGAACATATAATGCCAGCAGATACCCTGGACAGTGCTGTGGAGCCCCAAAGCACCATTCAGGACCCCAGCATATCTTCTGACACAGCAGAACCCACGCCGGACCCCTTCCCGACCTCCTACTATCTGCCTGTTGAATCTAACGAAATTCCCGGATGGCCTCAGGGTCCCCAGGTACAGGCAGAGTCAGCAGTGTTGATGGATATGGACTGCGGAATCTGTCTCTACGAAAAAAACAGCCGCCAAAGACAGTATCCGGCAAGTATAACGAAAATCATGACTGCATTACTCACCGCAGAAAATGCCAGACTCTCTGAAGTGGTCACGTTCTCAGAAAACGCCGTCTATGGCATTGAACCGGACAGCAGCCATATCGGCATTACCGCAGGAGAACAGCTCACTGTAGAGGAGAGCTTATATGGCCTGCTTCTGGCCTCCGCCAACGAAGTAGCCATGGGTCTTGCGGAACATGTGGCCGGCTCTGTGGAAGCATTCGTGGAAATGATGAACGAAAAAGCCCAATCCCTGGGATGTCAGGACACTCATTTCGTCAATCCCCACGGACTGCACGATGAAAATCATTACGTCACCGCCTACGACATGGCACTGATTGCCAGAGCCGCTTATCAAAATCCCACATTTCGCAAGATTGCAGGTACTGCCGAGCATGAGATTCCTCCCACAAACCTGCAGGAAGAAGCCCGCTATCTGGTAAATAATCATAAACTGTTATCAAACAGTTCCATGTACTACGACGGATGCCAGGGCGGAAAAACAGGATTTACCGACCAGGCATTGAACACACTGGTCACCTTTGCCCAGCGGGACAACCGTACCTTCGTGTGTGTGGACCTGAAAACAAACGGAACTCCCATCTACGCAGATACCGGCGCTATCCTGGATTACGGATTCACCAATTTCTTCTGGACACAGACCGAGCTAAAAACCCCAGTGGACTTTGAAATCCCCCTCATCAGCCAGGAATACCTGTTTTACCATTGGAAAAATGCAAAATGGACTGAGACACATTCACCGGGAAAGGTTTTGCTGCCCCGGGAAGCCTCCACATCTGATTTAACCGAAAAAACAGCCATGGAACCGAACATAGCCGGCCCATGGCGCATTGCGAGCATGTATTATTATAACGGACAATATGTGGGGCATTCCTATCAATACGAAAACCCACTGCTGAAACAATTATTACGTTGATTTTTTATGGAGCCGTCTTTTGGCGCAGAGAAGTTCCTTCTTTTCCCGGATCTTCTTTGCGTCATTTGCGTCTGTAAGAGAAACGGTCTTCACAGCATAAAACTTTCCCTCATCCGTCTTCTTCATCCGCACTTTGCCCTTTAAATATCCGTGCTCCGGGCATGTGGAAATACTGAAATAATTCCTGGAATTCACAGAAAACCATCGAATCTTCTTCTTAGCCGGTTTATGGCACAGAGGACAGCGGGTGCTGCTCACCTCCCGGTCCCCGGTAGCGGCTTCCTTGCTCTGAAATTCTCTGGAAATGTACTTTTCATAATCTTCATAGTATATATGAATTTCTTCATTCTTGCACTTTGGATTCTGATATACATCAATGGAAAAATTCCTGTGTATACATTCCTCCTCAATTTTCCCAAATATTTTTGCCGCATAGCGCGCATCCGCCAAAGCCCTGTGAAACGTCTCGTTCTTCTTGATTTTCAAAAAGTCAACGGCATATTCCAGAGATTTGCGCGATGAATCGTTTTCATACTGCAAATTAAATAATTTCTGTATATCATAGTATTCTATAGGCCCAGGCAGCATTTCTTCCATGTCATAGTACTTTAGATTCCTCTGTAACTCCAGCAAATCCTGGTTTCCCCAGCTGCAAAATCGATAATCCCCTCCACACCACTGGAAAAATCGGTAAACCAGGTCCGGAAACGGCATCCCATTGGCCAGACTTCTGTAATCCATATGAATGATCTCACGGGTATGGCTGTGAATCCAATGGTACACCTGTGGCTTGACAATGCCGTGGAATTCATCCACGATTTCCCGGCTGCTATTCAGTTTCACCGCACCGATCTCAATAATCTCAAAGGGCAGGCGTACATCCTCTTCCTGCTTCCCCCCCGGACATTGATTCCATTCCAAATCAAAAACAATATACTTCATAGTTACTATTGTACATGATTCCCGGGCAGAGTGCAACAAAGAGTGAACAATAACACTTTTTTACGTAAATTTTTTCCAGAATTGTTTTTAGGAATTTTTTTTCATTTATTTTGGTATCTATTTTTTGCATCGTATAAAAATTTTTAGTAGGATCAAGAAAATACGGGAAAGAAGCACAGGACGAAGGATAGAAAGGAGCACAGGAAAATGGAAGAATTGTATGAAATTATGCGGGATTTACTGGAATTGGAGTATGACCAGCAGTCATTGCTGCACATCCTGAATATGTTAGAGCATACATACAGCAAAAACCCAAAAAAGGAAGCCGCCCTGGTTTCCAACGCCGCTGGATATTATCTGACGAATCTGCAAAGAGAGCTGCGGGCAGTTATCGGACGGATGGATAGATATCTGGCTGAGAACGCGAAGAAAAGATGAAAAAATGGCAGCTGCATGATGGAAATGTTAAATGCGGCTGCCTATTCCTTGGGATATTTGGTTCTCACATTGCTGGCCCCTGTAATATAATCCATGGACACATTATAAAATCTGGCCAGAATCATAATGTTGTCAATAGGAATCCTGATCTTTCCGGATTCATAGTCTGCATAAGTCCGCTGGCCCACATGAAGCAGGTCAGCTACCTTTTGCTGTGTCAGGAAACGTTCCTCCCGGATTTCCCTGATTCTCTCATTGTATTTCATATACTTCACCTCTTGAAAGCGCGGCTGGCAGCCGCCTTAGATTAGTATAAGAAAAAATCGAGAATACATTGACAAATAGAGTTATAAACTCTAAAATATATATTATGAATGTTTAAAGTCAATTTAAAAAACCAGGAGGAATGACTAATGAGCAAAAAACTAATTACCCCAATGCTGCTTGCAGTGCTATTAACTGCCTGCAGCCTTCATTATGGCATGACAGCGTCTGCTTCGGAAATCGACGGCACTCCCTCCCCTGTCCCAGATATAGCATCTGCGGCAGATAACGCTCTGTATTGGATCAACGAAGGTACAACGTACCGTTCAGGGGCCGCCTTGCAATTTTACGCCACCGGCGCTGGTTATGGGCCCAAAGAACCGCAGGAACTGAATCCGGTAAATAAGTCAACCCGATATATCCCTGTCAGCTGGAAGGTATCAACAAAAAGCCAGAGCGGCACACGCAGTGCAAAAGGTACATGGCGTAAATATACTGAAGAAACAACCCGTTTTGGGAAAAGAGAATATCGATTCAGGGCATCTTTTACTTTAAAAACGGTAGGTTCAGTTTCTGTTCCTTATAAATTAAAAGTGACCTACAAAAAACAAGTTTATAATGGAACTAAAAAGTCGTGGCAAGACAGTGGAAATCACGCTTATAAAAGTGTCGATTTTTATATTAGGAATACAGCAACGCCAACTGTAATTTCAAGGCCAGGAGGAGTATCTATATATCCAAGCAATACTCCCGTACTTTCAATCAAAAACAACAGTAAAATAGAAGTTGGCTCTAAAAAGCAATTGAAAGTCAGCAATCTTTCCACCAGACCAATCTTTTCTTCGTCAGACAAAAAAGTTGCCAAAATAAACAAAAAAACCGGAGAAATTACAGCCCTTAAAGCTGGTACTGCGATCATAACAGTGAAAGCTCCGGCAATCGGACAATATGATGGATACTGGGACAGCATCAGCATAAGAGCGGTTCCCAAAACTATCAGGATAACATCCGCTGTTTCGAGAAAAAAGGGACGTTTGACAATTAAAGGAACTGCTTCTAGTAAAAATATTACTGGATATAAAATTCAATATCAATATTCATTTGGAGATATTAATACGGTTGTCGTAAAATCCAATAAAATACTAAATCATACAATTAAAGGACTGAAATCCGGAAAACGGTGCCGAGCCAGAGTATGTGCTTTTAAAAAGGTAAAAGGTAAGATTTTCAGCGGCTATTACAGCCACTGGGCAGACGCTGGCAAAATAAGATAAGGAGGACTGCTCATGAAAAAGAATTTAAATTCCAAATTGCTGCCATGGATGCTGCTGGTATCTACGATATCCGCAAGCACTCAGATTCATATCATACATGCCGCATCAGAAAATTCATTTTCTGAACCGCCAGCTTCTTATTTAGAAGAAGAAAATCAGGAAAACACATCAACTCTTTCTCCAGATGCAGTATCAGAAATGGATAATGGTCTATTCTGGATTGACGAAGGTACCACTTATCGCTCAGGCGCTGTTTTACAATTCTACGCCACCGGCGCCGGTTATGGACCCGAAGAACCGCAGGAACTGAATCCAATAGACCAATCTGTCAGATATATTCCAATGGACTGGTGTGTTGCTTCCACAAGTTCCTCTGGTTCCGAAACCAGCATAACAGGTGTTTGGACAGAGTATTCCGAAGTTACCTCCGGACAAACTTATGAAGATAAGGACACACATGAAGAATACTATAAGCCGGGTGAGTATCGTTTTAAGGATTCTTTCTGCCTAAATACAACCAGTACGTCTTCCGTGCCTTTCACACTGACAGTGAATTATCAAAAACAGGTTTATGACGGACAGACAGATGAATGGCAAAACAGCACCACTGCTGTGTCAAAAAGCGTGAATTTTTATATCAGAAATGTGGATACTCCCGTTTCACCAGTCCCACCCGCAGCCCCGGATATTGCGTCCGAAGCAGATAATGGTCTGTTCTGGATTGATGCAGGCGTTACCTACCGTTCAGGCGCCACTTTACACTTTTATGCCACCGGCGCCGGTTATGGGCCCGAAGAACCGCAGGAACTGAATCCAATAGACCAATCCGTCAGATATGTTCCAGTAAACTGGAATGTTGCTTCCACAAGCGCTTCTGTCTCTGGCAGCCAAAATACAAAAGGAGCTTGGGCAGATTATACCGAAGCCAATCACACCTCAGGCGAATATCGCTTTAAAGGTTCCTTTAGCTGCAAGACAACTGGTTCATCTTCGGTCCCTTTTATACTGACAGTAAATTATCAAAAACAAGTTTATGACGGAGCCAATGGTATATGGCGCAACAGTAGCTCTACGGTTTCTCGAAAGGTGTATTTTTACATAAAAAATACGGAAAGTGTCCCTCTCAAACCAGCTCCTTATAAATTCAGACTTTATATAGATAATAACAAAGCTAATAACAGCAAAATTGAAGCTGCTTCAAAACATCAATTGAGGCTTGATGGCGCACTATTACCCTCCAAAGTCTCGTTTACATCTTCAAATAAAAAAATAGCGAAAGTTAATAAGAAAACCGGAAAAATTACTGCTTTAAAAGCCGGAACAGCAACCATTACCGTCAAATCCCCTGCAACGAAGAAATACCAGGCATTTTCCAAAAAAATAAAAATAAAAGTTATTCCCAAACCTGTCCGGCTAAAACCAATACGCTATACGCAGACAGGCCATCCTATTATTAAAAGTACAAAAGCAACCAGAGGAAATACTGGATATATTATTCAATACACCCAGTTTGGTACTACCCGTTCGATTAAAGTAAAACAGAAAGGTGCTTTGAATTATACTTTAAAAAAGGTAACTCCCGGGTCATTCTTTTCTTATAGCGTATGCGCTTACAGAAAAGTTGGAAATACCACCTATAAAGGAAAGATGTCCGTTCCTACCTGGGTAGTTACTCCAAGACCAGCAACTCCAACTCCATATATAAGGAGTCTAATATAATTTCTATATTCCACATATTCGGAGCTGCGCTAAGGCCTTTAAAAATTGAACCGGGGCAAACCATGAATTAGACGCCTCGGTTCATTTCTTTCCATTATATTTTAAAGGGGTTACTGGATTAAAGGGCCGTAGAAAAATATCCTGCGCAGTCTGTATCAGCTGCTTTTCCTGCAGCTACTAAAGCAAGAAAGGCTTTTATGTCTATGCAAAACCAAACAAATGTGATCCCAAAACCGTGGTAAAATATATTGGGCGTTACCTCGGACGACCCGTGATCGCCACTTCCTGGATTGACCAGTACGATGGCGACTTTGTCACTTTCCATTATAACCGGCGCGAAGATGATGCCTATGCGGAAGAAATACTTCCTGTTATGGAATTCATTGAACGCCTCATCCGCCATATCCCTGAAAAGTATTACAAAATGATCCATTTCTTCATTTGGTAAATCTACCAGAATCATAATATCACTATCAGAATCTTCTGTATAATCCCCTCTTTCATAAGAACCATAAAGAATCATGCTTTATAAATGTGAACCATATATATTTCTGTATCTCTGCTAAGTATTGTGGTAATAGTGCCTGGATTGTTTTGGGCATGGCGTTCCTACTTGGAATGAATTTTCAAATACGCTCCAGTATTACAGCAAATTTAAAAAATATTTCTCATTTTTACCTCTATTTTTCTGGTAAAAAATATATCCGGCATCTTCATCCGTTCCCCTTTCAATGAAACTGCGTTGATACATCCCTTCTAAAAAAGTATTAAAATAATCATATCATATCTTTCCCTATAAATCATCTGTTATTATAGCTGTATGTCTATTGAAACCATCTGTATCTTTTATGAACTAACAACCAATAAACGCATTATTAATAAGCTTTCAGCGTCTGAACATACCTTAACCGAAGTCCCCAAACCAGACAGCGGAAACTCCCCAATTAAGGAGCTGTGGGAAAACAACTGGCCACATCTTGGCTTATCTATTTCTACCAGCGTCGGCTGTGCTTTTTGACCTGTACAATCTGTAGCCGTTATTTTGCTGTACCTCCTAAAACCAAAAAAAGAGGAACAGGTACACACATACCCATTCCCCTATAAAGCCTTATTTTATACAGTTTTCTTCTTAACCAAAGTATCTGTCCAGAAGTCCCTTCAGAGCTTTTCCGTGTCTAGCCTCGTCACGAGCCATCTCATGTACTGTGTCATGGATAGCGTCCAGGTTAGCTGCCTTTGCACGTTTTGCAAGGTCTGTTTTTCCAGCTGTAGCGCCGTTTTCAGCCTCTACTCTCATCTCAAGGTTTTTCTTTGTGCTGTCTGTAACAACTTCGCCCAGCAGTTCTGCAAATTTTGCAGCATGTTCTGCTTCTTCATATGCAGCTTTTTCCCAGTACAGACCGATTTCCGGATAGCCTTCTCTGTGTGCAACTCTTGCCATAGCCAGGTACATACCAACTTCTGAGCACTCTCCGTTGAAGTTTGCTCTTAAATCTGCCATGATGTCTTCGCTGGCGCCTTTTGCCACACCAACAACATGCTCTGCTGCCCAGCTCATTTCGCCTTCCTGTTTTACAAATTTTTCAGCGGGTGCTTTACATACAGGACATGCTTCCGGAGCAGCGTCGCCTTCATGAACATACCCACATACACTACATACAAATTTAGCCATTTTTATTTCTCCTTTTTGTATTAAAAATTAACCTATTGCTACCCAATTTAATAATAGTAATTATTACTGTCATACTCTACCATATAAGCCTGTTTTTGTCAACAGGATTTCTCGGAAAACTTACATTCCCTGCACACACCTGTAAAATGTATCGTATAGCCGTCAATGATACCAGAAAATTTTCTTCCTGCTCTTTCAAGCATATCGTCCATGTCTTCCATTTCCACATCGGACACCTTATGGCACTGCCGGCAGATAAAATGATTATGCGGGGAAAGCCTTCCGTCAAAACGGTCTGCCCCCTCAGGCGTGGAAATCTTAGCAATCTCCCCAATGCTGACCAGCAGTGACAGATTCCGGTATACTGTCCCCAGACTGATATTCGGATAGATCTGACGCATACTCTCATAAACCATATCAGCGGTAGGATGATCTCCCCGGGTCCGCAGCAGTTCTTTAATTGACTCCCTTTGGCGGCTGTATTTCAGTGCACCCATAACGTTATCCTTTCCAGTCATTATGCAGCAACATAATTATACAGTAGTATTTTTTCATTCTGACATTAGCTGCCAATAACAGTAATCGTTATTGTTATAAGGATATAAGATTTTCACAATTTTGTCAACAGTTTTTATTGCATCATTTCCAAAATTTCTCCTTTTGATACCCCTCCTGTCTTCCTGCCTGTTACTTTACCGTCCTGAAACAGCAGCAAAGCCGGTATCGCCATGATCTTGTACTGCTCTGCCAAACGAGGGCTTTCATCCACATTTACCTTTGCAATCCTGATCTGCTTTTCACTGGACAATTGATCCAGCATGGGCGCGATCGTCCGGCAGTGGCTGCACCAATCTGCATAAAAGTCCACAAGCGTAGTCTCTCCCGCCTGAAGAATCTGTTCCTCAAAATTATTTTCATCTACATTGACTATAGCCATATGATATCTCCCTTCATGAATACGCGTTTTCGATTCTCTGACCATAGTATGCAGTATTTTGAAAAAATCATGTATTGCTTTTATTCCGGAATTTTTCTGTCTGGATAGAGCATAGGAATTTCCTTAAGACCTGTAGAAAAATGCCGGACAAAGCGACACCTCTGTATCGCTTTATCCGGCATTTCTGTAATCTCATTCTTCATTTTCATACTTTAAGCCGTGTTTGGAAAAGCATTCACATTATCCGCATGCTCCGATTTGCAAAAGGTCTGTCATGGGCTTCTTAATAGGTTCCCATTTGAAGTTCTTCGTCCCTATAATAAATGGAACACATAGGCGACGTCTCTCTTACCGTATATTTTGCACGGTCCAGATAAATTTTAGTCATAGGATAGATGATCTTGCTACGCACCTTACATTGGCTGAAATCAGGTTTCGCGTTTTCTGCCTCCTCTATTTTCCCCTCTAATGTCTCAATCTTCTGTATATACAGAACGCTCTGCACCTCAAGCTTTTCCAGCAATTCTTTTCTATGGTCTGGAATGGCTTCCTGGCTCTTCAAATACATTATGTTTTTATAAATTTTATCTAATGTGTCCCTGCTTGCTTCCAACTCTTTGTGCATGGTCTCCAGGTCATCCTCATCAGACAGCTCATACCCCAGCCTGATCTTATTCTCACTGCCGCTTTGATTTCCGATTCTCTTGGCCTCCACAGCTGTCTTTACCTTGATGGAACCGCCTACCACCACACCTTTTCCTTTTGTTGCATAGATACTTCCGCCGCATAAAATATCAGAATTGACAATGGTAGCCGCATAAATATCCTGGTAACAGATCACATTTACGCTTTCCATGAAGGTAATTTTCACATCCCCCCGTGCCTCCAGTGTTCCCTGGCCATTTCCGTTCATGCCTTCCATGATCTCAATATTACCCCCGGCACACAGCTTGGCGCTTCCTACAGACCCCTGTACAATAATATCCCCTGTGGCATTGACTTTGAATCCGCTTTTCACATCTCCTTTGATTAAAATGTTCCCATTATAATCCAGATTCCCCACGGAATTATCTACTGACTCCGCTATGGTCAAGATCTTATCCACACAAAATGTATTATTCTGAAAAGTAACATCACCATCTATCACGGCTGTCAGTTTTGTTCCGTCTTCGGACAGTTCTGTATTCTTTCCCTGGGGTACATGGGGGCTTTTTCCCGGACGGGCCTTTAACTCCCGGCCTGTCACGTCCATGCCATCCTCCCCTTCTGTGGGATATGTAATCTCACAGATTACCTCCCCTTCCTGGATACTATGGAATCTGCGCAGGCTCTTATGATCCACATTGCCCCGTTCATCTTCTTTCAATCCCTCATCCACTTCCCTTGGATAATGGTCAACCACAAATCCGTCTTCCCCATGAATACAGGGATTTCCCCTGGCTGCGGCAAATAAAACGCCGTATTTCTTTTCATCCGCAATATCAATCAGCTTTTCCTCATCCACCCCGAACTTAACATTCTTTTTATTCAAAGCTTCCTTGATCATCTCATACCTGACTTCTTCCCCGCCTGCAATGGGCGGAAATACACACACAAAGGCAGTCATTTTATCGGCCGCAAGAAATACATTGCAGTTTGCATTCATCGGGGGGATCTGTATCTCGCTTCCGTCCACATCCTGTCCCCATCCCTTTTTTGCTTCCAGTAACTCTGCTGCTTTGCGTTTCGTCTCAAGATTTTTCAGATTCTGCCGAAGGGTTTTAAGCAAAGGTTCCACCGCTGCCATATCCAAGGGATGACGTTCTCTGTCTGCCCAAATATCTTCCAGAAGTTTATCAATCCGCTCATTCCCTTTATAACTCGTCTCCTTCAAGACTTTCCCGGTGCTCTCCAGTTCTGCCTGTTCCTGTTCTTCCTCTTCCTGTTTTTTCTTAAACCAATCTAATATTGACATACTATCCCCCCTCACTTTTGAACCCTGCTGGAAAATAACTTATGCAGATTATTTTTCTGCATGTCCTTAGAATCTAAATAAAGATCATTGAGAAACTGCTTCAAACGTTACGAGTTTAGACAAAACCATTAATTTCTGTCTGGATGGAACAATAGATTTTGGACTTATACGCTTACATTTTTAATTTGTGTGATTTTTATGAGTTAGTTCTTAGTATTATATCATATAATTGTCTAAAGTCACCATTTTTTTTGTTTTTTTTATAAAAATTTCAATATAACGATTTTAAAATTATACATACTCCATAAAGCACCGGCTGGTGGAGAAGGTAGATGCATAGACTATGACGGCCCAAAAACGCCAGTGTACCAGGTCTCTTTCTGCTCATCCATTCAAAAACTCCTTTGTACCGTAAAAATTCACCAAGGAAAACACCGAAAAAGAACAGAAAAATCCAAGGAAATACAGGAAAATAATCGGACGAATAAAAGTCTTCACTTGGAAAGCCCAGCCAGTAAAGAAAAGAGGTATCATAAAAGCTCTCCGGTATTTTCATCAGGATGTGTCTGCCTGTGCCCAGGCCGCCCTGGGGCACTGTCCAGCACACAGCCAAAAGCACTGCCGAACATAACATCCCCCATTGAGCCGGCATCCGCTTCAGCCAGGGATATAGCAGAGCCCCCAAAAGTGACGCAGTTCCCAGAAAACTTAAAATTCCAAAACGAACCATCGCTTCCGGCACTGCCGCCCAGGTGGCCAGTGTCAGTACACAGCCCCATCCCAGCAGAATCATCCCCCGTTTCACAGGATGTCTGCCCATAGAAAATACCATACCGGAGATCAAAATAAAGCTCCAGCGTATATAAGTGCCCCATAGATTTCCCGGCCACTGTGTATACCAGGATATATTTATCCCCACAAAAAATACCAGGTCATAACAAAAATGGAACAGAACCATATGAATAATCGTAATTCCCCGAAGTGAGTCCAGAAAATGTACTCGATGCTGTGTGTTAATATCCATATTTCATACTCAGGGAATCGTCATCCGCAATCCAGTCTTCCACATAAATCTTCCGATACTCGTCCCTGGTATCACGAATATAAACTTCCTTAATGCCCGCATTGATAATCATTCGTTTACACATGGAACAGCTGCAGGAATTTTTAATCAGCTCCCCCGTGGAAACTTCCGTCCCCGCAAGATAGAGGGAGCTGTCCAGCATCTGATCCCTGGAAGCGCTGATTATGGCATTGGCCTCTGCATGGACACTCCTGCACAGCTCATAGCGCTCCCCTCTGGGAACATTCAACTCCTCACGGATGCAGGTTTTCCTGTCAGAACAGTTCTCCCGCCCCCTGGGTGCCCCTGTGTAACCGGTGGAAATCACTTCATCGTTTTTCACAATTACAGCCCCGTAGAGACGGCGCAGACAGGTTCCCCTCTGTGCCACCACCTGAGCCAGATCCAAATAGTAATTGATTTTATCTCTTCTTTCCATAAAGAATGACCATTCCTTTCGTCTATCCCTGTATATTATGCATACATTGGCGAAGCCTGTACGCTCATTTCATTTCCTTTCCACTATAACAAAATTCACAGATAGACACAATCATTTCCTTTTATTTCCTCAAAAACTTTTTATTGCAATATTTCAGGTTTTATAGTATTATATGTACAGTGGCCGGGAACGGCAGTGAAAATAATAAATGTCGCTATAGCTCAGCTGGATAGAGCGACCGCCTCCTAAGCGGTAGATGGTTCGAGTCTAAATTAGGAATACAAGTTCATATTTTTTGCATAAGTCCCAGTAGCTCAGTTGGATAGAGCACACGCCTCCTAAGCGTGGGGTCGGAGGTTCAAGTCCTCTCTGGGACGCCAGAAACAACGCTGTAAGCCTTTGTTTTCAAGGGTTTACAGCTTTTTTTATTCAGCCGTAATCCTTAGACGAAACCATCTTCCTTTGGTTGGAGAGTAATTGAATGTTTATGAGTTGCAGTGTATATTTTGCTAATTGGAAACGAACAAAAATCTGCGCCTTGCTAATAAAAACTGCCTCTTTGCTAATTGGAGTGCGGAGCACTCTTGAGCAAGTAGCGAAGCGGATTGCGAATGTCCTTTGTTTTCAGACCGCTTTTTGGCCTGCAATTAGCGCAGCCAGTGTACTTGCAAGCTCCGGTGATTTTTGAAGCTGTTCGATCAATGCTGCAAGGTCTACGGTTTGTACCGGAGGCTGTTTCTGCGGAGGCGTTACCTTCCTCAAATCAGGATTCGCATAGAAGGCACTCTCAAATTTCTGCGCATTGATCTTGCGGTCCTCGTCGAGAATGTGAGCATAGACCTTTGTGATCATATCTATCTCTGCATGTCCTGTATCGCCCTGTGTGGCCTTCAGATCGCCGTGGTTGAGTTTCAGCTTGTAAGTCGTACTGGAATGTCTCAAAGAGTGAAAGACGACGTTAGGGAGCCCTGCCTTTTGTTTCAACAGTGAAAACTCTTTCTCGATAATCCGATTTTCGCAAGGTCTGCCATTTGGTAACGCAACCACCAAGTCAAAATCCTGATACTCGTCACCGAGAAATCCCTTTAATTCTTCCTGCGACTTTTTCCATTCACGGAGGATATAGGCAACCGTTTTAGGCAGCCATACCTTACGGACACTGGAATCTGTTTTCGGCTTTTTCAGAATCAGGCGGGTACTGGTATTCGGCATGAGCGGGGTAAAAATATAATAAATATCTTTTTGCCCCAACATTTCAATAGCCTGCTTGGAGGCCCTTGTCAGCTCTGCCTCTATGTAAATATAAGCATTGTCCGCCGTAATATTTTCATCCTCAATGTGAACATTTTTCCAGGTCAGTCCAAGAATCTCTCCCATACGCAGAGAACACGCAAAAGCAAGATTCATGGCGATATACAGCTTACTGTCCGTACACTGATCCAGCGCCAGACGAATTGTTTCCGCATCCCAGATGTCCCGCTTTTTGTACTCGGTCTTTGGAAGGACCGCATTATCAAAAGGGTTTTTCCCGATCAGTTCCCATCTTACCGCCTGCTTGAAAGCACAGCGGAGCAGCTTGATAATCTTTTCAATGGTCTGGTTGGTAACAAATTCCGTCCGGGCTTTCCGGTTCTTTCTGGAAACAGAAGGCGTCTTTTGAAGGGTCTGAATGTACTTGTCCACCACACGGGGCGTAATGTCCTGAACCTCCATGTCTCCGATAA
>CAJURF010000023.1 GCA_910588825.1 uncultured Lachnospiraceae bacterium
CGGCACCTACTACTTCCAGCTGAGTTATGACACTTTGTACTTGGGCAATCTCTGCCTTCAATGCCGTCTCATTCACTGTGGCAAGAACTTGGCCGGCGCTTACTGTGTCTCCTGTTTCCACGGCAACGGACTCAATCACCAGTCCTGACGGCACCTGGATGTCCTGTATTTCCCCGCCCTGCAGACTTCCACTGCCCACAACCGAGGTGGAGAGGGTATCTCTGCCCGCCTTTACGCCAATTGCCTCTGGCACAGCTGCGCCTTTTTTCCCTTTTCCAGGCTGGATGATGCAGATACCTCCTATTCCTGCAGCTAACAGGATGCCTGCCCCTGTCAAAATAATCCATTTTTTTCCTCTTTTCCCGGCCCTGATTCCCATCACGCCCTCCCTCATTTTATTCTGCCGATATTTTACTGGAAAAATGTGCCCAAATAGTGATAAAATGCTGAGGATTTTGTGTCGTGATTTTTTAGTGTCAACTAATATTTCTATATAGGTTGACAGTCAAAACCAAAATCAGGTATAATACCTCCGGAGGTGATTCCATGCTTCAGGAAAGAGTACTCTCCTATTTAGAACAGAAACGGGGAGAGGTGGTTACCGGCGGACAGATTGCCCGGCAGCTGGGAGTGAGCAGGACGGCAGTATGGAAAGCGGTGCATGCCCTGCAGGAAAAAGGGCATGAGATTGAGACAATGGCAAACAGAGGATACCGTTTGACAGATTCCAGCGACGGACTATCCGTTCAGGGAATCACAAGTTATCTGTCCACAGAGAGCTTTGGGAGAGAACTGGAATTGCATGAGACGATCAGTTCAACTAATAATCGTCTCAAGGAACTGAATACAGCGTCTCTTCCGGAAGGATACACAGTCGCCGCTGATGAACAGACATCGGGCAGAGGGCGGCTGGGGCGGACTTTTTCCTCGCCTGCAGGGCAGGGCATATATTTCAGTGTCCTGCTGAAACCGGAGATAGAGCTTCAGGATATCACTCTGCTCACCATCTGTGCCGCGTCTGCAGTATGCCGGGCGGTGGACAAAATATGCGGTGTCCAAACGGATATTAAATGGGTGAATGACGTATTCCTAAAAGGCAGGAAGCTCTGTGGAATTTTGTCAGAAGCGTTCATATCTGCCGAATTGCAAAAAATTGAAGGTGTGGTGGTGGGTATTGGCATTAATACCGGTGTGGTGGACGCCGCTGTAAAAGAAATTGCGGTATCCCTTCTGGAAATAACCGGACAGCGGGGTCTGCGCAATCAATTGCTGGCAGAGGTCCTGAACCAGCTGGAGAAAATTTATAACGACTTTACTTTGCATCAGAAACGAGAAGAAATTCTCGCGTCGTACTCAGAAAGACTGCTTTTCATGGGAAAGCAGGTAGAACTGGCAGAGGGAAGAAAACGCTATCAGGCATCTGTGCTGGGAGTGGATGAAAACGGCGCGCTGCGTGTGCGCACCCAGGAGGGAAACCAGCATTCCGTCATATCAGGAGAGATTATCATTTCAAAAAACAGGAGGATTTCATGAAGAAAGAAAAATTATCGGTAAGAGATTTATGCATCACGGCTCTTTTTGCGGCAGTAACGGCGATTTGCGCGCAGATTGCCATTCCCATTCCCTTTTCCCCTGTTCCCATATCCTTTGGGATGGTGGGTCTGTACACGGCGTCTATTTTCCTGCCTCCCCGCTGCGCGGTGCTCTCACAGGTCTGTTATCTTGTACTTGGTGCTGCGGGGCTTCCTGTATTTGGCGGGTTTAAAGGCGGAATGGGCGCATTGCTGGGTCCCACAGGCGGTTATCTGATGGTCTATCCCATTATGGCAGCCATTGTTTCCTGGGCATTAAACAGCAGATGGGCACTGCAGAAGAAGTACGGGCAGAAACGGGTTCTCATCAATGGCACCATAGCCATCTGCGCAGCCCATTTCCTATTATACCTGGGCGGAACCATCTGGCTGTGTGGCACCACGGGAAATACCTTTATGGCAGGGCTGTCTCTGGCGGTCTTCCCCTATATTCCGCTGGATATAGTAAAAATTGTATTCTGCTCTGTGGCAGTGATTCCCCTTCGGGGACGCTTAATGGGAGCGGGATTTCTGGCGCTGACGCCGGAAAAAATATGATGGGAGTTTCATGAGAGTTTCTATATGAAAGAGGAAAACAATGAAAAAGCAGATTTTAGAGAGGGCAGCAGATGGATACATTCCCAGCCCGGAGGAGGCGCTTCTGCTGATGGACCCTGAATTTATGCCATTGGATGAGCTCATCCACGCGGCAGGCGCAATTACAAAACAATATCACGGCAGCCGGGTAAAAATGTGTGCCATCCATGCAGTAAAAGTGGGCCGATGCAGCGGGGACTGTGCATTCTGCGCACAGTCATCCCATCACAATTGCCATATCCATGTAGTAAAAATCGGCGATATCTCTTATGAGAAAATTGCGTCTCATGTGAGACTGCTGGAAAAAAACGGCGTAGAGCGGTTCAGCCTGGTCACAAGCGGCGAGCGGCTGACCGATGAGGAATTCAGCCATATTCTGCAGATATACCGGCGGTTACATAATGAGACAGGCATAGGGCTGTGCGCCTCACTGGGCAGTCTGGACGAACAGCGGGCACAGGCATTAGCCGGATGCGGAGTCACCCGTTATCACCATAACATAGAGACTGCCCCCAGCTACTTTCCCCAGATATGTTCTACCCACAGCTATAAGGATAAATTGGAAACAATCCGTATAGCGCGGGAGGCGGGCATGGAAATATGCTGCGGCGGAATTATCTCAATGGGTGAAACGTCCCGCCAGCGGGTGGAAATGGCCTATGCACTGCAGAAATTGCATGCGGACTGCGTTCCTGTGAATATACTTAACCCGATTCCCGGCACCAGACTGGAACATCAGCCCCTTTTGAGTACAGATGAAATTCTCCGCCCAATCGCTTTGTTTCGGCTGGTTATGCCAAAGCAGACATTATGCTTCGCAGGAGGCCGCCAAAACGCCATGGGGGATGATGAATACGCAGGATACGAGGCGGGTATCAATGCCTTGATTATCGGCGATTTTCTCACTACTCAGGGGAAGGAATTAAGGGAGGAGATATCTAAGCTGACTGCACTTGGCAGGGTTTGAAGCATACTTTTGTAATCTCCTGCATGGAAAAGGGGGTGATCACAGCGATCACCCCTTGATTTTAAAGTTTTCCACTAATATGTCAACTAAAATAATTACTTTCTAAAAACCCGATGCATTCATAAATCCTCCCTCTTTTGAAAACTCAATAATCAAATTTGCTGTGGATTTTATTATGTCCATAAAATAATTAATTTCTTTTTCTGAATAGCCGTCAACTTCTATGCGATAAGATGGAAGATAGCAAGTCATACTATGAAAACAGTTTTTTTCATCTGGTGTTTCAATATACACCTTTACCTCCCCATTTTCCAATTGTTCTGAATGGACAATCTCTGTATTATCTTCCAGTGTCATAAATGGATACATCATAACGACTCCTCCTCTTTAACTTTGGGATTATTCCTACCCTAGAGCGTGTCTTAAAATATCAAAAACATCTTTCCAAAATGCGACTGAATGCGGGGCAATTTATCGCTGATTTCATTATACGCTATCTATTCTAAAAAGTATAGCTGGATTTCGTAAAACCTGCTGGAAGCTACCTCTGTATCAGCCCATATTTTTTCTTAATCCGCTCCAGTTTCTCCAGCATAGGCCGGCTCATGAACCACAGGAAAATGACTGTGGCTGTGGCTTGCACCATGTCCACCGGGGCGCCGGATATGTAGTGGGCCAGCAGGCTCATCTTTGTGATGCGCCCATAGGTCATCAGTATGCTGGCCGGGTTCATGATTCCGCCGAAGATGAAGAACACGCTCAAGAATCCATAGATACACAGCTGTACCCTGCTGGCTTTCATGATCCCTTTCTGATACAGGATGCCCGCCAGAAAGCCGATCATGCCGTAGGAGAACATCTGCCACGGAGTCCACGGGCCATGGCCCGCGAACATGTTGGACACCAGTATGATGAAGCATCCCACCAGGAAGCCTGCCTCGCCGCCGAATGACACCCCTGTGAGGATGACCACGGCCGCTATAGGCTTGAAATGGGGAATCATATAAAATGCCGCCCTGCCCGCCACTCCGATGGCCGCCAGCACTGCGATCACCATGATCTCCCTGGCCTGGGGCTTTCTCCCCTCGAACGCCATAAAGAAAGGCGCCATGGCAAAGAACACCACCAGCAGGCTAAACCTCATATATTTCTTCCCGTGGAAGAATTTCACAGAAAGGTACAGCATCAGGGGAACGGTGATGAGCATGATCAGCAGGGCTATCCAGGTGCGCCTGCTGACCTTCCCTCTTCGGATGGGCTCCACGATCACCCCGTCCTCTTTCAGCCGGTATTCTTCCAGTTCTTCCCCACTCTTTGTATCCGGGTGAAGAAAACGGTCATCCTGCGCTTCTTTCGCTCTGTCCCACTCCCAGTACGTGTCAATAAATTGGTCTAAAGATTCGCCTGCAAGCATCCAGCCACCTCCTTCGCGGTCACCGCATCGGGAAAGTAATGACGTGCCATGCGGTTTGCCGCTGTTGTATAGAAGTTATTTCCCGCGAAAAACGCTCTGGCCGGCCTGCACGCCACCACATTGCCCTCGAAAAAGAGCCCTACACGGTCAGCGTACTCCGCCACAAATTCCACGTCATGGGAGATCATCAATATGGTCACCCCATGGCTCTGGAGTTTCTTCAGGATGCCCCCCAGTTCTTCTTTGTACTCCGCGTCCATTCCCTTGGTGGCCTCGTCCAGCAGCAGTATCCTGGGCCTGAGCAGAAGCACTTTCGCCAGGGCCAGCCGCTGCTGTTCCCCGCCGCTTAAATCATAGGGATGCCGGTCCAGCAGCCCCTCCAGATTCGTCAGGCTTACGATGCCCTCCACCGCCCGGGCTTTCTCCATGTCCGCTGTGTACTCCTCTGATTTCTTCTCTTTCCTGCCGCCGATGATGGAGTACAGGTCTTCGCGGGCGGTTTTCTTGATAAACATACTCTGGGGATTCTGGGACAGGACCCCTAAGCACCCCCGGTATAATTCACGGTCCGAATATTTCCGGATATCCTTTCCTTCCAGCAGGATCTTCCCCCTGTGGGGACTGCGTACCCGGCTGATCAGGGACAGAGCTGTGCTCTTTCCCGTACCGTTGCCTCCCACCAGGGCATAGAATTCTCCCCGCTTCACTTCCAGGGACAGGTCCCTTACCACGTCCCTTCCTTCTTTTTCATACCGAAACCAGGCCTCATCCACCTGGATGGCCAGGTTCTTCTTTTCTTCCTTCTTTTTCGCGGCGGCCTTCACGGACTCTGCCGCTTTTCTCACCTTCTGAAAACGCTTCTTTTCTTTTTTTGCGCCTGTGTTTTCTTCCTCTGGGTCCTGTAAGGGCCTGGGCACTTTCAGGGACTCTACCGGCATATGGTTCATCAGGCCGGAGATCCACTGGCGTCCCTCACTGACTGTCAGCGGGCAGGCCTCCTGGCTGTCCACAGCCGCGTACACCTGCATGGGTACAGGCATAGCCAGGAACATGCCGCTGCCTGCCGCTTTTAACTTCTCCCCGATTTCCCGGGGAGGCCCTTCCACAGCCAGACGGCCCTGGTCCATGACAAATACTTTGTCCGCCCAGGGAATCACATCCTGGAGCCGGTGTTCGGTGAGCACCACCGTGGTGCCGATATCCCGGTTGATCTTCTTCACGGTCTCCAGAAAGTCCGAGGCGGCTATGGGGTCCAGCTGGGAGGTGGGCTCATCCAAAATCAGCAGCCGGGGATGCATGGACATAACAGACGCCAGATTCAACAGCTGCTTCTGCCCTCCGGACAGCTCGGACACGTTCCGGTAAAACCACTGGTGGATGCCGAAATAACTGGCCATCTCTGCCACCCGCAGCCGTATCACCTCGCCGTCACAGCCCAGGCTCTCCAGGCCGAAGGCCAGCTCATGCCATACCTTGTCTGTGACAATCTGATTTTCCGGGTTCTGCAGCACATATCCGATCTCCTGGCTCTGAACCCTCTGGCCCACAGCGCTCAAGGGCGCTCCCCGGTAATAGATCTCCCCGGACTTTTCCCCGTGGGGCGCCAGCACGCTTTTCAGCTGGCGCAGCAGGGTGCTCTTGCCGCAGCCGCTCTTGCCGCACAGCACATTGAAAGTGCCCTCCTGGATTGCCATATCTACATGGGACAGGGTCTCTTTCCCGCTGTCCGGATAAGAAAAGCTCAGGTCTTTGATGGTTATGATGTCCATATCCGGATTCCCCCTTTTCCTTCCCGTTCTTCATCAGCCAGGGGCACGCCCCCTTCTCTCTCTATCTCCTGGTAAATCTGCCGGTAAGTGGCTCCTGCCTCCATCCCTGCCCGGGCCCGGCTTCTTTCCATGGATATGGCCTCCACCGCCCCTAAGATAACCGGCAGAAAGCAGAACAGGGCAAAGGCCGCATAACAGGCGAAAGCCAGCCCCGGACTGCATGACACAGGGGCGTTCCTGCCCTGTATGGTAAATCCCGCCAGCAGAATCCTGGGGTCGTACTGGGCAAATACCGCGCCTGCCCGACACCCGTGGACGAATACCGCCGTCAGCGCCAGCATGGCAGAGCCCATACACCAGTCCCGCTTGTCAAACCGGTAGATGGAAAAGGCTGTCCTGCCCCGCAGGCCGTACCCCCGCCCTTTCATGGAGTCCGCTGTCTCGATGGCGTTCTCCAGGGCCCAGGTCACCAGGATGGACAACAGGTTCAGTCCATAGAGGGCTTTCTTCAGATATTTTCCGTTGGACACATCCATACCCACGCATTTCTGCCCATTGCGGATCACCTTCATCTGGGCGGCAAACACGGGTACAAAGCGCAGGGCCATGGATAAAAGCAGCGACAGGGACGGAATCACCCGTCCGAACAGATATACGAATTTGTCGCTGGTCATTACCTTGTTATAGCAGGAAAACCATCCAATGACGATAAACATCACCCACCCCAGCACCAGCCCGTAGACAAAGGCTTCCAGGGTCACCCAGTTGCCGCTGCTCTCGATATAAACCAGGGGTGTGACCCCGTAGTGGTTGAACAGAGGGTTTGTGAGGGCGGTGATGAGCAGCAGGGGAAAGGTAAAGAGCACATTCATTTTCAATGTGTCCTTCCACCCCTTGAGGCAGACGGCATAGCAGGTGCCTCCCACAAAGGAGATCGCCAGGAACACCGGGTGCTGGACGAACATGGTAAACCCCAGCACCACCGCGAAATAATAAAAATTCAGCAGGGGATGGCATCTAGAAAACGCATCCCTCATCAGCTCTCATCCCCCATATACACATTGCCCACGTCAGAACCCAGGTCACAGGTGTACCGCCACTCGATCACATCCCCGTCATTGACTGTATAGCTGGAGCAGCCGTAATTGGGGAACCAGCTGTTCACACTGTACATCCACCCGGACTGGGGGCCTCCATCGAACTCATAGAGCTGATTCATTCCTTCTATATAATAGCTGCCGTACATGGGCGTATACCGGGACTCCATCTGAATGCCCGCGTCTGCGCATACACGCTTTAACACGTCAAAGACTGTCTCCCCGGGAGTGTACGTAACTTCTGCAGGCTGAAAAATCCAGCCGTCCGAGGGGACGAATTCCTTCTTTGCTTCTTCTACACGATCCCAGTTATTTAACAGCGTGGAACACTCAATGGAGATGGTGCAGGTGTGGGTTTCTCCCTGGCCCCCGTCTGTCTGCTGGCCGCCCAAGCCTTCTCCCGGGATTTCCTGCTGTCCGTCTCCTGTCCAGCCGTCCGCCGGATTCTCACCATCCGAAACTTCTCCCCCGCCCTCAGACGCATGCTTGGAGGAATCCCCTGCGCCCTGTCCGGGGAGCTGGGCCTGGGCAACGCCGCTGCCGGAATCGGACTTTTCCGATGCAGAGGTATTGCCGGAAGTACCGGACTGATTCTTGGACTTGGCGGATGTCCCGCCGCTTTGTCCCTGTTCTCCTTTGGTGGAGCCTCCCACCAGGTAGAAGGTATCCCCTGCCTTGGTCACAGGGAAAGAGATCCGGGAAACTTTCTTCTTCCCCTCCTTCACCTGTTCGATCTGCCCCTGGGCCAGCTGATAGATCTTCCCGTCCTCATAGGTGCAGAACAGCACTTTGTCGGCTTTCCACTTTTCTGAGAGGGTCAGGGTCAGCTTGGCGGGAGCCGCCATCTCCATGTCCTGGAGAATCACACCCAGGCCATAGGGGGCATTTCCCGCGGCTTTCTGTATGTCCTTTAGTCCGTCAGAGGCACATTCTACTTTCAGCTTCTGTTCGATGGGGTTTTGTATCTGCTCTCCCTCATAGGCCCACTGGTAAGTAACGCCGTCTTCTGTCTCGCTGTCAAAATAATAGGTGCCCTCTTTCCCGGCTATGGTTCCCATCTGCGCCTTGGTGACCGTGCCATCTTCCGGAATATCATTGTGTTCCTTTAACGGCTCCACATCCTTGTCTTCCTCTGTCTGGGGCACAGCCGCTGTCCGGATATTTTCTTCACTGCCTGCCCCTTTGCAGCCGCCTAAAAGACCGGCGCACAGGAATGCCGCTGTGAGCAGGGACAGTAGTCTGCTAAAAACTGAATATTTCTTTTTCATTCCTTTTCCCTCATCTCTCCAGAAACACATTTTTTACATTACTTAACTCTCACACTTTTTACAGCACTGTCAGCGCTCCACACTTTCCGGCCATCTGCCATACGATAAGCCCTCACTTTATAAAAGTAAGTTTTCTTTGATTTCAGCCGGGTATTCATGTATTTTCCGGCGCCGCCCTTTTTCGCTGTATATACAGCTTTATATTTTCCGTTTCTGGCGGCAGCGCGGTACACAGTATAACCGCTGGCACCACTTACTCTTCCCCATTTCACCGCTGCCTTCTTCTTCCCGGCTGTGGTCTTTACTGATGGTTTTGCCAGGACAGCCTTTTTGCCTTTTGCCACTGAAAGAGTTCCATTTACTGTAGTTCCGTTTTCTGTATGAATGGCACGTACTTTATAGTAATAAACAGTTCCTGTCTTTATGTTTGTATCTGTATATGTTAGAGTCGTTTCCTTTGCAATGGTTTTGACTGCTTTATAACCGCTTACGGCTGAAGTGCTGCGGTACAGGATATAACCTGTGGCATTTTCTGCTCTACTCCAGGTGAGTTTCAGCTTATTATAGGCCGGAGAAGTAATCTTGGATATGGCAGTGCTTCCCACAGTAACCGGCGCCGGTTCTTTTTCACCTGCTATCTCAATGTAAACGGGTTTTGCCATCTGGCTCTCTATTTCACCACCCCATTTGTCAGCTGCCGCCTGTATGGTATATGTGTAACTCTTTCCTGCCTCTGCCGTCTGGTCTGCATAAGACAGAGCATTCACACTGGCAAGGCTCTCAAACTTTCCGCTTCCGGCAGTCATGCGCAGAACTCGGTAAGACGACGCATTTTCATAGGACTCCCAGCTCAGCTGCACTGCCTGGCCGCTGTACACAGCCTTCATAACCGGCTGTCCGGAAATAAATGCATCCTTATCCTTTGCCGACGAAACAACGGTCACATGGCAGACAGCTGCTTTCCCATTATCCGTTGTGACAGTAATATCCGTTTCCCCGGCCTTTTTCCCAGTTACCTGTCCGGCATTTACCTCTGCCACAGCAGGATTTGAAGATTCCCACTTTAGAGATGTCTTGGCGTCCACTGGTGTCAGCACATATTCCAGTGTAATCGTGGGAGAAGACACCAGATCAATCGAACAGCTGGTCCGGGTGAAAGCTATGGACTGAACCGGTTTTTCTTCAGCGCCACCCGTAGGCTGCGGATTTACCGGCGGCGTCGGATTTGCTGGCTGTGTTGGCTCCGCTGTCTGAGACGGCAGTACGGTCACTTTACATTCTGCCCGTTTTCCATTGGCAGTTTGTACATAGACCACTGTTGTACCGCTGGATTTTGATGTTACGACACCATCGTTTACTTCTGCCACTCCTGGGTTTTCGGAGCCCCATGATACAGCAGAAACTGCATTTTCCGGAACAAAAGAACAGGATAGCTTTTCTGATTTCCCCGGGCCCTGAAGCTCCAGCGTTTCCTTGTCTAACTTGACAGCCTCCGGCAATGGCGGCAGTTTTTTCCCAATATCCTCCAGCAGCGCTATTGTCTCGCTCAGTTCATATTCATCCGCGTAATCCATCTGCGCCATAACTGCTGATGCCTTTTGATATGCCTCCTGAAACCCTGGGGCACTCTCCCAGCGCGCACGGTCTTTGTTAATTTCTCCCATGACGCGTACCAATGAAGACTTATCGATGGGCTGATACCACTGCATAGAAGACGGAAGCCCTTCCATTCCCATATTCTCATTCACCTGTCCAGTAAGGTCTGCCCCATAACAGAGTGTGAACATAAACCGCGCCACGTCTCCATCTTTTGGCTGGCTCACACCGATTCCCACCGGAACGTAGACGTTATTCACGTAATACATCCAGCCAGCCCCCTGTGTGTAAGAGAACTCGGATAAATTCGGCGCATTTTTATTCTCCCCGGCTTTCATATTCAGACCTTCTAAAACCGTTTTTACACATTCCGGGGGATTCCATCCTGTATCTGCCCCTAATATTCCTTCCAGATAAGGCCCATACTGAGTCTGCGTAATCGATGGGCTGATTCCTTTGCTGTCCAGCACCCGCTTTAATACATCCCCATAAGTCTCTCCCGGTGTGAATTCTGCCACCGTAGGTTCTACCAGAAACCCGCCCCCTATGGAGAACCGTTCCACCGTCATGGTAAGTGTATCTGCTGATGCCTCTGTTTTATGGGCCATCGTCACCGCCAGGGCTATGAAAACTGCCAGCCATATTCTGCAGAACATTTTCCCTGCTCTCTCATTTTTTCTTCTTTCTTTCATGAAAATTCTCCTTTCTCTATTCTTTTTCCGCTGTCACTGTCCCGCTGGTCATCCAGTCATGCCTCCCAGCTTTCTCCGTCTGTATTTCCATAAGTACCTGCCTCCTTCCAAAGCCGCTGTTCCTAATATCCCTCCTGCCGCGCCAGCTGCCAGCGGAGGAATCTGTCTTCTGTTCTCTGTTTTCTCATTCCCTCTTTCTTCTATATCCAGGCCCCCTGTATCTATAGATTCTCCTTGAAAATCCCAGTCATGTTCTGTTTCCTCGTAAGCTGCCCCTTCAAAATTCCAGCCGCTGCCTCCCTCTTCTTTCTGTGTTTTCCCAACTTTCTTCCTGTTTGCTGAGACACTGTCTGACGAAGCATTTTTTGACACAGACGGAACCGCAGAAGGAGCAGGCCCCGCATATGCCAGCCTGCCGGCGCCTGCACCGCTGACTGTACTGGCTCCTCCCCCGTTTCCAATACCTTGTACTGTCTGGTTCTGTCCATTTCCACCAGATACAGCTGAACCAGATGGCTGTGTAGAACCTGGCTTGGGTGAAGGGGTATTGACGGGCGTGGGCGAAGACACTTCCAGCCCCGTCCCGCTGCCGTCTCCTTTCCCTCCCTCATGCACTGTCAGATCTGACATATCATACAGTCCGGTCTTTCCCTGTTTCAGCCTCTGGTAAGCTACAAGCGCATAATGGCCCTGTTCCGTTGCCATACCGTTCACTTCCCCGGCCGCCCCTCCTCCATTATTCGCCTCTCCGGCCTTCACATGCATAAATCCGCTGCCGGGTATATGATAAGAGAGAAGCTTCTCCACGGTCCAGCTGCCGCCTTTGATGAATCTGGAATCTGTCTCCGGGTCAATTCCCAGTGCGCACAACGCTGTCACTACCTGTGCGCAGGATTCCACCGTCTTTGACCCCATGGTGGAATACCCTCCGTCAGAATCCTGTATCCGGCTTAACGCCTCCAATCCCCTGTCTACAGCAGCCGTCACATCTTCATAGCCGCTCTTTTTGTAAAATGGCGCCAATGCCTGCAGCGCCATTCCTGTCATATCCGAATCTGGCGCCAGCCCCATCAAATCCCAGCCTCCCGCAGGTGTCTCATTGTCTAAAATATACTCCAGGAGTTTTTCCCTTGTTGTCTGGTTTTGCACGCCTGCAGTCTCTGGAATGGTGTACTGGGGATTGGCATTCAGGGCAATCAGCGCCCAGATTGGTCCATTGACTCCCTGGGCGGCCACGTTTTCGAAATCGGCCAGACTCTCCAGCAGGTTGTAGCCTGCCACATTCCTGGCATCCTTTCCCATGGCTGTCATGGCGACAATTGCCTTAGAATATTCTGTGTATTTGACAGATGATGTCAGTTTTCCCTTTTTTTCTTCCAGATAATTCGCAAAATGATTGTAATAGGTGGAAAAGTACGGTTCCCCAAGGTCCATGCCTCCTCTGGCAAGGCCGATTATATGCCACTCACTGCCGATGGTGGGATTCTTGTCTATACTGCGTATATACGCCCTTGTCTCTTCCAGCACCTCCCAGGCCTTTGTGCCCAGACTGACAGCCCCCTGAACTACAGTCACCATACAGGTATTTTTCAGCTCCCCCCTGCCTTCCACCGACGCTGTAATCCAGGCGGTGCCTGGGGCTATTCCGGTGACAATCCCCTGTGGGTCCACCTGGGCCACTTTGGGATTACTGCTCTCCCAGACAAGAGTGTACGGCTGGGTGGTATCTGCAGGCACAGGTGCAGCTTTTACCGCATATGTCTGGCCCACGTTGAGTCCTGCCTCTTTTTCCACAGAAATCCCAGACAGACTGATGGGCAGGTCTGCAATGATAACACTGGACAAAGTCCGGGCACTTCCCAGATAAAAATTCCCCGCCCCATCCTCCTTAGGCATCAATCTCACAGTCTTTCCCCTGGATACGGTGAAAATATATGGATTTTCCATATCTTCATAGCCTTCCGGAATGGGAAATGCCACCGATATCATACTGTCATGATGGTAATCCTCTCCACTGCGGATATCTGTGTAACTGATATTTTTGTAGTAAATCAGCCTGGGACTGCTGCCCTGAAAAGTGCTTTTCAATAATTCCAAAATATTTTCCCGATCTGTGCCGTCTGATACATTGGTTTTGACGTACCATTGACTGCTTCCGGCAGTTATGCCGTCGCAGGTATGGACTGCCTCCCCGATTCTGAGACGTACCATTTCCATATCTGCTGTGGTCTGAGATGGAAGGCCGGCACGTGTTTCCTCGTCCATATTGTCATAAATACTGGATGCCGCCAGAAAATCTGCTATCTCCTGAGACTGCAGATTTATATGTTCCAGCTGCGCGGCTCTTTCCACTGCATATATGATGGACTGTATATCCGGATTCACGGCCTTTTCTGGAATTTCCCGCATGTTCAGCGTTTCCTCTTCCGGCGGCAGATCTCCCCCAGGCTGTATGCTGGCAGGAACTGACAAATCCAGGGACAATATCAGCAGGCCGCTCACTATCACTGCCAATATTTTCTTTCCCATATATCACTCTCCTTAATGAAATCTTCTCGCTGCTTTCCCTATGACGAATATCGCCGCGGCATCAGGGCATGTTTCAAGTGCCCTGGCGCCGCGGGATTTCTGACTCTATTTTCTTTTTACTTTACAGTAGTTTTTTTCGCTTTGGAGTAATTTCCATATACGTTTTTACCGTTTACCTTCTTATAAGCACGTACTTTATAATAATAAGTCCGTCCAGTCGCTGTCTTTCCATCCCGGTAAGACGTTTTTTTCGATGTCCCGATTGCCTGATAAATGCCTTTCTTAGAAGACGCGCGGTATACTCTGTAACCTGTCACACCTTTTACTGCCTTCCACTCCAATTCCACGCCGCTGCCTGCTCTGACCGCCCTGAAACCTTTTACCGTCCCAGGTTTTACCTGTACAGATTTCACATTCGAATCAGCGCCGAAGACTTTCTTTCCTTTCACCTGGCGGTAAGCGCGTACTTTATAGAAATATGTTCTGCCAGGCGCCAGTTTCCTGTCTGTATAGCTGAGCTTGCTGCCATTACTGATTGTTTTTACGTTTTTATATCTGCCGCCTGCAGATGATGCACGGCTGATCACGTAACCACTTGCGCCTGCTGTCTTAGACCAGGTAAGCTTCGCACTTCTTCCGCCTGCTGCCGGTTTCGCCTTTTTCAGAACAGCTTTTCCAAGAGCAGTAACGGCCTTCACTCCTTCTGTCTCATAGCTGCTGTATACCGCTTCTCCCCATTTGCTGCTTCCCGCTTTTACTGTGTAATAGTAAACTGTTTTCGGCTGTGCTGTTTTGTCTGTATAGTGCAGTGTGGATACCGCTGCCAGTTTCTTCCACTTTCCATTGGCAGTCTTTCTGTATACATGATAGCTGTCTGCATTTTCATAAGCATTCCAGGATACTTTCACACTGTTGTAAGAAGACGCTTTTGCCGTAAGACCGTCCAGAATTCCCTTCTGGAATTTCTCTATCTGGGGTGCTCTTTCTGCTTGATAGTGGTCCAATAATTGTTTCACAGTGTTCAGTTTGTCTGTGTTTCGCAGATAAGACCTGGCTTCTTCCGTCATTGTCTCCAGGATTTTCTCAATTGCGGCAACTGCCTCCTCAACGCTGGCTGCATTATCATCTGTGATATCCATCGGAAGTTCTGCTATCTTTTTGTCGGCCTCTGCCGCATCGGAAATATCTTTTTGTGTCTGCTCTGCCTTTCTCTGCAGATGGGAAAGCATATCCACAGCCGCAGTATCTATATCTCCTGGTTTCCCGGACAATTCTGCCAGAGCCGCCTTATAATTTTCCGGATATCCATTATACTGGTCAAGAGCTCTCTGTACGGCTGTAAGCTCTGTCCGCAGCACAGGCTTTTCTTTGAACTGTATATACAATCTTTCCAATTTCTGCACATACCCCTGCAGATATGCCGGCAGATATAAAGCGTCTGCTTCTGCGGCATTGGCTGCAAGTTCCAGATTTGCAGCTAATGCCGCATTTGCCGGGTCAGCCTTCAACAGTTCTTTTTCCTCTGCTGTCAATTCATCATACGCCGCTTTCGCTGCCGCAATATCAGAGATCTGCTTAGGCGTCAGTGGTGTCTGGCCAATTGCGGAAGCGTCTGGAAGCCCTGTGAGCATTCCCGCCACATTGCTGACCTGAAGATTGCGGATATACGCTTCTGCCTTTTCCAGATCTGCCAGATTTACCACAGATGCTTTCTGGGCTTCCTCCAGCCCGTCCACCATACCACGGAGATTGATCACATAATCTCTCCACTGAGGTGTCCAGATGTCATTGACAGCTATCCCGTTATTTTCCTCTGTAAGGGTCAATGGCCCGGCGGCCTGCTCTCCGGAAGCACTGTCTGTAAACCACAGTTTTTGAATCATTGTGATAATCTGGGAAAACTCCTTGCCTCCCCTGAAAGAGCTGAGTACTGCTTCGGCACTTTCCAGCAGATTGTAGTTGGTAACAAGAGCTTTCTGGCTGCTCTGGAGTTTGTTGTAGCTGCCGCGCGCAATCAATACCAAAGCTTCTTTCTCTTTCCAGTTCTGCTCTGTGATCTCACCGATTGCGGCTATCTGCTCAATAACCGGGGCAGCTGCATTTAAATTGTCTATCCGCTTTAGTATTTCTGTCAGTTTTGCGCTGTTTGTAATCTGTGCTTTTTCTGCGTCTGACAGCGCGTTGTAGGCCTCCTGGGCCGCTGTTACCTGTTCCATAACGGCTGTATCTTTGGGGTCAACCGCATCCACGCCAGGCAGTGCTTCAATCTGGCTGACTACGTCTTTCAGCTTCAAAATGGCGCTGT
This sequence comes from uncultured Lachnospiraceae bacterium, assembly GCA_910588825.1. Taxonomy (GTDB): domain Bacteria; phylum Bacillota; class Clostridia; order Lachnospirales; family Lachnospiraceae; genus MGBC164599. Next base: position 15,806 of record CAJURF010000023.1, read on the forward strand.
ACAAAGTTGACAGCCTGCCCGCATTTGCCACCATTGCCTGTTGCGCAGCCGGCAGCGCGGCATACTCTGCTCTCAGTGCATTTACCTGCCCTTCATCTGCCAGAGACGGAGCCGAAGGCAGTGCGTCTATGGCTGCAATCAACGCGCCGACTCTTGCATTAATGCTCTCAGCCTGTGCGCTGGCTTCCAGCAGCACGTCCCTGTTGGACACATAATGCTGAAGTTTTACAAGCTGGGCAGCATCTGTGGAAAGTTCATCATAAGTCTTTTTCAACCTTATGATGTCATTGATCTTAGCAGAATAATCTGTTCCGATGGCATCAATCTCATCGATGAGCTTATCTACTGTATTCTTCTCATCCTCTGTCCCCATAAATGTGACAGGTTTCCATTCTTCTTTTACTTTCCCAACCAGATCATACAATGCATAATACGGTTCTCCCAGGCCATAGGCAATGCTTTGGTCCGCCGTATCTTCCAGCCTGTCCAGTTTGTTCTGCAGGGCTATAGCCTGTTCCTGAATCTTTTTCCCGTACGCCGGATTATTTTTACATGTCTCTGCCGCCGCAAGAAGAGCCTTAATTTTTCCCACTGTCAGCGCCTGATCCATCCAGACATTTGTCTGGTTAATCACGCCGCCTAAGGCGATCATCGGCTGACGGTTATAAGATTTTCCATGACTCGGGTCATTCAGCATCCCATCTGGCATCAGCCTCTGTTCAAACACGTCAAGGGGAAGGGTTTCATTGATCTTCCACTCTTCGTCCTCCAGGTCAATCCCTGCAGCTGTCAGCCCCATAATGACGCAGGCGTGTGTGTAGAGGTTGCTGTTCTTATAACTCAAGTGCTCAAAAGTTCCCTCTATGGGTCCGCTTCCGTCCTGTCTGCCCTTCATATACTCTGTGGCAATGGCGCTGACGGCCTCTATATTCACGCCGTCCAGCTGGTCCTTCAGATGATTCTGTATCGCTGCCAGAGCCCAGGACTTCATATCCAGGTCGAATGTCTTGCTGTCTGCCTGCCTGGCGACCGTTCTCACCAGATCTTCATCATAAACACCGGCCGCATCCAATGCGTACAACGACCAGATACTGCAGGCATAGGGGCCGTAATTTCCATTTTCCTTTTTGTAATCCAGAAGTTCCTGCACGTAGTTATGGCCTGCGAAATCATATGGATTCTCCCCCGCCATAATCAGTTCCAGGATGACCGCGCTGTAATCGGTCCCCTGCCTGCACAGGTGCTTCGTCACATCGTAAATGAAATATCCGTCCAGGCTTTCTTTGGCGCCTGCCATGGCAAAAACATCCCAGTAATCCTTATCCATATGGACGCCTTTTTTCCTCTTCCAGCCATCTGTGATTTTCCCGAGTATGCCCTGTGCCTTTTCCTTTGAAGCGGTGTATGCCTCATCCGGCAGAGGCTGTCTCTTAATGGCAACGGTATACGTATTGGATGTTCCGTCTTTGGCTGTAACCTGGAAGATAACCTTGTGAATCTTGGCCGGGTCAACAGTAAGAGTATGATCTTCGGCTTGTACCTGGTGCTGGGCGGACTGGCGGTTTTCGTAGACTGCCACATCACTGTCCGCTCCCTCTTCATAAGTAATCTTCAAAGGTTCGTCGAAACGATCCGGAATCAGATAATAATCTTTAATCTCCTTACTGTATGCAGCCTCTTTGCCGCTGCTTTCTGATAATGTCCCGCCTTCCACCGTGAGATCTGCCAGACTGGAATCCGTCACCTGCCATTGGATGGGCAGATAATGAAACTCCGCATTTTCTGTGTTCCCGTCAGCCGGTGTTACCTGTATGGGCACAGCATCCTGATTCTCATGGTCTAACTGTACAAAATAGCCGCCCCTTTCTTCTTCACTTCCCGCTATGGAGACCACAGCGTCCGGGTCCTCCGGCTCCAGCCAGAGATAAATGCAGGGCGAAGGACTATATAATGCCACCTTCAGCTTACTCATATCGGAACAATCCGCTGCCGCTAACAATTCATCGGGTCTGTTAAAATCATACGAAGGGTCTTTCTCCTTTTTCGCGCTGGCTATTTCCTTTGCGCTGGCTTTTGACAAAGCTCCCTGATATACGCTCACCGATTTCAGCTTTGTACTTGTGCCCACAGGCTTCTCATAAGAATTATCACCCTGCCGGTACAGGAACAATACGCAGGAAGTCATCCTGCTATTACTTGATTTTTTAAGAGTTTGACTTTTTCCTATCAGCCGTATCACATTTAATCCTTTTTGAAGCTTAATCTCTGTACTCTTTCCATTCGCATACACTTTACTCCAGGGACCAAAATTAGCCGAAACCTTCAGATCATTAGCATCATACGGACCACCATCTTTATAATAAATGCCGGGGTTATCCGGACTCATACTCACGTGGCTAAAAAGATCCTCCCGATGAAGCTGGAGTCGGATAGAGTTTATCTCATCCGGTATCACAATCTTGTCTGATCCCGGGGATACGCCAAAACTTCCGTATTCTAACTCTGCAAGATTCAGCTCCCTTCCTCCCTGTTCTTTCGTGAGGGCCGTTCCATCTTCCCCATTGAGCAAAGTCATCTTGTCTGGAAGATAACCTCCGCCGTCCGCTACTTTCACCGATACATACAGATAGTAATCCTTGGAAAGACCGCCGTCGGTAACCGTAATTTTAAATACAGATGTCCCTTGGGAAACAACGGGTATCTTGTTCATCATAGCCATCCCCCTTGCTGTAGACACAAAAGGATTTCCCTTTTCAGGCACTGGAATCTTATAGTTGGTAAAAAAGCTCTCACCATAGGAGATGCTGTAATCTTTCCCCATGGCATTTTCTTCATCAGCCGCCTCTACAAACGCCACCTCAGCTGACGGGGAAACCCTCGAACCTGTGATACGCATCCAGTGTTTCCCATTAACACCGTTCTTACCACCAGGCACCTCTATATAGTATGTTGTATCGTCAATTTTTTCTGCCTCACCCTCAAGTGTCGCAGCTGCTGAAAAGTTTGGATTTCCCAAATACACATGCAGCCCGCTCAATTCCACGGAAGGGGACTCTGCATATACAGATATTCCCATAAAAAATATACTGAACAAAAAGCTGAAGATAAACAGCCGGATCTTTTTCCTATTCATATCGTTCTCCTTATAAAGAGAAAAAGAATTGCCGCATATGTGTGCAATCACTCAAATGCAGCAATCCCTTTTCTAATGTACTATGAAATCTTTATGATTCCTGTCTTGGGCTATGTTTTAGAAATTTTCTTCCTGATACTGGTAATTCATGCAGATCACATCCCCGTCTTCCACTGTTTCTGAACTTGCATATTTTCTATACAGATTCTTCTCTGCAATGCTTCCCTTATAAATCATCCAGGCATATCCCTTCCAAGAGTGCGCCGTGCTCTCCACTGTCTCTGTGCAGACGCCATTGTAGTAAATAATATAAAGGCCATTAGGAGCTGTAGATTTGTCCCAGTTGTAGCTTAACACAGCTTCTGTGTAAGGATATCCGGTATCCAGAAGCGGTTCGGTTCCCGGTACATTCTGTTCCATAGCCGCAAAGAGCGCATCGGCCACTGTGGGCTGTGTGATATCATAAGACACATCCTTGGGAACTTCGAACAAATGCCCGTCCCCACTGCAGTTCTTTGGCAATGTCACTTTCTCGGTGAAAATCTCTGTTGAATCGTCAGTTTCACCGCTTATAGTCGCCTTCACAGTCACTGTGATCGTATCCGCGTCCGCTGCCGCGAACACACTCATGCTCATGGATAATACCATAATGACTGATAACAAAAGCGCCCATAACCTCTTTGATGTTTTCTTCATAAAAAACACCTCCTTAAAACAAATTTTCTATCTATTATATCAGAAAGGGCCCGTTTCCTGATATAATCATCCTTCAGCCGGCTGTGCCCGGCGCAGATGGCGGCAGTTAATGAACTGTATATCAATCACCCGCTGCTGTTCCCAGCGCATGTGTGAGTATTCATTTCCGCCATCTATCTATGGTTTAGGAGCTGTCCGGAAATAATTTGTGAACAGCTAAATGGTTTAATATTCTGTTTTCCGATTTCGAGTATGGGAATTCGGCACAGGGACAGATATGGATATCCCATGGCACATACCGCCATGTTCACAACCCCTGCTTTAAAAATCATAGAGTGTCTTTCTCCGCCTTATGCCTTCGGATACTCGTCTCACTATACCAAACACCAAGATGCCCGTCTCCTGACTAAAGTTCAAACCTACTCACTGCCCTTCCCAAAACTGTGTATGTCATTGTCCTGACATGACACATTCCAGTGGCCCGCAGCTTTCGTACTCATTACAGTAGGGATAAAACTGTGCCGGAATCTCACCGAAACTTCCAGACGAAATGTGAACCATCAATACGCTGTCCACATTTCCCTGCATCCGTGTAAAATTGATATAGTACTTATGTAAGATGCATTCATTTAAGATATTTATATATTACACTATAAGTGTTTAAATGTCAAGGTTCATTTGAAAAATTCAATCAAATATATTCTGTAGTGAATCCTGCATTTTGACAATACCGGTCCACCTTTCCGCCTCTGACACACCGGATGGCTGCGCTGCGGTTGATGATCCACTCTCCTATAAATTCCGGGTCGTGTGCGATCTCCAGTGTCTTCAGCCGGTTACATCCGTGAAATGCCCACTTTTCAATTCTCTTTACTGACTTTGGAAGCCTGACATAGGTAAGCTGGCTGCACTTTAGAAATGCGCTGTCTTCGATCACCTCCAGGCCTTTGGGCAGCTCCAGTTCGTTCATACCGGTCTGATAGAAGGCCTCTCTGCCTATGACCCGTATACGGCGGGGAAGTTTCAGTGCATTCAGCGACACACATTTATAAAATGCCCTGGCCGAAATCACCTGAACGGAATCCGGGAGACGGCACGTCTGCAGATTCCTGCACTCCAGAAAACTTTCTTCCAGAATAGCCGGACAATGCATATCCGGGGCGGACTGAATACTTTCCATCCGCCTGCATCCCGAAAATGCCCCCCGCCCCAGATAACTCAGTTCTCCCGGGAGAACCGCCTCCTTTAAGCGGACACATCCCGAGAATGCTTCTTTCCGAATACTCTGTATACCGCCCAGCGACAGACTGCGCAGGGCGGAGCAGTGATAGAAACTGCGCATTCCCACCTCTCTTAACGGTTCACGGATGACCAGTCTTCTGATTTTCGTATTATTCATCAATGCCTCATCGGCTATTTTCCGGTAATCTCTTTCCAAAATCAATTCCCGCTCTTTGAAACTCCTGCCCATCTGACGGGTAAAGACATGTTTCTCCTCTGCTCTCCAAACCAATACCTGACTCATAAGACACTCCTGAAGTAAAATAAAAAAACACTTCCTTTTTATCTGGGAAGCGCTCCATTATTTTCATATATTTTTCTATGTAGCAAAAATAAACCTATTCTCTTTTCCCGAAAATAAACAGTTGTTTTCAAAACGGCCGTTTTCTGACTCCGCAGGTTTCATGGATACACTTTCCCATGAAAGATATGCGTTACAGCAGGGTAAACTGTGCCGGAATCCCACCGGACTTTCCGTTTAACATCTGAAATGAAACAACATTTACAGATGACCGATTCTACTTATCTTATTTTCTATTATTTTCCTCTGATTCCTTCTCTGCCTGCTTCTTCTGCTGGCGCAGAAGCATCTGTCTGGAATCATTGTATCTGGGCAGCCCCGCGGCAGCGATGGCTTCTCCCCATGTCCGAAAACGCTTCTTGATATCCGGTGCATTGGGCACTTCTCTCTGCGACGGTACATAATTAAGATGCCTGTATGCCCCCTGCAGACCGCTGAGCAGATCCAGGTCTGTTGGTGTAAGCGGCTCTCCCGGCTTCCACAGTTTCGGTTCCCGGCTATGGCTGGCCCCCCGTTTATAGGAATGCCTTCTCTGCCGCTTCTTTTTCACTTTCTTTCCACTATCCATAATCTGCTCCCTGGCGCGGTATTACATTCTCATTACACCAAAATTATTTGATGAACGTGTAGTGGCAGTTGTTTTTGAGTATTGGGAAATCGTATGGGCAGACATATGCGCACTTTTGGCAGACCGCCGTCCTTTGCGCAAAAACCCTCTGAACAGATGATTTTATCTTAAATATGTCTCCGCTTTATGCCTCCGGATACTCATGTTTTTATCAACAACCAGGTGCCTGTCTCCTGACTAGAGTTCAAACCTACTCACTGCCCTTCCCGGATACTTTTATCCATTCTTTAAAAGAATCACATTCTCCAGTGGCTTACAGCTTTCGTACTCATTACAGTAGGGATAAAACTGTGCCGGAATCTCACCGGACTTCCAATCGAAATATATTCTAACCTATATTTCAAATACACAGATACTGTCTGTGTATCTTTTGCACCTGAATGATATTTATTTCAATATTTCTATGTATATTACACCATAATTCTACAATTGTCAATACAATTACAAAACTTTTCGTTTGTACATACACCTATACCATCAACAGCCGGGAACCACTGACGATTCCCGGCTGTCACTTTCCTTCTATTTTTTTCTGTCACATGTGGAACTGCAGCCGCTGCACCCGCAGCCGCAGCCCGTCTCTCCTTTTTTTCGTCTTTTCCAATGATACCGCGCCACCGCCGCCAGGCAGGCCGCAATCACCAGAACCACCAAAACGTCTCCCATTTTATTCCACCTCCCTGCCGCGGACATCCCTCAATACGATCTTCCGGTCCAGAACCCCGATTTCTTCCAGCGTCTTGATCATCCGGTATACGGTGGCGACTCCGATATCCGGGTCTTTCTTATGCACCTGATAATAAATTTCCTTACAGCAGGAGCAGTCATTTGCCAAAATCGTGTCTATAATCAGCCTGCGCTGGTTTGTGATACGATATCCTTCCTCTCTCAGCTTCTGCAGTATCACGTCTCTTGACAAAATAATTTCCTCCTTCTGCATGTCAGTTTACTGTAAAAGTTCTGCCATTTTAATAAAACAGCCCAAAGAGATGGTACACCACAAATGCAACAACGTAAGCGGTTAGCATCTGGTAGCCCACAGCCCGCAGAGTCCATTTCCAAGACCCCATCTCCCTCTTGATGGCTCCCACTGCCGCAAAGCAGGGCATGCACAGCAGGTTAAAGGTCATATACGCCCAGGCAGCCGCAGGTGTGAAGACCGATGTGATGGCTGGAAGGGCTTCTTCCCCTGCGCTCACTGCCTCAATCACTTCGTCGGAAACTCCTCCGAACAGCTGGCCGAATGTAGCTACGATATTTTCTTTCGCAATCCATCCTGTGACCACTCCCACGCTGGCTCTCCAGTCTGCAAATCCCAGAGGGATAAAGATGAACTTGATGGCATTTCCCATGGAGGCGAGGAAGCTGTCTTCCATCTCACACATGCCGCTGAAGTTGAAGCTGGACAGCAGCCAGATCAATACCGTGGAGCCAAAGATAACTGTCCCCGCCTTCACGGCAAATCCCTTTACCTTCTCCCAGGCATGAATCAGCACGCTCTTTAATGTGGGGATCCGGTAAGCGGGCAGTTCCATGATGAAGTTGGATACCTGGCCGCCTTTCAGGAGTTTTCCCAAAATAAACGCACTGGCCACAGCTGCCAGAAGTCCGATCATATAGATTCCAAATACAATCATCGTCTGATTGCTGTTCACAAATAAAGTCACTGCAAACATTAAATATATGGGAAGCTTCGCCCCGCAGGACATAAATGGAGTAATCATCATGGTAATTTTCCGGTCTTTATCATTTTCCAGTGTCCGGGAAGCCATCAGCGCCGGAACCGAGCATCCGAATCCCATCAGCAGAGGGATAAAGGAGCGCCCGGAAAGGCCGAAGTGGCGGAAAATCCGGTCCATCACGAAAGCCACACGTGCCATGTATCCGCTGTCTTCCAGGAATGACAACAGCAGGAACAATACCAGCACCAGGGGCAGGAATCCGGCCACTGCACCGATACCGTCCATACAGCTTAACACCAGACCCAGTGCCCAGTCAGAGGCGTTTATAGCGGTCAGTCCTCCTTCCACCAGTCCAGTCAGTGCGCCCCATGCGCTTTCCACAATCCCCGCCAGCCATACACCGGGGCTGGGAAGACCGGGGATGAACAGGAAGTTCTCACTGAAGGTTGCCGCAAAAAGAAGATACATTACAGCCGCAAAGATGGGCAGGGCCAACACCCGGTTTGTAAGTATTTTATCTAATTTATCCGATCTGGTTTCCACATATCCGGACTGGGCCTTTCTCACCGTCTTTTTCACCAGCTGGCCGATATACTGATACCGCTGGTCTGCAATAGCCGCTTCCGTATCTCCGTTGCATTTGCTGTCCATCCGTTCCACAATGTCCTGGATGGTGCCGGACTGGGCGGGTTTTAGTGTCTTCGCGATCACCTCATCTCCCTCCAGCAGTTTAATAGCGGTCCACTGGCGGTCCCCCGGTGTCCCCTCGGTGAGATGCTCCTTGATTTCTTCAATAGCCTGCTCAATGTCATCTCCGAAGATGAGCAGCTGATTGGACGGCTGGGCCCCGGAAGCGGTCTTGTGGGCCGCTTTCATCAGCTCATCCAGACCTTTTCCGGTTCTGGCTACTATGGGCACCACTGGCACTCTCAGAATCTGGGACAGCTTCTGGCAGTCAATCTTATCTCCACGATTCTCCACTTCGTCCATCATATTCATGGCCACCACCGTGGGAATTCCCGTCTCCAGCACCTGCAGCGTCAGATACAGATTGCGCTCAATACTGGTGCCGTCCACGATGTTGATCACCGCGTCAGGTTTTTCCTTCACAATATAGTCCCGGGCTACGATTTCCTCAGCTGAATACGGGGAAAGGGAATAGGTTCCCGGAAGGTCCAGCATGTTGATTTCCTTGTTCTTCTTGTATGTACCCTCTTTCTTATCTACGGTAACCCCCGGCCAGTTTCCCACATGCTGTCTAGAACCGGTGAGCTCATTGAACAGCGTGGTCTTCCCGCAGTTGGGATTGCCTGCAAGCGCTATTGTGTAAGACATCTTCTCTAATCCTCCTCAAATAAGTTAGCTATTTCTAACTACCATCTGGATAAAATGGGCAGATGTATGTCACTGCCCTTTTTATTCCACCACAATCCTCATAGCTTCTTCTTTCCGTAAGCTCAGCTCGTACCCCCGTATGTTCACCTCAATAGGATCCCCCAGGGGCGCCACTTTGATCACTTTCACGCTGGTCCCAGGGGTCACTCCCATCTCCATGATTCTTCTTCTGGCCGGGCCTTTATCCCCGATAGATACCACCCTGCCTTCGCTCCCGGGCTTTAAATCTTTCAATGTCATTGTCTGTCCTCCTTTTATGCAACACTAATCTTTGTAGCCAATCCCCGGTTCAGCGCAATCCTCGCACCCTTGATTTTCAAAATCAGACCGCTGGAGTTCTCCCCTGCCACATACACTTTCTCACCCACTGTAAATCCCAGATCCTGCAGGTGCCGCTTCATTTCTTCCTTCACCCTGAGTTCCGTAATCGTCCTTGTTTCCCCGATTCCCACCATCGCTAATGCCATACTCTTTCTCTCCCTTTCTATATTCTGATTGTTTCTGGAAAATTTCTCCACTATGATTCCCTATGAGATAATCTCCAGTTGTACTTTTTCCTGTGAACTGCGGATATTTTATTTCCTAAAATGAGAATTGCTATCATTTATGAGAATAGTATATTAGTCTTGACTAATTTTGTCAAGGGGTTAATTGATAATATTTCTCATTTATTTTCTTTCACAAAAAATGCCTTAAAAAAACCAGCCCTGCAGATATCCCAAAACATATCTGCAGGGCTGGTTTTTCACATCTCACATCTCTATCTGTTTTATACTCTTCTATTCTTTACGCTCTATTCCTCAACATTTCCTGCCCGCACCCGCTCAAATTCATCCACGATTTCCTGAGAAGGCGCTTTGGTGGCAAGGCTGCACACCACGATCATCAATATACTTAAGGCAAATCCCACTACCAAAGAGTACAATCCAGTAGCGGCTCCTGGTGTCTGCCCGCCGGCCAGGGGAATGTAATCCCACACAATCACAGCCAGACCTCCGGACAAAATGCCCGCAATGGCTCCTGCCAGATTAGTCCGTTTCCAGAACAGGGACAGCAGCACAATGGGACCGAATGCAGACCCCAGACCTGCCCAGGCATTGGACACCAGACCCATAATACTGCTGTTAGGGTCCCATGCGATGATAAAGGCCAGAAGCGCCACTACAGCAACGGTGATCCGGCTGATGCGCAGTACCTTGGCGCTGTCCGCCTCTGTACGGAAATACCCACGGTAGATGTCTTCGGAAACGGAAGACGCAGCCACTAGAAGCTGTGAATCCGCAGTGGACATAATAGCCGCCAGGATTCCACACAGGAAGATTCCTCCCACAAAGGGCAGAGCCAGATCCTGTGTAAATACTTTCGTGATCATCTCAATAAACACACTCTCTGTGGATGCCTGTCCCTCTGTGCCCAATAGTACGGGATAGAGATAGGCACGCCCCAGCACACCGATCACACAGGCGGCGCCCAGCGACAACGCCACCCAGATAATGGCGATGACCCGGGATTTTCTCAGCTCTTTCTCGCTTTTCACAGCCATAAACCGGGTGAGAATATGGGGCATTCCGCAGTATCCAAGGCCCCAGGCCAGCTGGGAGATAATATCAATGGCGCGGTAAGGCTCTCCTCCATTGTGCCAAAGGCTCAGATAGGCATCTGCTCCCCCTGCCACCTGGCTCTGTACCAGAAGATCACGGAAATCTCCGCCCAGCAGACTCCAGGCTGCAATGGGCACTGCCAGAAGACCTATGAGCATCAGCGTCCCCTGAATAAAGTCTGTGGTACACACTGCCATAAAACCGCCCATAAAGGTATAAGCCAGAATTACCAGAGCACCGATGGCCAGGGCAATATGGTAATCCAGCCCGAATACAGAGTGGAACAGCTGTCCCCCTGCTGCCAGGGCTGAGGCCGTATAGACCAGGAAAAAGACCACAATCACCACAGAAGAAATCAACAGCAGAATCCGCTTCTTATCCCGAAACCGGTTCTCAAAGTATTCCGGCAGGGTCAAGGAATTGTTGGCTGCAATGGTATACCGGCGCAGCCTTCCCGAGATAAATACCCAGTTGCACACTGTACCGATAAATAACCCGATGGCAATCCATGCCTGCCCGGTTCCCAGCGCGTAGACGGCTCCCGGCAGACCCATCAGCAGCCAGCCGCTCATATCTGACGCCTGGGCCGACAGGGCAGCCACCCAGCCGCCTAAGCCCCGGCCGCCCAGGAAATAATCTTCTGCACTCTTGGTTTTCTTCATAAACACAGCACCGATTGCCACCATCATCGCAAGATAGATGACAAAGGCCGATAAAATAATCATTACTTTACTGCTCACCACTTCTTTCTCCTCCTTCTTTTGTTCCTGCCCTTCTGCAGATATACCCGGCGTATGTAGGCAAAAGTCTTCTGTTCCCCTTTTTCCGCCAGCATGCGCAGAAGTCCTTCCAGCTCCCGCTTGGTGGTCTTATGGATAAACCAGATACGGTCTTTATTTTTCAGAAAATACTCCAGAGGCGCCGCATCTGTGTAAGTATCTCCGCTGTAATTTCTGCAGGCACTGATTCTGTCCATAACCATCTCTGCCACATATCTGCGGGGCATAGGGGCCCCGGCGATCACCGTGTCAGCATTGGGAGCATAGTCCACCCAGTACTCAAAATGATGTTTGTTCCGCCCCTGATGATGCAGCCAGGATGGGGACACTCCTTTATCCTCCCGCTCTCTGTTGTTAGGGCTTCGGTAGCCCTGATAATATTTGCACCCTGCCAAAAATTCCATAGGAGAATACTTAGAAAGATCATGCAGAAGGCCCTGCCTGTACAGACCTACGCGAAAACAATATTTCATCACCAGCCATTTATGCCGGGTAATTGTCTTAAAATGTTTCCAGGGATGCATCCATACCTCCTCCCTTTCCTTTCACGGACTTAGTCAGCGCCTCTTCCTCCCTGGCCTCCAGGACTAAAATGGTGCGGGCAGGCACTGCCACATACTTCAGTGCCTCTTTCTTTTCTTCCTCATCCTTGACAACCCAGGAACACCGGGGTTCTTCGTCCTCACAGGTTTTCATAACCACACTCCATCTCATCCGCTCCGGGAGATAGGGCAGGGCCAGCCGCTGAGTTTCCCAGTGCATATTACACGCAAGATAGAGAAATCCATCTTCCCGGCTTTCGTCCGTTCCATACCCTTCACAGTACATAATACCGATCTGGCGGTTCCCCGGCTCCATATCTCCATACCAGGCCCGGTCTCCATGATAGGAAATATCCGGATAGCCCAGTGAGCGGTAATCCATGCCCCTGGGCTCAGAGGACATATGAAGCACAGGATGGCTTTTCCTCAGAACAATGGCCTCCTTGACAAAATCAACCATACTCTGGTTCAGCCTGGCCCGGCTCCAGTCCACCCAGCCAACCTCATTGTCCTGGCAGTAGGCATTGTTATTGCCCTGCTGAGAATTGCCGAATTCATCCCCTCCATAAATCAGAGGCGTTCCCTGGCTGAGCATAACCATGAGAAAAGCGTTTTTCACCTGCTGGATCCGCAGTGCGCGGACAGCCTTTTTGCGTGTGGGCCCTTCCGCCCCGCAGTTCCAGGAGTAATTGTAGACACTTCCGTCCTGGTTGTTTTCCTTATTCGCCTCGTTGTGGCGCTTCTCATAACTTACCATATCCTGGAGAGTGAATCCATCCTGATTGGCCATATAATTGACAACAGCACAGGTATCCGGGTTCCTGCGCATGCGGTAGATGGCGGCTCCCAGAGAATCTCCGTCTCCTTTGAGCCATTTCCGCATATCCTGCTTAAACCCTTCATTATACTCTGCCACGTACCGGTTTTCACCTCCCGCGCCCACTCCTTGAAAGAGCAGTTTGGTACGGCTGAGAACCGGATCCTGAACCAGAAGGCTCTGGGGAACATCCCCCACCAGATGAAATCCATCAATATGATACTGGATTCTCCAATGCCTGAGAATGGCCTGTACCATCTGGGAATTATATCCCTGCGGAAAATAAAATTCCATGATGCATTCCATCTTGGCTTTGTGCAGCTCTTTCACCAGCTCCTTAAATTCCCCTGCCGGGTCGTCCTGCCTGCAGCTGTAAGCCGCTTTCGGAGCAAAGTAATAGCCCTGGGTATAGCCCCAGAAATTTAACGGCAGCCGGTCTCTCATTTTATAAACATACTCCGGCGGCATGTCTTTTGGTGCAATCACTTCGCTGAATTCATAAGCGGGCATCAGCTCAAGTGCTGTCACTCCTAATTCCTGAAAATAAGGAATTTTTTCCTGGAGTCCTGCAAAAGTTCCCTTCCGGCGGACTCTGGAATTCTTATGCATGGTATATCCACGCACATGCACTTTGTAAATCACCATTTCCTCATAGGAATTCATGGGCAGCCTGTCATTTTCCCATGAAAAATCTTCGGATGAGAAGAACCCGCACCTGACTTTATGGGGCAGTCCCGGATCATTCATCTCCCCAAAGCCGCCCAGCCCCCGCAGTACCACTGCACAGGGGTCCTGGACAATCCGCTTTCCCATACGGTAGTTATATTCATGACATGCCGGATCAAACCCCAAAACATGCACCGCATAGACACTGCCCGTCCGATACATATCTCCCAGGGGAATCTCCTTGGCCGGCTCCGAATCCCCTTTTTTGTACACCAGCAGACTGACCTCACTCTCGTTTGGCGGTACGGCCACAGCAAAATTATATCCCCCGCCGTCTCTTGTAACCCCCAGCGTACTGGGATTTCCCCTTTTGAAGCTAAACTTTCGATCCTCCATCTTCGGGCCTCCTTCTAGTCGTCACTTTTGATCGGTGCTTGTCTGCTCTTTTCATTTACAATACATTATAAATTTTTTCACTAATCCTTGCAATCCCCTAATTTATCTGTTAAAGTGTAACTGTACCGTACGATTTAAAAAAGCGAGGAAAAATATCATGAGCGAAGAAATGAATAAAAATCAGGAATCTGCAGGAGCCGGCTGTTCTCCAATAGACTGTGCTTCCTGTACCAGTAATTGTTCTTCCAATCCCAACCAGGGAAATGGAAATACTCCCAGCACACTCACCTTGACCATGGAAGATGACACAGAAGTTGACTGCGCCATTCTCACGGTTTTTCCTGTGGACAGCAGGGAGTACATCGCCCTTCTGCCCCTGGACAAGCAGGGTCATAACTCAGACGGAGAAGTATTCCTGTATGCATTCAGCAAGACCGAAAATGGTGATCCTATCTTAGCCAACATCGAGGACGATGACGAATACCAGGCAGCAGCCGACGCATTTAATAAAATTCTGGAAAACGCCAGAAAAGAAGAAAAAGCCGGGGTTCCCATCGAGGAATCGTAACGTACGAAAACGGTCACAGAAAAAAGGAAAAGAGGATCTCACCATAAGAGGTTCTCTTTTTTCACGGCTTCACATCTGCCGCCCATTAAGAACTGGAGAAAGTTCCTTACATCCCTGTACTTCCAAATCCCCCTGTTCTCCTGCCTGATGCCTGGTCATCTTCGGTGATGCCAAAAGGAAGAAAAATCCCCTGCATAAATCCGCCGCCTGCAGGTATGGACAGACATCTGCCCTCCTGGCTACAGTTGGTCATCTTTGCCTGGATATGTCCCTCATTATCCGCATAAAAATAATCTCCGTCAATAATGCCCACTGTGTTATCCAGCTGCATCCGATACCGGATTCCCAGACCGCTTCTGGGATAACAGGTCAAAACCCAGCCTTCTTCCATTTCCACCCGGATACCTGTGGGAATCATCACACTCTCTCCCGGTTTCAGAGAAATCTCAGCAGGCGCGTAAAAATCATAGCCTGCACTCAGTGCCGTGGCGCGCAGCGGAAGCCGGATGCCCTGATAAATCTCCTCCATGTGGTCTTCTCTCCCAAAGATTTTCTCCCAGTCTTTCTGGAAACGCTCGAAACTTACTTTATGGAACTTTCCAATTTTCCTCATGATAATCTCCCAACATACTGCAAAAAGCTGCCGCATAACTGTTTTCTATCAGCAGGCAGCAGCTTTCTTCCCTCTCTACATAGATGGTTTGGCCCCGGCTGGGACATCTTTCATACTGAAGCTGATTCTGCCCATCCGGTCTTTACCCAGACAGATGACAGTCACCTTATCCCCCAGCGTCAGCACATCTTCCACACGGTTGATGCGTCCCTTGCTCATCTTGGAAATATGCACCATGCCTTCTTTCCCAGGAGCAAACTCCAAAAATGCGCCAAACTCTTTAATGCTGACTACCTTGCCCACAAAAATCTGTCCGGATTCAAAGTCTGTGGTGATGATTTTCACCATCTCTGCCGCTTTATCCATTCCTGCCTGGTCTGTGCCGCAGATGGATACAGCGCCGTCATCGGAAATGTCAATCTTTACCCCCGTCTCATCGATAATCTGATTGATGGTTTTCCCTCTCTGGCCTACCACATCGCCGATCTTCTGGGGATCAATCTGGATCTGGATAATTTTGGGTGCATACGGACCCACTGACTCTCTGGGTTTGGCAATACAGGGCTCCATTATCTCCCTCAGAATGTACTCCCTGGCCTCCTTTGTTCTGCGGATTGCCTCCTCCACAATATTCCTGGTCAAGCCGTGGATCTTGATATCCATCTGAATGGCTGTGATCCCGTCATGGGTTCCTGCCACTTTAAAGTCCATATCCCCGAAGAAATCCTCTAACCCTTGAATATCTGTCAAAACCACATAATCATCGTCTGTATCCCCGGTCACCAGCCCGGTGGAAATCCCAGCCACAGGTTTCTTAATGGGAACCCCCGCTGCCATCAAGGACAGTGTAGAACCGCATATACTGGCCTGGGATGTGGAACCGTTTGACTCAAACGTCTCTGAAACAGTCCGAATAGCGTACGGAAATTCTTCCTCTGACGGGAGCACAGGAAGCAGCGCTTTCTCCGCCAGGGCACCATGTCCGATTTCCCGGCGTCCCGGTCCTCTTGATGGACGGGTCTCCCCAACCGAATAGGATGGGAAATTATAGTGGTGCATATAGCGCTTGGAAGTCTCCATCTCATCCAGCCCGTCAATTCTCTGGGCATCTGCCAGCGGCGCCAGTGTGGTGATGGTACAGATTTGTGTCTGTCCCCTGGTGAACATACCGGAACCGTGTACTCTGGGCACAATGTCAATCTCAGCGGCCAGCGGACGAATCTGGGTGATCTCTCTGCCGTCAGGGCGCTTGTGGTCTTTCAGAATCATCTTGCGCACTGTCTTCTTCTGGTACTGGTAAAGAGCATCTCCAAGATAGGAAAGCCATTCCTCATTCTCCGCCCAGGTCTCCTCCACACGTTCTCTGATGGCACGGATATTTGCCTCACGCACCTGCTTCTCATCGGTAAAAACCGCTTTCTCCATCTCATCAGAAGGCACCAGTTCCTCTAATGCCGCCACTACCTCCTGGGGCACCGCATAGCTCTCATACTCGTGTTTGGGTTTCCCGGTTTCCGCGATAATCTTGTCAAAGAAAGCGATAATCTCCTGATTTACCTCATGGGCTTTGTAAATGGCCTCAATCATTTGTTCTTCCGGTACTTCGTTGGCGCCGGCTTCGATCATGATGACTTTTTCCCGTGTAGACGCCACTGTGAGCTGTAAATCTGAAATATCCTTCTGGGAAAGGGAGGGATTGATCACAAACTCCCCGCCGATGAGCCCCACCTGAGTAGCCGCACATGGACCATCAAACGGTATATCCGAAATGCACACAGACAGCGCTGACCCCAGCATAGCCGGAATCTCCGGGTTACACTCCGGATCCACCGACATCACCAGATTATTTAAAGTTACGTCATTTCTGTAATCCTTGGGAAACAACGGCCGCATAGGGCGGTCAATCACCCTGGATGTGAGCACAGAATGCTCACTGGCCTTTCCTTCCCTTTTATTAAATCCGCCTGGGATCTTCCCCACAGCGTACATTTTTTCCTCGTATTCTACACTCAGGGGAAAGAAATCAATCCCTTCCCTGGGCTTTTCTGATGCTGTAGCAGTAGATAACACCGTGGTATCTCCATAGAACATCAGAGCTGCTCCGTTGGCCTGCTTGGCCACCCGGTCAATATCTATTCTCAGTGTTCTGCCTGCCAATTCCATTGAATAACTTTTGTACATATACTGGTTTCCTTTCTAAAACGACATCAAACAATGCTAAAAAGAGGGCGGATTGATCCGCCCCCAACTGTACACATACCTTATTTTCTCAGTCCCAGTCTCTCAATTAATGCGCGGTATCTCTCAATGTCGGTCTTTTTTAAATATGCAAGCAATCCACGTCTCTGACCTACCATTTTCAAAAGTCCCCGTCTGGAATGGTGATCCTTATGGTGTACCTTCAAATGCTCAGTTAATTCCTGAATCCTGGCTGTCAAAACTGCAACCTGTACTTCCGGTGAACCGGTATCTCCCTCTGTTCTGGCATATTCTTTCATGATTGCAGCTTTCTTTTCCTTTGAAATCAATTGTGTTTCCTCCTTTTTCTCTCATAAACGCCCCCTATTAAGAAATGGCCGGAGTATCCGATTTCCGAATATGGGCTGTATTATGTTACTTAAAACCAGAGATAGTATAGCACAGATGACGGCTGTTGTAAATGTTTTTCTGAAAGTATTCCTGACGCCGCCCTCTGCCACAAGATTACAGATGTACTAGTTCTCCGGTTCTTCCGCTATGGAAAACGCAATATTCGTGGCATGGT
This sequence comes from uncultured Lachnospiraceae bacterium, assembly GCA_910588825.1. Lineage (GTDB taxonomy): Bacteria > Bacillota > Clostridia > Lachnospirales > Lachnospiraceae > MGBC164599. The sequence goes on from CAJURF010000023.1 coordinate 33,668, forward strand.
CAGAGACCCTCTCCAGACCGGATATAATATCCGAATAGACCATTCCCGCTGCAGGGGTGCACTCGTTTCTGGTGAGCCTGTCCACATGTTCCTGCTGCAGCTGGCGCTCCATCTCATCCACCTCATCTTCCAGATCCAGTATCTCCTGCATATGTTCCTGATTATTATTGGAAAACATGTCCAGCGCATAGGTGGTAATCTGCACTACTTTCCCCAGCATTTTCAACAGACCGTCTTTGGCCTGAGAACTCATATCCAGATTCTGCTGGATTCGTATAGTGGCAGCCTCCGCCACATTCTCTGCGTGGTCTCCAATCCGCTCTATATCATTGGCTACATGAAACAGTCCCCCGATGCTTTTGGCATCGTCCACAGGCAGTGTGGTTTGGTTCAAAGCCACCAGATAATCTGTGATGGTCTCGTTGAGGTAATCAATATTTTTCTCCACCTCATAGACCTCCTGGATCTCCTTTTCATCCAGGCTGATCAGTGCGTTCATGGCTCTCTCCAGATTGCTGATGGCCATATAACCCATGCGCTCCAGTTCCCTGGTGGCGTCAAATACTGCCGTAGTGGGCGAAAATACATTTTTCTCGCCGATATACTCCAGCTGGAAGCCTTCCGCTCCGGCTTCTTCCCTGCCCGGAACGATTTTGTAAGTCAGCTTTACAATCCACTGGATAAAGGGGAACAATGCAATCACTTCCACCACTTTTATAATCGTATGGGCATTGGCCACCTCCCGAGCGGCATTTCCACCGGAAATGTACTGGATAAAGAGCGTAACCGGCTCCAGGGCCGCAGTCAGAATCACCAGAATCAGAGCACTTCCCACAATGTTGAACAGGAAATGAATCCATGCCGCTCTTTTCGCGTCTGTTTTTGCGCCCAGGCTGGCCAGCAGCGCAGACACACAGGAACCCATATTACATCCCAGAATTACAAAGAAACAAATCTGTATTTCCAGCAGCCCCTGGCTGGCCAGCAGCAATACGATTCCCACTGTGGCAGAGGAACTCTGCAAAACAGCCGTGATCACAAACCCCACCAAAATGGCCAGGTAATGATTATCCAAAGACCCCAGTGCCTGGGTAATCATAGGGGATTCTTTCAGCACAGACATAGAGCTTGACATAGTGGTCAGACCCATGAACAAAATACCAAAACCCAGAATCACTTCCCCCATCCGGTTGATCTTCTGGTTTTTACAGAAATTGCTCATCACAACCCCTGCCATTACAAACAAGGGGGCCCAGTCTGACAGATTGATGGCAATCAGCTGTGAAGTCACCGTTGTACCAATGTTGGCACCCATAATCACCCCGGCTGCCTGCATCAGATTCATCAGCCCCGAATTGACAAAGCTCACTACCATCACGGTTGTTGCACTGGAAGACTGAATCACTGCAGTGAATATGACTCCCACCAGCATCCCCATAAACCGATTGCTGGTAAAGAACTCCAGTACACTCCTCATCTTTGCACCGGCAGCTTTTTCCAGGCTTTTGCTCATCAATTCCATTCCGTATAAGAAAAGACCCAATCCCCCCATTAAACCCAGAATCACACTAAGTACCGACATGACTCCCTCCCTTTCTATGCCTGACGGCATATTTATCCTTTAGAGTATGTTTTCATAAAAGAATGTTCCGCAAAAAATTCTTCCGCCTGCGATACATCTGTACGCAGTAATTGTTCTTTCAGCTGATTCAAAGAATCAAATTTCCTCTCATAACGCAGAAAATGATAAAAAGCCACCGTAGATTCCACTCCATACAGATTCTCATGGCAGTCGAACAGATACGTCTCCACCCCCAGAAAATCTTCTCCACCCACTGTAGGTTTATAACCTACATTCGTGATCCCCAGATATTCTCTGTGAAAGAATCTGGAGCGGGTGGCATAAACCCCATTGGGCGGCATCAGTTTCCCTTTGGGTGGAATCAGATTGGTGGTGGGAATTCCAATGGTATGTCCCAAGCCCCTGCCATGGATGATTTCCCCGGTGGTTGAGAAAGGATATCCCAGAAGGCTGTTCACTTTCTCTATATGTCCTTCATTCAGCTGTTCCCGGATATAAGTACTGCTAATCGGCCGGTTCCCGTCCTTTTCTTTCTCAAGGATTTCCACCTGAAACCCATATGACTTTCCCATTTCCTTCAGATATGCTGTGTCCCCTTTTCTCTGATAGCCAAAACGGAAATCCGGGCCAACCACCACCCAGCCGGCGTGCATACGCTTCACCAGTATCTGCTCTATGAAATCCCCGGGAGACATATGCATCAGCCGGGTGTCCATCTGAAGTTCTGCCAGAACCCCAACCCCCATTTTCTCCAGAATCTCATACCGCTCCGCCCCTGTCAGCAGCTTCCTTGCCGGTGTCTCAAAGGCACAGACCACAGTCTCATACCCTTGCTTTCCTATCTCAAGTATCCGGTTGATCAATTTCTGATGGCCCCGGTGCAGTCCGTTAAATTTCCCCAGGGTAACCGCACTGGGGCCTTGCAGCATTAGTTTTTCTTTTTCCCTCACACATTTCATGGCTGTCTCCTGACTACAAGAACATTTTTACCGGAAAATATTTCCCAGTATTTTCTTTGTGCTGATAAATTCCCTTGAATACGCCCCTGCTGTCATAGACACGAATCCAGCCGCTTCCAAAATCTCCGCTGTCCTTCCCTGCCGGCAAAGGATTGCCGTTATCAAGCAGCTTGTCCTGGACTGCTGTACAGTCCAGCCGTGGATATTCTGCCAGCATGTCTTCAATCCGAAGAATCTGCTCTTCCAGCCGCCCTTCCTCCAAAAGCTGCTCTACCTGGGAAAGCTTCAGGGCTTGTGCAATCCCAAACATACCGGACCGGGTGCGGAGCAGCTCTTCCATACAGCCGCCGCATCCCAGCTGCTGTCCTATATCATGACATAAGGTGCGGATATAGGTTCCTTTTGAGCAGGTAACCTCCAGAACCGCCCGGGGCAGACGGATATCATCTACCCTAATCTTTTGGATATGGACAGGCCTGGGGGGACGCTCCACCACCACGCCCTCCCTGGCCAGTTCATACAAACGCTTTCCCTGTATTTTACAGGCACTGTACATGGGCGGAATCTGCATAATATCCCCCTGAAATTTTTCCACACAGCTTTTGAGTTCTTCCGGGCTGGTACAAACCGGATATTCCTTTAACACCCTGCCGGAAATATCCTGGGTATCCGTCACTTTACCCAGCAAAAGCACTGCCCGGTATGTTTTTTCCTTGTCAGTGAGAAGATCACAGAGCTTTGCAGCCTTCCCCAGACAAACAGGGAGAACGCCCTGGGCATCCGGGTCCAGAGTGCCTGTATGGCCGATTTTCTTCTGGCCCAGAATTCCTCTCAGCCTGGCAACCACATCGTGAGACGTGTATCCTTTTTCTTTGTAAATATTTATGATTCCATCCAGCATCTGTATTTTCTTCCACACTTACTGATTGATTTGTTCCTCGATGTGCAGAGTAAGATTATTCAGCACATCGTAATAAGTACCTTTGATTTCACATCCTGCTGCCCTGACATGTCCTCCGCCTCCAAAATATGAGGCAACCTGATTCACGTCCACATTCCCATTGGAACGCAGGCTTACTTTGAACTCCATAGGCTTTAGTTCATACAAAAAGATAGCCACTTCCACCCCTTTGGTGAGACGGAGCTGATTGACGATGCCGTCCAGATCCTTACCCTCTACCCCGTAGAAAATCAGATCTTTCTTTTTCAGCACTCCGGCAATACAGGTTCCGTGGAGCAGAAGAATACTCTCCGTCAGAACACGGCCCATTACCTGATTCTGAATATACGTTTTCTGATAAAACGACTCGTCGATGATCTTCTGGAAGGGAACCCCCTTTTCCAGCAAGTCGGCAGCAATACGCATAGTATTTGGGCTGGTTGCCGTATACTGGAATACCCCTGTGTCATGGATAATTCCGGTATAAATACAAGAAGCTGTATTGCAGCTGACTCTGTCCGGGTCCAGAAGTGTGTATAAAATCTCCGATGCAGATCCCGCCTGGGGTTTTACCCAGTTGATATCTGCAAAATTTGTATTGCTCACATGATGATCAATATTTACTGTCTTTTCGGCCCGGACAAAGCATTCTGCCCCGGCACCCAGACGGTCCAGTGTGCTGGTGTCCAATATGATGAGCACATCATAGGAAGTTTCCCCACTACATGATGTACGGACATCTTCGATCCCCGGAATATAAGAAAATACCGGGCTTGGGGACTCCAGATACACATCTACGGCGATCTCAGGATAATTTTCCTTTATATAATTATACAGACCCATGCAGGAACCTGTGCAGTCCCCGTCTGGCCGGATATGTCCTGCGATAGCCGCCGTGTGTACCTGGGCCAGTACTTCTTCAATTTTCTCCATGCCCTTCCCCCTTTTACGTGTCTTTTCTTGTCACATCTTCTATTTTTTTAGACATGGTTACTCCATATTCAATAGACGAATCCAATATAAATTTAATCTGCGGCGTAATCCGCAGGTTCAGACTCCCTGCCAGCTGGCGGCGCACATACCCTTCCGCGCTCTTCAGCCCATCCATAGTGTCCTTTTTTGCTTTTTCATCGCCAAGTACACTGATGTACGCTTTGCAGGTTTTCAGATCCGGTGCCACTTCCACAGCCACTACAGAAGTCATGGAATGAATGCGCGGATCTTTGATCTGATTGCGGATAATATTGCTCAGTTCCTTTTGTACCTCTCCATTGACACGGATATTTTTGATGCTGTTTTTTCTCATCTGCCTAACCTCTATCTTGGTACCTCTACCATTATATAAGCCTCTATTTTATCCTCAACCTGGATGTCGTTAAAGTTCTCAAAAACCAGACCGCATTCGTACCCGGCTTTTACTTCTTTTACATCATCCTGGAAACGTTTCAGAGACGCCAGAGCCCCTTCATAAATCTGTTCCTCGCCCCGGTTAATCCTTACTTTGCAGTTTCTCTCAAATCTGCCATCCAGCACATAACTTCCGGCAATGTTGCCCACTCCCGACGCACGGAATACCTGGCGGACTTCTCCGTGGCCGATCACCTGTTCCTCGAAGATGGGGTCCAGCATTCCTCTCATGGCAGATTCCACATCCTCGATGGCCTGGTAAATCACTTTGTAAAGTCTTAAGTCCACGCCTTCCTGTTCTGCCACAGCCTTCGCCTGGGTATCGGGCCTTACGTTAAATCCGATTACAATGGCGTTGGAGGTGGATGCCAGGGTGATATCTGATTCATTGATGGCTCCCACACCGCCGTGGATCACTTTGACCACTACCTCGTCGTTACTCAGCTTCAGCAGGCTCTGTTTCACAGCTTCCACGGAGCCCTGCACATCGGCTTTCACGATAATGGGCAGTTCTTTTAACGTACCCGCCTGAATCTGGCTGAACAAATCATCCAGAGACAGTTTCGCCTTGGTGTCTTCCAGCAGATGCTTCTTATTCTCTGAGACAAATGTCTGGGAGAAAGTTTTCGCTTCTTTATCATTGTCGAAAGCCATCAGGATTTCACCTGCGTTGGGCACATCGTTCAATCCCAGAATCTCCACAGGCATAGACGGGCCGGCTTCTTTTACCCGTTTTCCTTTGTCGTCCATCATGGCACGCACTTTTCCTGAGCATGCCCCTGCGGCGATAAAATCACCCACACGCAGAACGCCTTTCTGCACCAGAATGGTAGCCACAGGCCCCTTGCCTTTATCCAGCTCTGCCTCGATGACAAGCCCTCTGGCTTTCCTTTTTGGATTGGCTTTCAGTTCACAGACTTCTGCCACCAGAAGCATCATTTCCAGCAGTGTCTCAATTCCCTCTCCTGTGTGTGCAGATACTGGCACAAATATGGTGCTTCCGCCCCAGTCTTCGGGAATCAGCTCATGCTCAGACAGCTCCTGTTTTACCCGTTCGATATTGGCATTGGGTTTATCAATCTTATTGACAGCCACTACAATCTCAATTCCCGCTGCTTTGGCATGGTTGATGGCCTCCACAGTCTGCGGCATCACACCGTCGTCGGCGGCCACCACCAAAATGGCAATATCAGTGGCATTAGCCCCCCTCATACGCATGGCCGTAAATGCCTCGTGCCCCGGTGTATCTAAAAATGTGATCTTCTGTCCATTGATATCCACCACATAAGCGCCGATGCGCTGGGTAATTCCCCCTGCCTCTTTGTCAGTCACATGAGTGTCACGGATCTTATCCAGAAGAGAGGTTTTTCCATGGTCTACATGCCCCATGACACACACTACCGGAGGTCTGGCGGTCATAGCAGATTCGTCTTCCGCATCTTCTTTTAAAAGCTCTGCAATCACATCCACTTTTTCTTCCGGCTCTGCAATAATATCATAACCAAGGGCGATCTCCTGGGCTTTCTCAAAATCAATTTCATGATTCACAGTCACCATGACGCCTTCCAGGAATAATTTTTTCACAATGACAGAAGGCTGCATTTTCAGCTTATCAGCCAGCTCCCGGATGGTCAGTTTCTCCGGAAGGGTGATCTCACGGATTTCCGGCTTTTTCACTTCCGGTTTCTGCTGGTTAGACGGCTTCTGAAGTGCTTTGGGAAGACGCATATTGGGCCTTCTTCCGCCTCCCTGGTTGGGACGCCGTCCCGGTGCCGCGTTTTTGGTAAATTCTTTTTTCCCTTTTGTACGATCCCGCTCTTTCTTACTCTCTTTGGGATTCTTTGACTGGGCTTCCACTGCAATCATCTCACGGTCTCTGCCCTGGGCCGGACGTCCGGAAGCACCGCTTTTGCCTTTTCCTTTAAACGGCGTATGCCCAGACTGCCCTGCGAACCTGCTCTGGCCGGTTTTTTGGGAATTCTGGCCTCTGTTTTGTCCCTGGCCTTGATTCCTGCTCTGGCCCTGGCTTCTGCCGCCTTGATTCTGGCCCTGGCCCTGATTCCTGCCCTGGCTTCTGCCTCCTTGACTCTGGCCCTGGCCCTGATTTCTGCCCTGGCCCTGGCCTCTGCCTCCTTGATTCTGGCCCTGGCCCTGATTTCTGCCCTGGCCCTGGCTTCTGCCGCCCTGACCTTGGCTCTGGCTCTGATTTCTGCCCTGACCCTGGCTTCTGCCGCCTTGATTCTGGCCCTGGCCTTGATTCCTGCCCTGGCCCTGGTTTCTGCCGCCTTGATTCTGGCCCTGCTGGCTGCGGCTCTGCACAACTGTATTGTCTGCAGTCTTTGTCTGCACAGACTTGGATGCAGCATCCTCAGCCTCAGCTGAGGTTTTCTGTCTATTCCTGGTCTGGCCGCCCTGACCCTGGGTACGGCCCTGGGCGGAACGGTTCTGCTGCGTCTTGCGCTCTTTTCTTCCGGCGTGTTCTTTCCCCCCATCGCTGGCGTTCTGGGCACGAAATACACGGATAATATTCTTTTTCTTCTTTGCCCCGTCACCGGAAGACTCACCTTTTCCCAGACTTTTTCTCACATCGTCTGCCTGGGTTTCGTCAACACTGCTGGCATGGCTCTTGATATCAGCGCCTCTTCCTCTCAAAAACTCTATCACTTCTTTATTTTCTCTGCCCAATTCTCTGGCAAGTTCGTATATTCTCATTTTTGGCATACACATTCCTCCTTCTTCTGCTGTTGGCTTACTTCTTTCAACATCGCTTCGGCAAAGCCTGCGTCCAGCACCGCGATACTGGCGCGGAATTCCCTGCCAACAGCTCTGCCCAGTTCTTCTTTGGTCTCCATAAATAAAATGGGAACCTGGTAATACTTACACGTATTGGAAAATTTCTTTTTGGTATTGTCAGAGGCATCTGCTGCCACAACCACCAGATGTCCTTTGCCGGCCTTAACTGCCTTTTCCACGGGAAATTCCCCGCTGGCAATCTTCCCGGCCCTTGCGGCCAGACCAGCCAAAGACAACACTTTATTTTTCTTCAATCTCCTCCCACTCCCTTTCAAGGCTTTCATAAACTTCCATGGGAATGCTCATTCGAAACGACCGGTCCAGCGCCTTGCTTTTCTTTGCTTTTGCCAGACATTGGGCATTTCTGCAGATATAGGCTCCCCTTCCGTTCTTCCTGCCTGTTGGATCTAACATGAATTCGCCTTCCGGCGTCTTCAGGATACGAATCATATCCCGTTTGCTTTTCATTTCCCTGCACCCCACACACTGGCGCAGAGGAACTTTATTCTTCAAACCCAAACTCACCTTCCTCCAGACCGAGGAGAGCCAGATCCATCAGATCCGATTCCGGGTCAAACTCGCCCTGCTCATCTGCATAAGGATCACTGGCCATATAAGAATCACTGGTATATGGTTCTTCCATATGGCCTGAAAATTCCCCGTCTGTTTCATCTATATCATCTATATCATCTATTTCGTCCAAATCATCATATTCTTCATCCCCAAAGCCGCCGTCTGACAGTTCTTCTGGTTCTGTAAAATCATCTGCGTATGCTTCTTCCGGCTCTTCCTCAGAATCATCCGCATATGTTTCTTCAGGCTCTTTCTCAGAATCATCGGCATTTATTTCTTCCGGTTCTTCCTCAAGAGCAGCCATGTAAGCATCTTCCGGCATTTCTTCCCCGCGGGCTGTATGCAAATCTTCCAGGTCATCCTCCGGCATCTCATGGTCCATATCTGCATATGCTTCTCCGGCAGCCTCCAGCGGTATCTCTTCCTCATTTTCAAGAGACAGCTCTTCCTCGCCCATCTCCTCATACTCGTAGAGTTCGCCGGACTCTCTGGCCTGGGTCTCGCTTTTGATATCAATCTTAAATCCAGTCAGACGGGCTGCCAGACGGGCATTCTGACCTTCTTTTCCAATTGCCAGAGACAGCTGATAATCCGGAACCACTACCAGGGCCGTTTTTTCATCAGGGTCTGCCAAAACCGCAATGACCTTTGCCGGACTCAGGGCATTTTCAATCAGAAGCGCGGGATTGTCGCTCCAGTTGATAATATCGATCTTCTCTCCCCGCAGTTCATGGACCACAGCGTTGACTCTGGCGCCGTTCATGCCCACGCAGGAACCCACCGGATCCACATCCGGGTCATTGGACCACACGGCAATCTTGCTTCTGGATCCTGCCTCACGGGCAATGCTCTTGATCTCCACAATTCCCTCTTTCACCTCTGTCACTTCTGATTCAAACAGACGCTTCACCAGTTCCGGATGGGTTCTGGAAACCAGAATCTTCGGCCCTTTCGGCGCATCCCGCACCTCCAGGATATAGACTTTGATCCGCTCAGTAGGCTGGAACACCTCTCCCTTAATCTGCTCGCTCTCATTTAAGACTGCATCCACTTTTCCCAGGTTGACACTGACATTTTTCCCAAAATACCGCTGTACAATTCCCGTGACCACATCCTTCTCTTTGCAGTAGTACTGGTCAAAGAGGGCTTTTCTCTCTTCCTCCCGTATTTTCTGGAGAATCACATTCTTCGCGTTCTGGGTGGCAATTCTTCCGAACTGCTTGGATTTAATCTCCACACGGACAATATCGCCCAAATCCATATTCCCGTTCAGCTTCTGCGCTTCTGCGAGAGAAATCTCCATTACCGGGTCTTCCACCTGCTCCACCACAGTCTTTTCTGCAAACACCCCGAAATCACATGTTTTCGGATTGATATTCACAATCACGTTATCCGCTTTCCCGAAATGATTCTTACAGGCCTGGATCAACGACTGTTCAATGGCTTCCAGCAAAGTGTCCTTACTGATGTTCTTCTCTTTTTCCAGAATGTCCAGCGCTTCCATTAGCTCCATGTTCATTTTTCCATTTTCCTCCTTTTAAAAATCCAGGGCCGGGCGAATCAATGCCATATCTTTTTTCAAAAAATTCATCTGCTTTTTATCTTCTCTTTCTATGGTCACACTGTTATCATCATATGCACACAAAATGCCATAAAATTCTTTTTCTTTTTCAATGGGGCGGTATGTGCGTATCTCCACTTCCCGTCCCAGGTTCCGCTCAAAATCTTTGTCCTTTTTTAACGGCCTGTCAAGACCAGGAGAGCTCACTTCCATAATATAGCTGTCCTCAATAAAGTCCTCCTGGTCCAGCCGGTCACTGAACTGCCTGCTCACCGCTTCACAATCATCCACCGTGATTCCTCCCGGTTTGTCAATGTAACTGCGCAGATACCAGGTTCCGGCCTCTTTCACATATTCCACATCTACTAATTCAAAATTCATATCCGCTAAAATAGGCTCCAGCAGTTCTTCTGCTCTCTGCTCATATATTTCATGCCTGCTCATTTTTCTAATCCACCGCCTTTACCTCTTACCTCTGAATTTCTTCCAAACACATGATAAGAGTGGACCGAAGCCCACTCTTATCTCGCCGCTGTTTATTAATTTCTTGTTTATTATAATCTCAATTCACTTAAAAGTCAACCCCTGGAATTGCGGCTCATACAGAATTTCCACCACCCCCTCCGCAGTGCTGTTCCGGTAATGGTGAGCCTTTGATCCCTTCATGGCTCTTTCATTTGATAGTATGGGTTGTTTAACTTTTCCTGTCCACACTTATATACTAACACCATATCGACACAGTGACGGTATACTGCCGCGGGGCGGCCCCGGTCCTGGCGCACCGGATGGAGATCGGTGCATTCGCCTCCAAAGTGCCGTCTGTGCCATTGGGGATGACAGGGAACATTCCGGAGACATCAAGGCTTCTGGAGGCACTGAAAAGAAATACAGGGAAGACCACGGACAGATGGCGCGGGCGCTTTCCTTCGGGGAGTATGGGAAGGAGGCGGGCAGGCATGTATGAGAGTTTTTTTGAAATGGAGCATACTCCGTTTACAAGGGACATTCCGGTAGAATGGCTGTATACATCGCTGCGGATAGAGGAAGCCCTGGGGAGGCTTGTTTATGTGGTGGACCACCAGATGTCCGCAGTGGTGACGTCAAACCCGGGATACGGGAAATCCACGATGGTGAGGATGCTCGATGGGAGGCTGGGGAAGGAGAAATACCTGCTGTTATACCTGTCAGATTCCAAGCTGACGCCGAGGTGGCTTTATGCGGGGCTTTTAGGCCAGCTTGGGCTTGAGCCGCATTATTTCAGCGGAGATTCCAAACGGCTGCTGCAGAAAGAGATCCGGGCAGTCAGCACGGAGCAGCAAAAGAAAGTGGTGTGCGTTCTGGATGAAGCGCATCTGCTGGGAAAGGAAATGGGTAGTTTTACGACAGCAGATGCGGCTGAAACTGTGACAGCTCATGAAATCACAGCCGTGCGGCTTGACCACCGGCTCTGCCGGTGGTTTGGGTGAGCCCC
>CAJURF010000024.1:0-919 GCA_910588825.1 uncultured Lachnospiraceae bacterium
AATGATATTTCCTTTGTACATAGATTATACCATCGTGTCTAGTTTTTGCACCCCCGTGTCCAGTTTTAGTTTACCACTTCAATTCACATTGGAAATAATATGTCCATTTCCGTCGAAAGTACCCGTAAAAGGCGCTTCGTTATTTCCTAAATTTGTACCCCCCCCCTATATTTTTTAAGTTAATATCCCCTGTCAACACATAATTACCAGACAAATTTTTTCTGCCTTTGCTTGAAATATGTTTTCCCCTGAATTTTCCAGTTGAATCATACCATGGCTCTATTTCTGTTTCCTGAAATTTCCCTGTGCAGGCACGTTCGGTGTTAAAAACATCATTTTTCTATTGACTTTTGTCAGTTTTTATTTTATAATCGCTATATTTATATTATCTTATACAATGATTCGTAAAAAGTTTTCATCCGAAACAACCATCGCGCCATAACAAATGTGATGAAATAACAAAACATTCATGGATTGATATCCGTTTTCTTGTCTGTCTTTTTGGCATTTCAATATGTAATTCCATTCTGTTTCCATTACATTTAGAAAATATCTCATAGCAAAGTTGTAAATTATTTCAGGTATGTTATAATTCTATTATACAAGGAGTGATCTTCATAAACGCTACAAAGATACAGTGGCATCCAGGATTTGCTGCGGCTATGAACCTGGAATTGAAGGAATTCAGAGATAACCTGATTTTCCAGAAGGAATATAATCTGAATACAAAACCTTTGGAAATCGACCTGCTCATCATCAAAAAACAGACTGCGGTTCCTATTTCCAATGATATCGGGCAATTCTTCCGTGGACATAATATTTTGGAATTCAAATCTCCTGGAGATCATTTTAATGTGGATGTTCTGTATAAATCTGAAGCCTATGCCGCCCTTTATAAAGCTTATGGGCAAACAGTTGA
>CAJURF010000024.1:1019-44880 GCA_910588825.1 uncultured Lachnospiraceae bacterium
TTGACATTGAGCTGGCGGATTCTGTTTTAAATGTAAGCATTGGAGCTAATCGGAAAATTATTCAGGAATTGATTGGAGATGAGTATATGTTTGAAGCTTTGATGGAAATGATGGAGCCAAAGATAATAGAAGCTATGAAGCCAAAAATAATAGAATCTATGGAGCCAAAGATGGAAGAAATAAGAGAAGCGGGGCTGAGAGAAGGACGCATTTTGGGAACTGTAGAAACCCTTCGCAATATCCAGTATAGTGATGCTGATATTAAACTGACCATTATACGTCAGTATGGGCTTACTGACACGGAAGCGGATGAATATCTCCGCAGTACTTGATGGTTTTACCATAAACCAATTGGTACCATATATTTGGGGGGTTCCTAATTTTCCCAAACGCAAAAGGTAATGCATCTATTTTTTACAAAGGAGCGATCTTCATAAACGGTACAAAGATACAGTGGCATCCAGGATTTGCGGCGGCTATGAACCTGGAATTGAAGGAGTTCAGAGATAACCTGATTTTCCAAAAGGAATATAATCTGAATTCAAAACCTTTGGAAATTGACTTGCTGATTATCAAAAAGCAGACTGCCCTCCATATTTCCAATGATATCGGGCAATTTTTCCGCGGGCATAATATTTTGGAATTCAAATCTCCTGAAGATCATTTTAATGTGGATGTTTTGTATAAATCTGAAGCCTATGCCGCCCTTTATAAAGCTTATGGGCAAACAGTTGACACTGTAAAAGCAGATGATATCACTGTTTCTCTTTTTCGGGAGGCAAAACCGAAAAAGCTTTTTAAGCACTTAGAAAAACAGGGAAACCGGATATTCTCCTGTCATAATGGTATTTATTATATTCAGGGACCTGCCGCCTGGTTTCCCACTCAGATTATCGTTACCAAAGAACTGGGGCAAAGGGCCCACTCCTGGCTGCGGGGGCTGTCCCGCAATTTGGATCAAGAAGACCTGCTGACTCTATTAGAAAGTGCCCGCCGGATGACGGAAAAATTTGACATTGAGCTGGCGGATTCTGTTTTAAATGTAAGCATTGGAGCTAATCGGAATGTTATTCAGAAATTGATTGGAGATGAGTATATGTTTGAAGCTTTGATGGAAATCATGGAGCCAAAGATAATAGAAACTATGAAGCCAAAGATAATAGAAGCTATGGGGCCAAAGATGGAAGAAGTAAGAGAAGCGGGGCTGAGAGAAGGATTAAGGGAAGGACGCATTTTGGGAACTGTAGAAACCCTTCGCAATATACAGTATAATGATGCTGATATTAAACTGACCATTATGCGTCAGTATGGGCTTACTGACGCGGAAGCGGATGGATATCTCCGCAGTACTTAGGATATTTATGTAGGCGGAAGCAACGGGGCTGCTTATGTGGTGGAGATGCAGATGGCTGACACAAAAGAACCGGCTCTATCATGAACCAATTCGATACGATTGATGTTTAGAAATGAATATATCCCGCAGGATATTCGCACTGCAATGCAGTTATACCCGCGAGCCAAATGATTTGCCAGCAAGTCTTCACTGTTTCAAGCAAAACAGCAAATCATTTGGCAAATACGTATGCTCTTGAGTATATATCATCCTGCGGGGCACCTGCTGCTCCGAACCATTCTGGCCGGAGTGCTCTGTCTCCTTTCATTTAGGTCCTTTCTCCGTCTCAACCAACATCTCCCAGTGTCCATTATGACTGCTGCCCACCCGTTTAATGACGGCTTGCTTTTTCATTTTATTCAAATAGTATTTCACTCTGTCTACGGACCAGTTCAGTTCTAATGCAATCTCTCTCTGTGTAAGTTTTGGGTTGTATTGAATAACTTTCAATATTGCTCTGTCATTGTCTGTAAGCTCTAATGAGGGCGTTTTTAATGCTGTTTGGGTAGTAGTTTGGGTAGTTTGGGTAGTTTGGGTAGTTTGGGTAGTTTGGGTAGTAGTTTGGGTAGTTTCCTGAATCTCTGATATCTGAGTCTTTCGATACATATTTACTCGAAAATCTCCGTCAAAGTCAATCAATTCCGGCTCTGGCAGACCATATTCTTTACATTCACGAAGAACTTTGGGTATGCCAGTACCCCATTTTTCAATAATTTTCATATATGCAAATGCACTGGCTATGGCAGGATTACGCAGCTTTGAATACCCTTCTGCCATCTTTTTCAGGGATACGGTATTTAATAGCATTCCGGGAGAAGTTATTTCCAACCGGTCATCCAAAATTGCCACCTGAATGTTTCCCGGCTCCAGATAGCTGCGGTGCGCCGCCGCATTTGCAATTAATTCACGCACACTGTCTACTGGCAGCTCATAGACATCCTGCCTATAAATTCCTTTAATCTGCATTCCCATATTAATTTTTTCCAATACATATTGGAATGCCGCGTCAACCTGATTCTGAATCGGCCCATCGTATTCACGGCGATCCACAAAATATGCCCTGTGAACACCTTTAAAAACTGCGCACTGAATAACCGGCTGCATGCGCATCTGACCGGTAAGAAGCGCATAAGCATTGGTGGGGAGAATCTCTCCGTTTTCTTCTCTCAAAACTCCCCATGTCAGAAGTACATTCTTTGTCACATCCCGAATTACCGCCTTTTCGCTGTCATTCCAGGTGTTTTTCAAAGCCGCTTCTTTCAGTTCCTGGCACAGTTTTTCTATATCCTCATCTGTGACCTTTAATCCCTGGCAGGGTTCACTGTCAAAATAACGGTTCTGTCCTTCCAGAATCAATTCTTTCAGCATGTATCCTTCCGCATGGCGTGAAGTGCCGGAAACCCTGACATAAGTGCCATCCACCAAGCCCTGCTTCTTGATATAATATGGACGCATGGGCCCCGGATGAATTTCCATTACGATCACTGTTTTATCGTCAATGGCCTGCAAAGCAACATCCGGATAAATCTTTGGCTCACAACTATCTGAGACAGCATTTGTGATTGCATCCATTGTCTGGAAAATGGTATCCGGATTCATACCCACCACTTCCAGTGATGTGTCATCAATGCCAAAGACAATACGTCCGCCACGGCCATTTGCATAGGCAACAACCGTTTTCATATACTTTTCACTTTTGCTGGGTACCTCCACCTTGTACTCAACATTGATGGACTCCCCTGAAAACAGAGTGTCTTCTGCCATAGGCACATGGATAGAAACTAAATATTCATAAATATAGGACTCAAATATTTGATTGGATATCTTTACATACCCACTTTCATTTTTTATGATACCATACATCTCACCCCTGGCAATATCAGGATTTGACCCAATGTAAGATACATCTGCCCCCTGCAGAAGGATCACTTCCACCATGTCCCGGAAACCTTTGTGCCGTTCCAGATTTTTGATAATATCGTCAAACAGTGTATTTGTCCGGCTAAGCAGACTCTTTACGGCAGACCGAACCCCTTCTTCTGTCCAGGGCAGCAGATTTTCATCCATCAGCTTACACAGACCGCTGACCAAAAACGGATAGCCCTCCGTATACATATACAATAATTCTGATATCAGGGGAATCTCCATTCCTGTATGGCAATCATTTTCATACTGCCAAAGCATAGTCCCTATTTCTCTCGGCGAAAAACTCAAATCCATGGAAAAATCTGCTGAAATATTCCACGGACTATTATAACTTGTTTCCGCCTCCGGGCGTATTTTGATTTTTAAATTTTTGATATCATGAACTCCCGCCAGAATCACACTGTCAAAAGACGCCTCCCGCCCTTTCCTGTACATCATAAATTTGTCTCTGAGCAATCCAAGAAATGTTAGGAACACCTGATTATCCGCTGCCTTATCTACTTCATCCGCCATCAGGATAACTTTCTTTTCAGACCGTTCACAAAGAATGGTGATCCGTTCTCCCAAATCCTGTATCGGAAGGCTTTCTTTCACCGGCTGCTGAAAAATCTGTGCCAGGGCTGGATAGCCCGCCCTTTTCAGGACTTTTTGAAATTCAAAAACAAGCCCCTCCGCTAAAGTATTCAGCGTTTTGAAATAGTCCTCTTTTCCCTCAAAGCTTATATCGATTACAATATATTCCCCTTTCAGACGCTGGTACAAAAGCTCAAGAAGTGTGGTCTTCCCATACTGCCTTGCCCTGTTTACCGTAAAATATTCCCTGTTTTCGATGTACTGGCTGATAATCTGATCAATTTTAGGACTGATATCCACCATGTAATGCTCTCCCGGGATACAAAGCCCTGTTATATTAAATCTCCTTCTCCTGCCCATCTATGATCATCCCCTGTCCTATTTTTTCTGCACAGGTTAGGAACTGTAGGAAAATAACTGACACATCTTGACTTGTCTATTTCTCCGATTGCACAGGTCAAAAAGCCTCGACGATGCCCGCATCGCCTGTGTTTTTTGGCCTGCACACTCGAAGAAATATCCTGCGCAATCTGTATCACTTATTTTTCTACAGCTCCTTATTTGCATACAGTTATTTATATATTATACCATCATTTCCCCCCGCAAAACAGACATAATCAAATAATCCCTATGAAAAAGACAATTGATATTCTGACGCAATTACGCTAAAATCAAAAGAAAAAGCTGATTCTATAATTTTTCCCAGCAACAGTGCAGAAAAGAGGGATAATATGACGCATAAAACATCAAAAGCTTTCAATGTAATCGGTGCCTGCCGGCCAGATATCCACTACATGGTTAATCTTGCCCCAAAACTAAAAGAAATCAAAAGAATGATAGATAATGAATACTATTTTACCATAAACAAAGCCCGTCAATATGGCAAAACCACAACCCTTCGGGCCCTGTCTAAATACCTGCGGAATGACTACACTGTGGCAAGTCTCGATTTCCAACAAATGAGTACATCTGATTTAGAAAGTGAATCTGCGTTTGTACATGGAATGGCAAGAGAACTTACAAGACGAGTCCAGTTCTTGGATGATATCCCGGATGACACCAGACACCTTCTGCTTCAGCTATCGTCCCGGAATCCATACCGCGCCAGGCTGGCAGATATCTTTGACTGTTTCCGCGGCTGGTGTGATCATTCCCCAAGGCCAGTGGTTCTGATCATAGACGAGGTTGATACCGCAGCGGACAACCAGGTTTTCCTTGACTTCCTGGCACAGCTCAGAGCCGCTTATCTGGACAGGGACATCACACCCGCTTTCCAGTCTGTGATTCTTGCAAGTGTTTATGACATACGCAATATTCAGAGAAAGCTCCGGCCAGATGAACAGCACAAAGCTAACAGCCCATGGAACATCGCCGCCAGATTTCGTGTAGATATGAGCTTTTCCCCTGAGGAAATTGCTGGAATGCTGGCAGATTATGAGGCTGACTATCACACGGAAATGGATATCCCCAAAATGGCCCAGGGGATTTACAGCCTCACTTCCGGTTATCCATATCTCGTATCCAGCTTATGCAGATATCTTGACGAAGAAATTCCCGGGACAAAAGGCTTCCCCGATAGAGCACACGCCTGGACAAAAGATGGACTTATCGAAGCCGAAAAATTACTGGTGGCTGAAAACAACACCTTATTCCAGTCACTTACCGGAAAGCTGACCGATTATCCCCAGCTCCGCTTTGTACTGTACCAGCTGCTTTTCACAGGCAGACCCATTCCATATGTCCCGCAGAATCCATACATTGATGCTGCCCAGATGTTTGGTTTTATAAAAAATGATAATGGAACCGCAGTCATCTCCAACCGGGTCTTCGAATCAGTACTGTACAATTTGTTTAGGAACTGTATGTAAATAACCTGTGACAGGTGCGCCGGATTTTTCTTTGAGAGTGTCCGCCCAAAATCAGGCGCATAGCGGGCTATGTAACTGATTTTGGGCGGGCGCTGTCAGAGAAAAAGACAAGCAGATGGCATGGGTTATTTATATACAGTTCCTTATCTCAGAAGAGTTCTCCACAAACAAACTTTATGATGCAGGGGTAATGGACAGGAACCAGTTTATCACCGGCGGACAGCTGAATGTCAGAAGAATTCTGGAAAAATTTGTAGAAACTTTTGATTATCTTTATGGAGATGCTGACGAGACTTTTTTAGAAGACGCAGGCAGACGGTATTTCCTGCTGTTTCTGAAACCAATTATCAATGGTGTTGGCAGCAGTTATGTAGAACCGGAAAAAAGGATACATGCTCAGCTTTAACTTCAATAAGAAAAAGACTGTAGGAGTAAAGGAAGTGATATTAGGAGACAAGCTCTTAATCGAGGCTGTCGTATGACAGCCCCGCCTTCTACCTCTGCACTCTGGCCCCGGCGCCAGCCATCACTGCCTCCACTTCTTTCCTGCTGGCCATAGTGGTATCTCCCGGTGTAGTCATGGCCAGCGCGCCATGGGCGGCTCCATAATTAACTGCTGTCTCAGCGTCGCCTGTAGTCATCAGGCCATAGATCAATCCAGATGCAAAGGAATCGCCTCCGCCCACCCGGTCCATGATCTCCAGTCCTTTGTAGTCCTGAGCCTTGTAAATCTGTCCATTGGCCCAGCAGATGGCGCTCCAGTCATTTACTGTGGCAGTCTTTACCTGACGCAGTGTTGTGGCCGCAGCTTTAAAATTGGGATATACCTCCGCCGCATGATTGATCATTTTCTTGTACCCGTCCAGATTCAGCTCTTTCAAATTCTCGTCATTCCCCTCAATTTCAAAGCCAAGACATGCCGTAAAGTCTTCTTCATTCCCGATCATCACATCCACATATCTGGCGATTTCTCCATTCACTTCCCGGGCTTTTTCCAGTCCTCCCATGCCGCTCCACATAGATGGTCTGTAATTCAGATCATAAGAAACCACTGTGCCGTATTTCTTCGCTGTCTGAATGGCCTCAAGGGCCGTGGCTCCTGCCTGTTCAGACAGCGCCGCATAGATTCCCCCTGTATGCAGCCAGCGCACTCCTAACTCCCCGAAAATATATTCAAAGTCAAAATCCTGGGGATCCGCTTTGGAGATTGCCGTATTTGCACGGTCTGAACACCCCACTGCCCCGCGGATGCCAAAGCCCCTCTCCGTAAAATTCAGTCCGTTCCGGCATACTCTGCCGATTCCATCCGTCTTCATCCATTTGATCAGAGACGTGTCCACACCGCCCTGGAGAATCAAATCCTCCATCAAAAGTCCCACCTCATTCTTCGCAAAGGCGGTAATCACACCTGTCCTCATGCCAAAACATCTGCGAAGCCCCCGGACAACATTATATTCCCCGCCGCCTTCCCACGCACGAAAGCTCCTTGCTGTCCGAATCCGTCCTTCCCCTGGGTCCAGCCGCAGCATAACCTCACCCAGTGAGACGGCGTCATATCTGCATTCCTTTTCCGGCCTCAAATTTAATTCCATGATTTTTCTTCCCTGCCCTCATCTTCACAATTTTTTATTATTTCTTGCGGATAGATGCCGCCAATTCCACCGCCTCTTTGGTCAGCTGACGGATCTTGTCAAATTTACCTTTCTTAATCGAATCTCCTTTCACCATCCAGCTTCCTCCACAGCAGACAACCTGGTCACAACTGAGATATTCCTTGAGATTCTTTGTATTGATTCCGCCTGTGGGCATAAATTTCATCTTCGTATAAGGTGCCGCCAATGCTTTGATCATAGCCGTACCTCCCGCCTGCTCCGCCGGAAAGAATTTGACCACATTGATGCCGCGCATAAACGCCTGAGCCGCCTCAGTAGGAGTGATGCATCCAGGAAATACCGGAATATTTTTCTCCAGACAATCATCCACCAGTTCCGGTATAAATCCTGGACTTACGATGAATTCCGCACCTGCCGCCACAGCCCGCTCTGCCTGTTCCACTGTCAGCACTGTTCCTGCCCCTACCAC
Source organism: uncultured Lachnospiraceae bacterium (assembly GCA_910588825.1). GTDB lineage: Bacteria > Bacillota > Clostridia > Lachnospirales > Lachnospiraceae > MGBC164599. Next base: position 8,862 of record CAJURF010000024.1, read on the forward strand.
CATATCCGGATACTCCCTTCTCATCAGCCGGATAGACTCCTCTGCCGCTTCTGTACGGAAAGTCACCTCAGCACAGGGGAGCCCGCCCTCTATCAGCGCCTCTGCAAGAGGAACCGCATCTTTAGCCTCCTCCAGTACAACTACCGGCACCACTCCATAACCGTAAAATCTTTCTGTTATTTTTTCCATAGTTCCTCCTAACCTAAATCTTCCGGAGCCAAAATTATACAACTGCTGTTTCCACATCTTTGGCCCAAGGCCCTCAGCTACCTCTTAATATCATAATTCATATTCATCAGATTTCTAATTGCCGCAGCATCATCTGTGATATTCGCATCCCCGTGAATCGTATGTTTCAGAGCACTGCTTGCCACGGCAAAATTCACCATATCCACAGGCTTGTAATGATTCATCATTGCATAAATCAGCCCGCTGGCGAATGCGTCCCCTCCCCCTACACGGTCAAGGATATTAAAGGTAAACAGTCTGCTCTCAAAGGTATGGCCCTCATACCACATATACGCTTTCAAGCTGTTCTCACTGCCGCTGTGGGCATATCTCACATGCCGTGCAATGCATTTCAGATTGGGATACCTGCTCACAAACACCCGAAAGTTCTCATCCTGCTGCTCATAGTCCGGCTGCAGTGGCAGCTCGTCTTTCACGTCACCTTTGCTGTGGTCATGGTCATCCTTCCAAAGATGATATGGCTCAACGCCAAATAGTACATCCACATAGGGCAGGCATTTGGTACAGAAGTATCTCGCCTCCTCCCATGTCCAAAGGGTGCTCCGGAAATTCCCGTCAAAACTGGTGATAATTTTCTTTTCCCTGGCGGTCTCCAGACAGCGCAGGACCATTTCCCTGCAGTTTGCTCCAAGAGCCGGGGTGATACCGCTGAGATGAAGCCAGGTAAATCCCTCCAGCAGCTCATCAAAATCGTAAGAACCAAAGTTATATTCCGCAATGGCGCTGTTGCTGCGGTCATAGATCACCTTGCTGGGACGTATCCCGTAACCAGTTTCCAGATAATACGTCCCCAGACGATGTGTGGGAGTCTGCTCTGGCGTACTCAAGATAACAGGCGTACAGTGCACATCATTGCTTCGAAGCATCCTGACAGCGCTTTTCCCCAGACTGTTATTGGGCACCACCGTAAAAAAAGTACTGTCTATCCCCAGATTGGCAAGAGCCAGGGCTATATTCGCCTCACTGCCCCCATAACTGGCGTCAAAGCTTGCGGCCATTCTGATTTTCTCATAATTGGGGGGTGTCAGCCGGAGCATGATTTCCCCGATTGTGATAAATTTATGAGAATTCCTGTTCTCTTTCAATAACGGATTTGCATGTTCCAACTTGGCCAACCTCCTAATACTCCAGATAAGCCCCTTTCATAGGACTTGCGGCATGCTCACTGAACAGACGCAGCACCCCGCTCTTATATTTTGGCTCACGGGGCTTCCATCTCATGCGGCGTTCTGTAAGGAGTGCCTCCACTTCTTCAGGGGTTTTTTGTTCTCCCCTGATGCCGATAATGTTCAGCTTCCGGGCTTTTACATCTATCTCAATCAAATCTCCGTCTTCCACGAGAGCAATGGGCCCGCCCTCTTCCGCTTCCGGGCTGCAGTGACCGATTACCGGGCCTGTGGATGCCCCGGAAAAACGTCCATCCGTAATCAAGGCAATACTTTTTCCCAGCTCTTTGTCACTGCTGATTGCCTCAGAGGTATAGAACATCTCCGGCATTCCGCTGCCTTTCGGTCCCTCATAGCGGATGAATACTGCTTCCCCTTTCTGAACCCTGTGCTTTATGACAGCGTCCAGACATTCTTCTTCACTGTCAAATGTCCTGGCTCTCAAGACCGCCTTGAACATCTCTTTCGGGCAGGCCGTATGCTTGATCACCGCCCCCTCAGGCGCCAGATTTCCCTTTAATACGGCGATACTCCCATCTGTGCCCATGGCATGCTCACGGGGCCGGATAATGTCTTCTCTTGTGAGCGAAACCTGGTAACGCTCATTGAATTCCTCCAGCCATTTTTCACATCTCTCGTAAAATCCATTTTCCCTCAGATCATCCAGATTCTCTCCCAGTGTCTTTCCTGTCACCGTCATCACATCAAGATGGAGCGACTCCCTAATCTCCTCCATGATAGCCGGAACTCCGCCGGCATAATAGAAGCATTCCGCCGGCCAGCGTCCAGACGGGCGGACATCCAGAAGATAGGGCGCATTCCTGTGCAGTCTGTCAAAGGTATCTCCTGTGATTTCTATACGAAATTCATGGGCAATGGCTGGGATATGAAGGAGACAGTTGGTACTTCCCGAGACAGCAGCGTGCACCAGGATTGCGTTTTCAAAGCTCTCCATAGTGACAATATCACTGGGACACATATCCGGCATAGATGCCAGCTTCACCGCCTGTCTGCCAGCTTCCCTGGCAAATGCCAGAAGATCCGGACTCTCCGCAGGCATCAGCGCACTCCCGGGAAGGGCAAGACCGAGAGCTTCCGCCATAATCTGCATAGTAGAAGCTGTACCGATAAAGGAACACGCCCCACAACTTGGACAGGCGTTGCATTTTGCCCAGTTCAGCTTCTCCTCATCAATCTCCCCCCGTTGATACCTGGCACTGTACATCCCCAGCTGTTCCAAAGTCAGCATCTCAGGCCCGGCATTCATGGTACCGCCCGGCACTACCACAGAAGGAATATCCACCCTTGCCAGTCCCATGAGATTCCCCGGCATTCCTTTGTCACAGCTGGCCAGATACACACCCGCGTCAAATGGCGTGGCATTGGCATGGATCTCAATCATATTGGCAATCATCTCACGGCTGGCCAGGCTGTAATTGATTCCGTCCGTTCCCTGGCTTTCCCCGTCACAGATATCTGTACAGTGATAGCGTGCGCCATATCCCCCCGCCTCCATAACCCCATTGCGGACTTCCTCCACCAGAACGTTCAGATGCCCGCTTCCCGGATGACTGTCTCCATAAGTACTTTCAATGATTACCTGCGGCTTTGACAAATCTTCCATTTTCCACCCTGTTCCTATGCGCAGCGGGTCCAGCTCCGGGGCTATTGCGCGCATTTTCTGACTCCTCAATTCCATAATGTATCTGCTCCTTTCTGTTTTTCCTAAGCGAAAAACGAAATAACTAACGCCACTGCAAATCCGGTGCCGCCTACCAGCGTCTCCATAATGGTCCAGGTCTTCAGCATAGTCTTCTCATCCATTCCCACCAGAGACTTTACCAGCCAGAAACCAGAGTCATTAAAATGGGAACATACTGTCGCACCCCCTGCTACTGCCGCCGTAGTACAGGCCAGATACAGCGGAGATAATTGGGCAATACCCGGCATAGCAGCGATGATCCCCGCCGCCATGGTCATAGCAACCGTTGACGAACCTACACAAATTCTGACCAGAGCGGCCACAATAAACGCTACCACCACAATGGGAAGCCTGGCAGAAGACACCGCATTTCCAATCAAATCCCCAAGACCGGAATACTGCAGCATATAACGGAGCACACCGCCGCAGGCCGTCACCAGAAGAATCAGTCCTGTGGGCTCCAGGGATTTCGTCATGATCTTTTCCAGCTCCTCCATGCTATATCCGTGTTTCAATCCCAGAATCAGCATAGCAGCGATTACAGCGATCAAAAGTGCCACAAACGGCTCTCCAAAAAAACCAAAAATCGGTGCGGCAGCGCTCAGTGCCGGAACAACTCCCGCCGCAGAATCCAGAATAATCAAAACCAGAGGAATCAGAATGATCCCCACAATCGTCCAGAAGTTCGGAAGCTTTGACTCATCAAAATCCTCCTGCTGGGCCACATGCTCCGGAACCGGAATCATATATTTATTCCCGCACACAGAGCCCCACACAGGCCCTGCCACAATCATAGAAAGAGTGCCGCAGAAAATACCTACCAGAATTACCCATCCCAGCTCTACATCTAACATAGTCGCCACCAGAACCGGCCCCGGTGTGGGCGGGATAAATGCGTGTCCCACTGCCAGCCCCGCCAGAAGGGGAACCGCATAAAACAGGGATGAGCGATTCGTTCTCTTTGCCAATGAAAATGCCAGGGGAATCAGAATAATCAGCCCTGCGTCAAAAAACACCGGCATGGCAATGACCAAGCCTGTAATCCCCAGCGCCCAGGCCGCTTTCTTATCGCCGAACCACTTCACCATACTGACTGCCAAAGTCTGAGCCCCGCCTGATACCTCCAGGATAGCGCCAAACATAGACCCAAGCCCCACCAGCAGGGCAATTCCCTTTAATGTATTGCCAATCCCGTCATTCACCGCTGTTACAATATCATCATAAGGCATCCCAGCCCCAAGACCTATCACAATCGCACCCAACAGAATAGAAACCATGGCCTGCACTTTGAACTTGATAATCAATAAAAGTAATACTAAAAGACCTGCGATTGCCGCTATCACCAATCTGGTTGGATTCAATGCCAGCGTCTCACCAGTCATAACTGTGACCTCCTCATATTCCGTTTTTCATCCCCCTTATAACATCCCATATTTTATGTTACAATGGCTTTAGAAACTATCGTGCCCGCTTTGTTTCCTTTCCATACGTCTGCTGGATGATTTCTATCCGCCCCAATAGAATTTCCCGGAGAGTTTTTGGGAGACGAAGCTTTTTTACGGCAAAAAAACAGGTTTTCTCCATAATAGAAAACCTGTTTTATCGATATAATAAAAATCCTCTCTGCGAAGCTTTTCAAAATTTTCAATACCTATAGGAAGTTTCTTTGTACGATTCAAAGACATAACCGCCTCCCCTATCTTCAGACTCACTCTAAGAAACTATGGCAGAAACCATTTGCCAGCCAAAGCCACCCGCGCTATAATCAAACCAGACAACCAGCCAGTAAACCATTTTTACAAAAAAGGAGACCACACATGGAAATCGAAAGAAAATATCTGATAAAAAAAGAATCCCTGCCCCAGAATCTGAACACCTTTCCCCATCTGGAAATCGAGCAGGCCTATCTATGCACAGAACCAGTTGTCCGCATCCGCAGACAGGACAGCTCCTATTACCTGACCTACAAGTCCAAAGGCCTGATGGTCCGCGAGGAATACAATCTTCCTCTAACCGAAGAATCCTACTGCCATCTGCGGGAAAAAGCAGACGGAATCCTCATCCAGAAGACCCGTTATCAGCTTCCTCTACCGCAGAATCTAACCATCGAATTGGATGTGTTCCATGGCAGATACGAAGGACTATTACTGGCGGAAGTGGAATTTCCCCATGAGGCCTCAGCCCAGGAATTCACCCCGCCTGACTGGTTTGGGGAAGATGTAACTTTCTCCTCCCGCTATCACAACAGCACCCTGAGTCAGGGACTTTCTCACATCTGACGGGATTTTGCCGCGCATGCCCGGGACGCCTCTATAATACTGCTGCGCAATCCCTTTTCTTCCAGCACCTGGACAGCCGCAATGGTGGTGCCCCCGGGCGAACATACCATATCTTTTAATTCACCTGGATGCATTCCTGTCTCCAGCATCAACTTCGCACTGCCGTAAACAGCCTGGGCCGCAAATTCATAAGCCATCTTTCTGGGCATTCCGTCCGCCACCGCCGCATCTGCCAGGGCTTCAATGAACATAAACACAAATGCCGGGGAACTGCCGCTGACCGACACCACTGCATCCATCATGGACTCCGGAACCACCTCTGCTTTGCCAAAGCTTTCAAAAATCCTGCTGACCATGCGCAGTTCTTCCTCTGTCACATTCTCATTGGCGCAGATGCCGGTCATCCCCGCCCCTGCCTGGGCAGGCGTGTTTGGCATGGTGCGGACCAGCTTCACATCTTTCACAAAGCATTCCTCCAGCCAATGGATGGTTTTCCCCGGTGCTATGGTTACAATCAGATGGCTGCCTGTCACCTGATCCCGTATCTGCCGGATCACCTGCTGATAATACTGCGGCTTCACAGCCAGCACAATACATCTGCACTCCTCCACTACCCGCAGATTATCCTGCACTGCCTCAATGCCGAAAGACTCCCTCGCCCGCCGGCAGCTTTCCTCCGACAAATCAGAGACAATCAGATGCTCTCTGTCCAGCAGCTTCTTATCCAAAATTCCTTTAATCATCGCGGATGCCATATTTCCGCAGCCAATAAATCCCAGCTTCATTTTTTACCCTCCTAAAACTCTTTTAAAAAAGACGTGCAAAAAGCAGCCGCTTTTCGCTCGTCTTTTTTCGTACTCTTTATGATAGTGCCGTTCAACCGCCTCTTCCAAACAAATCCGCCAGAGGCCGGGTTGTATTTTCCAAATTCTGAATAGCCGCATTCAGACTCTCCAGGTCCAGCTGATTCAGCTTATCCATTGTCTGGCTCATATCTTCCTGGCTGGTCTTAGCCAATTCATCAATATTTTTAATCATATCCGCCAAATTCGTGTCCTCCAGCTCTTTCATCAGCCGGTTGGCACTGCTCAATGACTGGACTGCCGGGGGCAGTACAATCACCATGGCCGCAATCATAACCACCACTGCGATCCCAATGATTCCCGATACGATTCTAGACATCCGCAGCTGTTTCTTCATCACTTTCAGCTGTTCTCTCAGCAGTGCTTCTGTATCTCTGTTCTGTTCTTCATACATATCTGTTCACCCCAAAACACGTATTAAATCAATCCGCCGGAGCTGCCTGTATTCATTGTGGTGTTAAACGCGGACAGCGTCTGCATCTGCATCTGAAGTTTTGACATCTCCGCCAGGTATTTCACATCTTTGGCAGAAAATATCCCTTCGCTGTCTGTGGATGATGCCGCAGACTCAGCCGCTTTGCTCTTCTGGCTGACTGACACCTCTGCTTCCAGATCTTCTTTTGCGTATTTAAGCACCTGCTTCACATAGTCGTCCAGGCTCAGCTCCACATCTTTTCCCTTATAACTGGCTGCCGCCACATTTGCCGCATGGTAAGAGCGCACCGCCTGTTCCACATTCCCGCCGTTAAATTCTAACTTTCTCGCCAGAGAACGGGCCGCGCCCATGATATTCTCCCGGGCATCGTAAATATTTTCAATATCCAGGCTCTCCGCCATGGCAGGCATGAGCTGCATGAGACCCTTTGCCCCAGACACACCTTCCGCATTGATATTAAAATCAGACTCCACCTTCGCAACAGCCCTGAGCAGATCCGCCGAAACTCCATATTTTTCTTCCGCTTCCTCAAAGTATTCATTCAGCTCCTGCCCTGTGGCATGAGCAGTTCCTGTTGTCTTAATCGAAGACCCGGACCCGCTGCTGCCTCCATAGAGAGCCGCGCAATAGGGGCACTCTCCCGATGCTGTTTTTCCATTCAGCATGGCCGCCAGCAGCACATTCTGGAAACTGCCGCCAGAAGACAGTCCGCCTGTCAATATATTATTTCCATAAGAAGAAGTATTACTATTCCCAAATAAACCATTCAATGCCAACATCACACTGCTGGTGTCAAGTGCCATAATATCACCATCCATCTCTCATTCTTAAAATTCTTTTTAGCAGGTTCGCTGTAGTACTAAGGCTTTTATCATACCATACATTTTTAGAAATTACAACGAGTTTCCACAAAAAAGCGTGGCTTTTGCCGCCCTGCAATTTAATAGTATTTTAAGGCATTGACAGCAGAATTTCCGCAAGATATAATAAAGCAATTAGACGTATACCCGTGAGCCAAATGATTTGCCAGCAGGCCTTCACTGTTTCAAGCAAAATAGCAAGTCATTTGGCAAATACGTATGCTCTTGAGTATAACTGTTCTGTAACTCCGTATTTTCACAGTTACAACAATCAGACTATATTTTCTGTCCGAGCAAAGCAGTAAAACAGAATTTTTAGGAGGAACCTATGAACACTGAAAATATTTACCGAACCTGTACCATGGATCATATTTCAGAAGACCATGTGGGCAAAACCCTGAAAGCCGCCGGATGGGTGGAGAACATTCGTGACCACGGCGGCGTATCTTTCCTGGACCTGCGGGATATGTACGGTGTGCTGCAGGTAGTCATCCGGGATGCCGGACTCCTGGCTGGCATCAGCCGTGAAATGTGTCTCTGTGTAGAAGGCCCCATCCAGCACCGGGATGAGGAAACCTATAACCCCAAGATTCCCACCGGAACCATTGAGCTGGAAGCCCACACTATCCAGGTCCTGGGGAAAGTGTCCAGACAGCTTCCCTTCGAGGTTATGACCTCCAAAGAAACCCGGGAAGATGTCCGCCTGAAATACCGTTATCTGGACCTGCGAAATAAAAAAGTGCGGGATAATATGCTGTACCGCTCCCGCATCATTAGTTTCATCCGGGAAAAGATGACCGGCATGGGGTTTCTGGAAATCCAGACACCGATTTTATGTGCCTCCTCTCCGGAAGGCGCCAGAGATTATATCGTCCCATCCCGGAAGTTCAAAGGGAAATTCTACGCTCTTCCCCAGGCGCCGCAGCAGTATAAGCAGCTTCTCATGGTAAGCGGATTTGATAAATACTTCCAAATCGCTCCTTGCTTCCGTGACGAGGACGCCCGCGCTGACCGCTCTCCCGGAGAATTTTACCAACTGGATTTTGAGATGAGCTTTGCCACCCAGGAAGACGTTTTCCATGTGGGGGAAGAAGTCCTCACCTCAACATTCCAGAAATTCGCGCCAGAAGGTTATAAGGTTACCCCAGCCCCCTATCCTGTATACAGCTATAAACAGGCTATGCTGGAATTTGGAACAGACAAGCCCGATTTGAGAAATCCTCTGCGCATTGTGGATGTGACAGACTTTTTCCAAAAATGCACCTTCAAGCCCTTCCACGGCAAAACCGTCCGGGCCATCAAAGTACACGCGGATATGTCCAAGGGATTCCACCAGAAGCTTCTGAAATTCGCCACCTCCATCGGAATGGGCGGCCTGGGTTATCTGGAGGTTCTGGAGGATTTAAGCTACAAGGGCCCCATTGACAAATTTATCCCGGATGAAAATAAAAAAGAAATTGCTGAGATCGCAGGGCTGGAGGCCGGAGACACCATTTTCTTTATCGCTGACAAGGAAGAACGTGCCGCTCTATATGCCGGACAGCTCCGCAGTGAGCTGGGAACCCGCCTGGATATCTGTGAGAAAAATGCTTATCGTTTCTGCTACATCAATGATTTTCCAATGTACGAATACGATAAGGATGAAAAGAAATACATCTTCACCCATAACCCATTCTCCATGCCCCAGGGCGGACTGCAGGCTTTACAGGAGAAGAAGCCGGAGGAAATTCTGGCCTATCAATACGATATCGTGTGCAACGGGATCGAATTATCCTCTGGGGCTGTGCGGAACCACGACCTGGAAATCATGGTGAAGGCATTCGATATCGCCGGCTATACCGAAGACGACCTCCGGGAGAAATTCGGCGCACTGTATGAAGCATTCCAGTTCGGCGCACCGCCCCATGCGGGAATGGCACCGGGAATCGACCGTATTGTCATGCTGCTTCGCAATGAGGAAAATATCCGGGAGGTGATCCCCTTCCCCATGAACGGCAACGCGCAGGATCTCATGTTTGGTGCCCCCAGTGAGGTATCCGAGATGCAGCTGAGGGAAGTTCATGTGAAAATCAGATAAAGCAGCCAAAAGACGGACAGGAGGCTTTTTTACCTCCTGCCCGTCTTTTCTATTTCAGCTTTGCAATCATTTCTCCTGCTTTCACCTGCTGGCCTTCTGACACATAGATTCTCTCCACCACGCCGGCTGACAATGCCAGAATATTGGTCTCCATTTTCATTGCCTCAATCACCGCAATAGGTTGATTTTCAGCGATGGTTTCTCCCTCTTTCACCAGAATTTTAATAATATTTCCCGGTATATTTGCTCCAATTTCCATTGGGTCATCCGCGTCTGCGTAGAGAACCGCATTGTGGGCATTGACCGTTATACTGGTGTCTTTGATCTTTATAATGCGCCGGTTTCCATTGACTTCGAAGATGGCCTCCCTGTTCCCCTCGCTGTCAACTGCCTTTACTTCCTGCAGTTTCACCATCATAATGTGGCCTTCTTCAAATTTCACCTCACAGGTCTCCCCTTCACTCAGTCCGTGGAAGAAAATATCAGAGCCCATGTGGCGGAAATTACCGTCCTTTCGGATGCTTTTTACAAAATCTTCATATACTTTCGGATAGAGGGCATAGCTGATAACCTCTCTCAATGTCCCCTCCAGTGCCAGACTGTCCTGGAGATATTTCCGGATAGCGTCGAAGTCCTCAGGCGGCAGAAGCTCACCCGGCCTCTGGGTAATTGCCGGTTTGTCTTTTAGCACCAGTTTCTGGAGCTTTTCCGGAAAACCGCCTTCCGGCTGGCCCATCATACCTTCAAAATAAGACACCACGGAATCCGGGAAATCAATTCCGGCAGCTTTCTCGTAAATATTTTCCGGTGTCAGTTCATTTTGAACCATGAAGATGGCCATATCCCCCACCACTTTCGAAGTGGGCGTTACCTTCACAATATCCCCCAGCATGGCGTTGACTGTTTTATACATATCTTTTACTTCATCGAATTTATACCCCAGCCCGAAGCTCTCCACCTGAGGTTTCAGGTTAGAATACTGCCCGCCGGGAATCTCATACTTATAAATCTCCGCAGTGGAAGTCACAAGCTCTGACTCAAAGCCTCCATATACAGGCCGTACATCTCTCCAGTATTCCGCAATCTTCTGCAGTTTATCCGGATCAAGTCCTGTATCCCTGTCACTGTTCTGAAGTGCAGCCACCACAGAATTCAACGCAGGCTGAGAGGTCAGGCCGCTCATAGAGTTAAATGCTGCGTCCACAATATCCACACCTGCCTGTGCCGCCATAAGAATAGCCGCCACGCCGTTTCCTGAAGTATCATGTGTATGTAAATGGATAGGAATGCCGATTTCCTGCTTCAGAGTCTTGATCAGTTTCGCTGCTGCCATAGGTTTTAACAGTCCTGACATGTCCTTGATTCCCAGAATGTGGCTGCCCCGTCTCTCCAGTTCTTTCGCCATCCGCACATAATAATCCAGATTATACTTCTCTCTGGATTCATCCAGAATGTCTCCTGTATAACAAATACACGCCTCCGCGATTTTCCCCTGGTTCAGAGTCTCATCCAATGCGATTTCCATTCCCTGAATCCAGTTCAGAGAATCGAAGATACGGAACACATCAATCCCCGAACGGGCGGCCTCTTTCACAAACTCCCGTATCACATTATCAGGATAATTCTTATAGCCCACTCCGTTTGCACCACGAATCAGCATCTGAAACAGAATATTCGGCATCTTCCTGCGCAGAGTATCAAGCCTCTCCCATGGTGATTCCTTCAGGAAACGATAGGAAGTATCAAATGTGGCACCGCCCCACATTTCCAGCGAGAATAAATCATTGCCATATACGGAAACTGCCGGAGCGATCTTTTCCATATCCACAGTTCTCACCCTGGTAGCCATGAGAGACTGCTGGGCATCCCGCATGGTGGTATCCGTGATAAAAAGCTTCTTCTGATCACGTACCCAGCTGCTGAATTTCTCCGCTCCCATCTCATCCAGCATCTGCTTCGTTCCCATAAGGCCCTCCACCTCTGACGGAGCAAATTTGGGAAATACAGGCACATTGAACTGGGGCTTCACTCCTTTTGTCTCATTGACAAATTTATTGCCCAAAAATTCCATAACCTTCTGCTCTGTATCTTCCACTTTTTCAATATCAAGAAGCTCCGGATTATCAGAAATAAAGCCTGTGTCACAGGTTCCTGACGCAAAGTCCGGATGATTCAGCACATTGAGCATGAAGGCAATATTGGTCTTCACCCCTTTAATATCCGTCTCCCTCAGTGCCCGAATCGCCTTTAAGCGGGCATCCTCAAAAACACGTCCATATGCAGTTACTTTCAGCAGCAGACTATCGTAGAACGGCGTAATTTCCGCTCCCTGAGAACCGTTTCCTCCGTCCAGACGGATTCCCAGTCCGCCAGGTATCTGGTAAGTCTCAATTACCCCCGTGTCCGGCATAAAATCATTGATGGGATCTTCTGTGGTAATCCGGCACTGGATGGCATACCCTCTCACATTGACTGTATCCTGTGAAGGAATGGCAATCCTGGGGGAATCCAGTGTATATCCCTGAGCCACCAGAATCTGGGCCTGCACAATATCCACCCCTGTCACAATCTCAGATACCGTGTGCTCCACCTGAATCCTGGGGTTCATCTCGATAAAATAATGATTCCCCTTCTTATCCACCAAAAATTCCACCGTCCCGGCGCTTCTGTAGTCCACGGCTCTTGCTATTTTCAGGGCGTCATTGCAAATCGCCTGCCTCTGTTCCTCTGTGAGACAAAGAGCCGGTGTAAATTCGATTACTTTCTGATGCCTTCTCTGAATAGAGCAGTCACGCTCAAACAAATGTACAATATTTCCCTCTTTGTCTCCTAAAATCTGCACCTCAATATGTTTCGGCTTTTCCAGGTATTTCTCGATAAAAATATCATCAATGCCGAAAGCTTTAGCCGCCTCGCTTCTGGCACTTCTGAACTGGGGCAGAAGTTCTTCCCTGGAATTTACAATTCTCATTCCACGGCCCCCGCCGCCAGCCGCCGCTTTCAGCATGACAGGATATCCACAATGCTCCGCAATCTGAACGGCTTCTTCCTCTGTCTGGATGGCCTTTTCCACCCCTGGGATTGTGGGAACGCCTACCGAATTTGCCACAATCTTAGACTTAATCTTATCCCCCAGCCTGTCCATCATCTCTGCAGTGGGCCCTATGAATTCAATTCCCGCATCTGCGCAGGCCTTTGCAAACCCCACGTTTTCTGCCAGAAATCCGTAGCCGGGATGGATGGCATCCACCCCTTTTGCCTTGGCGAGAGCAATAATCTCATCAATTCCAAGATAAGCTCCCACAGGCGTCTTTCCTTTTCCAATCTGATACGCCTCATCTGCGTGCACACGGAACTGGGCATTCTTATCTTCTTCTGAATAAATGGCCACAGTACGGATTCCCAGCTCATTGCACGCCCGGAAAATCCTTATGGCGATTTCGCCTCTGTTTGCCGCCAAGACCCTTTTGAATTTTTTGATTTCTTTCAATCTCAAACCCCCTTTTCCTTTTATTAAAGCTGGTTATTTGGAATATTTCCAAAAACCAGCTTCAATAAAAGATTATTCTATAAGAACCAGTATATACCAATCAAAAACTCTTTACAACCTTTTTGGCAAATTTGTGCTGTTAATCCCTTTTATTTCGTTTTTTTCTTTAATACAGAAGTATAGTTAGAATATATTTTACTTTTTCCCATTTTACGGTAAGCCCGTACTTTGTAATAATAGGCTGTCCGGGATTTTAACTTCTTGTCCTTAAATACTGTCTTTTTAACCGTGGCCGCTTTCTTATACTTTCCGTTCTTTTTCGACGCCCGGTAAATTTCATATCCTGCTGCATCCTTTACTTTCTTGAACTTAACAGTTATGGCCTTTTTACCTGCCTGCAGCCGCAGGGATGAGGGAGCCGCCAGTTTTTTCGGTTTTGCACTGTATACTTTGGAGAGCGGACCTTCATAATTCTTCCCATCTGACACCCGATATGCCGCCATTTTGTAATAGCAGACGATTGTATTTTTCAAGCCCTTATCCGTATATACAGCTGTGGCAGGTTTTTTTATTATGGCAATTTCTTGATAGCCGCTGTTTTTCTTCAGAGAGCGATATAGCACATATCCGTCCACACCCTCAGCAGGCTTCCAGTTTATTTTTATGGCATCATAGGAAGATGCTTTCACCGATATACCAGCCACAGCAGGCACCACAATCTGGTCCGGCTTCGGTATCGTGGGACTCGGTGATGGTTCTTCCGGTTTTTCCGGTTCTGTGGGTTTTTCCGGTTCTGTGGGCCTTTCCGGCTCCGTGGGTTTTTCCGGTTCTGTGGGCTTTTCCGGCTGGTCTGGTTCTTCCGGCTCTATGGGTTTGGGAGGCTCTTCTTCATCTGTAACTATTACTTCTACAAAACTGCTGCCTGGATGATAATCAGTGCTGCCTGCAGCTTCCACCGTAATCCATGCTGTGCCAGCTGACAAAGCGACTACCTCACCGCGGCTGCTCACCATGGCCACGTCAGTATTCTTGCTTATATACCTTACCACACCATGAGCCCCGGTTACTGTAAGGGATGCTTTTCCATTTACTGTAAGCTCCAGCTTCTCCGGCTTTACAATCAGATTCTGATCCCCTTTTTCAACTGTAACTTCTACCGTTCTGCTAGCTGGAAGGTACATGCCGCCGCCTGACGCTGCCACAGTAATCTGAGCTGTTCCCACAGAACATCCTGTTATTTGTCCGCCGCTTCCCACTACAGCAACTTTCTCATTACTGCTTTGATAGGATATCTCACCGTGGGCGCCCGTTACTGTAATGTCTACACTTTGATTTACCGTAATCTCCAGTCTATCTGGTGTTACCTCCAGATTCTGTTCCAATTCCGGTGGTTTTTGTTCCCATTGCAGGGTTCCGCCGTAATCCTTTTGGACTTCCGGGGTCCATGTGTCGTCCCCGGGATAACGCACCACAGCCTCCACATCTTGAAAAGCCCGGCTTTCTTCCAGGCTGCCCTCCGGTACAGAAAACTCCGGCGCACTGCCCATAAAGTCCACTTTTTTAAGTCCTGTACACCCTGAAAAGGCTCTGTTGCCCACGATTCTGACTTTCTCCGGAATCTGAATCTCATTTAAGCTCACGCAGCCGGCAAACAGATTGGCTGGGATTTCTTCCAGATTCTTGGAAAGTCTAACCGTTTCCAGACCTGTACAGCCGCTGAAAGGACTCATAGTTCTGCCGTCTTTCTGCGTGTCCGAGAAAATGGAAACCACACTGTCAGGAATGGTAATGTCTTTCAGGCTGGTGCAATTTTCAAAAAGCACCAGCCCCAGAGAGGTAATCCCATCCCCCAGGGTGACAGAAGATAACTCCCTGCATCCGGAAAAAACAGCCTCTCCCAATGAGATTACTGTTCCTGGAATCGTTACCTCCTGCAGGGCGGTCTGTCCGAACCCATAGAGCCCAATTGTCTCAACAAAACCCAAATCCGCTTTCTGCAAAGCCTGGCAGTTAAAAAAAGCATTCTTCCCAATAGATTTCACACCGCTGGGAATTATCACCTCTTTCAAAGCCCGGCAATTATGGAACATAAGATCTCTGATGTCAGACAAACCCGCCGAAATTTTCAGCGTCTCAAGATTCACGCAATTCGAAAAAACTCCCCCTTGATATGGAAAATTGACAATCTCCACAGTTTCTTCTCCCAGACTGGTCAGACTATCCGGAAGAATCACTTCTCTCACCGCCGTCCAGTAAAATGCCCCTGTGCCAATGCTCTTTACCCGATTTCCCAATGTAAGTTCTTCCAGTTTCTCACAGCGGTAAAAGGAGCCCACACCGATTCTCTCAACGCTTTCCGGAATGTCCACCGCTTTCAGGCTCGCACAGCTGTAAAATGCAAAATCACCGATCTCTGTGACTGCGTCCCCAATAAATACCTGATTAAAAGTACCTCCTCGGAACGCCTCGGCTCCAATTTTGGTCACACCATCTTCCACAACAATTTTTTTAACTGGTTTATTAAGGTCTGTATGCGTCAGCGGGTACCACGGCGTCTTATCAACCGATTCATAATCATCCATAGGGCCGGAACCAGAAATCCCCAGCGTTCCAGTCTCCGAAATAAATCTCCATGTTACATTTTCCCCGCAGGTTCCCTCCTGGACGCCTGTGCCCGCCCTTCCCATATACTGGTCATCTCTAAGAGGCTCACCATCCATCAGCAGCACCTCTTTCTCCGCTGTACAGGCATCCTGATTCGCCGCTTTTGCAGCTTGTACCTCTAACAAGATTCCCGGACACAATCCTGCCAGCATCATTACAGCCATGGCCAAAGCTGCAAAACGCTTAAACACTCCCGATACATAATTCATAGCTTTCCTCCCTTTCATTTTCCCTCATTTGTTCTAAATACAGTTAATTTTTCAGATATCTTAATTTTATAATAAATGGAATTTTTTATCAACCGCCAAATGTTCCATTATTCTTTTTCACTTTCCCGCTCCGCAGTTCCCGGAAGAAGTTTTTGAGCAGTTCCGAACACTGCTCCCCCAGCACGCCCTCCTTGATTTCCGCCTGATGGTTAAATTCCGGTATCTGAAGCAGATTCAAAACAGACCCGGCGCATCCAGCCTTAGGATTCCTGCAGCCCATCACCACTTTCTGAATCCTGGACTGGACGATGGCCCCCGCGCACATCTGGCAGGGCTCCAGTGTCACATACATGGTACAGCCGTCCAGACGCCAGTCTCCCAATTTCCGGCTGGCTTTTCGGATTGCATTCAGCTCCGCATGGGCCAACGTATTCTTATCTGTATTGCGCCGATTATAACCACGGGCAATTATTTTCCCTTCGTATATAATCACACATCCAATGGGCACCTCCCCCAGAGCATACGCCTTTTTCGCCTGCCGTACTGCCTCTGCCATAAACTTTTCATCTTCCGTCATAGAATCGACCTGCCTTTCCTGAAAACCCGCCTGCGGACCTGTCCCGCCTAAATAATAATAATTATACAAAAATGCACTTGTAAAATCAACAAAGCCATTCTACAATGTAAAGCATATCCAGGAACTGTATGTAAATCAAAAACAGGAGGAATATGCCATGAATATACAAGGCTTTACAAAAACCACACTGCTGGACTATCCCGGTAAAATTGCCGCTGTAATTTTCTTAGGAGGCTGCAATTTCCGCTGTCCTTTCTGCCACAACGCTTCACTGGTTCTCTCTCCTGACCAGCCATCCCTCTGTTCCCTGGAGGATATTCTGAACACGCTAAAAAAGCGCCGGAACCTTTTGGACGGCGTATGCATCAGCGGCGGGGAACCCACGTTAGCTCCAAAGCTTCCCGCCCTCTGCCAAGATATAAAGTCTATGGGATACTCTATAAAACTTGACACCAACGGCACCAACCCCGGACTTCTGAAAGAGCTGGCCGAGAATAAACTGATTGATTACGCCGCTATGGATATCAAAACCTCGCCCCAGAACTATCCCCTTCTCACCGGAGTTTCCCATCCGGACATAGATAAAATCCGGCAGTCTGCCCAATGGCTTCTTGCCGGATCTATTCCGTTTGAATTCCGGACCACTGTTGTCCGCGAATTACACTCTGATGAAGATTTTATAGAAATCGGGCAGTGGCTGGCTGGAGCTCCCCAATATTTTCTGCAGGCATATCAGGATTCCGCACAGGTGATACACCCTGGCTTTACCCCCTGCAGAAAAGATGAGATGGAACATTTTCTAGAGCTGCTTCGGCCTTCCATTCCCTCTGTCCAGCTTCGGGGGATAGATTAAACGGTACCAATATCCAAAACCAGACTGTTTCGGCCCGCCCCGCTTGGCGTATTTAAAATTATGGAACCCGAACATATCTGCCATAAACTTTTCCTGCTGCTGATACATTCCCGGGACTCCAAGAATATACTGTCCATTCCGGGCAATTCTGGCCAGCAGCAGATGGCCGAACATCTGATACCCATGCTGCACAAACCGATTATTTCTCAGATTTTGATCCCTTGAATCCAAAAACTTCAGCTCACCAATTTTTATTTTCTGACAGTCCTCCAGCACACCATCCGAGAATGGGCAGAAATTTTTAGGTTCCGGTTTTATGTATTTTTCCTGGTCATTCTTCTTCGGCCCACGCTTTGCCGCCTGAACCGGAGGGATATGTTCTCTTCTGTCTGCCTTTTGCTGATCTTGTCTCTGGTTCCGCCCTGGCTCCGAAATAGCAGCGGCTTCCAGCTCCTGTCTGGGTTCTGTAACCGGCTGCACTGCCGCCTCCGGATCCGATACTGTATCCAGCTGCTCTTGGTTCATTTCCGCCTCCGGCTGCAATACCTCATCTGTCTGCTGACCCCAGCCCTGCTCCGGTTCCAGCTGGTTATCTGCTTCCGCCTGAAATTCCATTGCATACTCCGGCTCTTCTTCCCGCTGCCTCAATGGGGCCTCTATCTCCCCCTGGCCGCCTCTTTCTTCACCGCCTCCCGGCAGCATTGCAACAGGTATGGTTGTATCCAGAACATCCGTAAGTTTTACATTCTGCTCCAGCGCATCCATGCTTTTTGTTTCTACAACTCCCTCCTCCTCATCCGTTTCTTTGCCTGAAATCATTTCTGCCGCCAACGGGACTTCCTCAAGCGCCTCAGCCCCCACATCTTCCACGCCTTCGTTTACCGGCAGTCCACTCTCCCACATCCCTGCAGGTTCTTCAGAACTCTCGTACAGCATTTCCTGCCGCTGCTCCTCATTTTCCTCTGGGTTTACGTCTGTCATAAACGCCGTTTCATCTGCCACTGACTCCGGCTCATTTTCTCCATTCAGTTCTTGCCGCACCGCTTCTTCAGAATCCGGTCCATCCAGCTCCGCACCCGAACCCGGCTCATCCAAATCTGCCCCCTGGACCGGTGCGCCAACCATCATCCACTCACCATCTTTTGATTCATCCCATCTTTCCCTGTTCTCTGCTTCTTCTGCCGGCACACTGGCATACTCTGCCATGGCCTCATTCTTCTCATCCGGCTGAAAATTCTCCATTTTCATAGGGTCATCATCCCACTGAGTTCCGTACATGGTCTGGTCGTCCCCCTGAAAGATAACACCGCTTAACTCCTGCAGACCATACTTCGCCTCACCCATCTCATTTCTGGCGAAGACCAGTAGTTCCTGTACAACACCCATTCTTACTGGACACTCAGCCAGCCTGCTCCCTTTCAGCAGTCCGTCTTCCCGCTTAAACCCGTAAACAGTACAGCTGGCATTTTCATCTTTACAGATTCCTTTCAGGGATATCTGCATACTGCATGTATTCCCCCTGGCTTCAACCTTAATGAATCCCCGGTTTCCAGCCTTTTTTCCATTCTCGTATTGGTATACATAAGAAACAAAACGTCGATATGTCTGCATCTAAAACCTCCCGGAAGGATATACAATTACCATTATTTGATTATATGAAACAATGGTTTTAATATTCCATTTGGGAGGATTTAAAATCTCCCCGCATCATACCCTGGCACAATGGATTTCCAACTGGAAGCCCCGATATAAGTCAATGCAAATTTTGTGGCTGATTTTCCCTTGGATGTATCCATCTTTTGAAAAACATCCCACGCATATTTCTTCGTCCCAGCCGTTGCGGGATTGGAATTATCTCCATCATTTGACCACAGCCCCAGATACAGTCCCATTGCCTGTTCTGCCTGATGGTCCACATGTCTGTGAAGAATAAACGCGTCCACTGAATCATTAAACTCCGCCAAATAATATGCATAGGCAATGGCTGCCGCCTGAAGCTGAGGCACATCCACCCCATACCGCTTAGACGTGAATCCCTGCTCTGACAGAATAATCCGGGTGCCGCTGCCCCACTTCTGTCTCACATAATCCGTAAAAACCTTCAGATTCTGCATACTGATACATGGACTGTTAATATGATCAGCCGCCAGATTCCGGGAATTTGTCCAGAAGGCCGGGTCCTCCAATGGCGCCGGATAGGGGTGAAACGCAATATGAAACGCCCCCATATCCCCATATGTATTCCAGTTATTTGCAAACTTTTCCAGAAATTGTTTCCCTGTATGGGAGCCTGCTGCCAGATAAGTCCACACCTGATCCAGAGAAATATAAACCCGAGCTTTCCCATACACACTTCTTATTGCAATATAAGCCAGGCGATACGCATTCACATACAGCTTCACATTATTTGCCAGATCGGTACTTCCCGTGTAATGATAAGTCTTATAATTATTCACCTCATTTCCCAGTATCCAATTGGATATCCACCTGTTAGGTGTATACCTCTGCGCCAAAAATGTAAATACCGCTTCCCAGTGATTTCTGGCCCGGTCTCCGCTGGTATTCAGGGCATAATATCCGTGGCCAGGGGCTCTGGCAGCACTTGGAATCAGATAGGAAATATCCTCCCTCCACCGGAGCAGCAAAATAGCAGAAACAATCATCTGGTTCTGATGATAACGCTCCAGTGTGTGGTCTATGCCCTCCACAATCCCCCGGTTAAACCAGTATGTGGTTCCATTATAACTAAAAGGTATGCCAGCCGCTTCGTTCTTTTGTTCCGGTGTGGCAATCAAATCATCCAGGCAGATATTATATGCTGTATGCTTCACTCCCAGTTCAACCGCGTCATTGAGATAAGCAGGATTCACCTGCAGCCCCTTTTTGGTAGATGCTTTGGGAAATGCATAATTATAATCAGCCAGTTTCTCCGGGTTTGAGATAAACTGCGGCGTGCTGATCAATGTGTAACTTCCCGGCTTCTTAGTTTTTACAGCCAAAACAAATTTGGACTGCAGCTTACTGGATGGAGTATTATAATCCAGAGAAGTTTTCAGGGTAATGTTCGTAGTTTTTTTTATCTTGGCGTCCGGCCTGGCGCCTTCTGGCACGCTCCCCTCCGAACAATTCAGATGAAACAGATAATAATAGCTGTCAACACTTTTCACATAATCAGTAACTTTTGCCTTTATCTGTATGGTTTTCTTTGAGGTCAGCGCCACAGACTTCATCTCTCCCGCAGAAGCTGACGGCTCTACCTTCTTAATGCCTTTCTTTATCTTCAGAGATTTTCTTCCGTTGAATTTCCCGTATACTTTCCCGCCTTTCGAGTCCAGCTTATAAGCCCGCAGACGTACATAGTATGTTTTATTTTTCTGCCTGTCACGGATAGATGCCGTAGTGCCTCCGATAAGATACAGCTCTTTTTTCGTCTTAAACGTTTTATCTGTACTTACCTGAACCTGATAGCCCTTTGCCCCGCTGACTTTCTTTAATTTAACCTTTAAGACACCTTTCGACGGATTCGTCAGTTTTTTGATCTGACTCTTTCCCACAGAAACTTTTTTCCATTTTGCCGTCAGCCTGAGATTTTTCGTCACCGAATCAGTAAAATTATACTTTTTAGAATCTTGATACCAGCCGGAGAATACATATTTGGAACGGACAGGATTTGCCGGCTTTTTCGCCCTTGCTCCCTTTTGTACCACCTGTGCCTGCACTGCGCTCCCTTTATTAGAGTCAAAAACCACAGTGCAGACAGCAGTTTTAGCCTTTGCACTGTCCGTTGTTCCTGCCGCCCCATTATCCGACACTGTATTCTCAGATACCTGTTCTCCGCCCAATTCATCATCTGACAAAGAGTCCCCCGAAACCTGACCCGGCAGAACATCCCCGCCTGAGACGGTATCTTCTGATACAGAATCCCCGGAAACCAAGTCTCCCGAAACCGTATCTGCCGGTTCCCCGTTTTCCAGAATCTCATTACCAGACATAGAGCTGTCATAAACCCCGCCGCCTGATGCCTCGCCCTCAAACATCCCATTCCCGGATAGACTGCTCCCCATAATTCCCGCTGCAGAAAGTGTCTCATCTAATAAAACATTCCTGGAAATTGTATCCCCGGATACCTCTCTGTTCTCCCGCGGGGCACCCGGCAGATATCCCTCCTCTATGGCAGGATTTCCGGATTCCGGAAAACTCCCGGCACTTGCCCATACATCCACAATACCAGATAACTGCCCCCAGCCTGGCTCTGTCAATAAAACAACTGTAAGTATAAACGCTAAAAAACGTTTTTTTCTCTGTCCCTTCATCTATCCAGCCTCCCATCCATGCATGAAACAATACAGAAAACCGGAGCCAAACAGCTCCGGCCTCATACCCATATTTTACTCCCCGATCTATCTAAACGTGTACTTAAATCCGCTAATTCAACTGATCTACAGACGCCTTCTGGCTCCCGAACTGCAGGGCCGCGCTGTGGCTGTCCATGTAAATGTCCACATGTCCATAACCGGTTCCCCGGTCCTCCACAGTATACACGTTGCCATTGATCAATAATTTTGTGCCAAAAGGGATTCCTCCCATTGCCACCGTTCTCCCCGCTGCCGGCGTTGTACCGCTGGCCGTTCCTCCTCCTGACCAAGAGCCGCAGCAGATAGAACAACTGCAATACGCAGTCAGTGTAAATTCTCCCAAATATGTACCTGCGCTGTCGTCAGAGGATGACCCGTTATCTGTATCTGCCGGTTCCGAAGGTTCCGGTTCTGCTGATATTTCCGGCGCGGCTGTCTCCTGTGGTTCTGGTTCTTCCGGCGTCTGCGTCTCCTGCTCAGCAGGCGTCTCCTCAGAAACTTCATTGGAAATTTCATCCTCTGTTTCTTCTTCGTAATCCATCTGTTCAGATGCTCCCCGATTCTCTGAAGAAACCGTTTCTTCTTTTGACTGCTCTGCTTCTGCCGCCTGTCTTTCTTCTTCCTGCTGCCTCAGCAGCTGCTCCTGAGCCGCTTTCCTGGCCGCTTCTGCCTCTTTTTCTGCCTCTGCTGCCAGAGATGTCAGCTGAGCAGACTGCTGATTCACCGTTTCCAGAAGACTGGCCGCCTCTCCCTCAGAGCGTTCAATTTCCTGGGTATACAGCGAGATTTCCTGCTGGGCAGATACTTCCATACTTTCCACTTCCTGCCGCTTCCTGGCACTTTCTTTCTGAAGCTGGATAATTGACTCTTCTTCAACTTTTACAGCCTTTTTCTGATCCTGTACTTTTTCCTTTGCCAATTCGTATTTCTTTAGCATTTCTCTGTCGTATTTTGAAATCTGCGCAAAATTATCTGCACGGGTAAGAAAATCTGTGAAACTATCTGCCGAGAGCAGTGTGGTCAGAAGATTCCCCTTGGATTTCTCATACATATAGGAAATCCGTATCTTCATGCTCTCATACTGCTCCTTTTCTTTCTCCCTGGCTTTTTTCAGTTCTTTTTTAACCAGCTTCAGCTCTTTTTGCTTCTGCTTGGCCTTCACTGTCAACTCCTCCAGGCTAATGGTCAATTCCTCATACTGCTGTGATAACTGGGCCAGATACGATTCCAGATCTCCCCTCTGGCTTTCCAGCCCTGCTATCCGCTCCTGTGTTTCAGCCAATGCAGCTTCCGATTGCGCTTTCTCCCCTTGAACCGCCTCCATCTGCTGCTGAATGGACGCCGCCCGCACTGGTACACTCCCTCCCGTGACCAGCACAGCGGCCGCCATTGCCGCGGCTGCCAAATGTATTCTATTCATCTATAACACCTCATTTGTATGATTTATGTGGGTAAAAGCCAAATTCCCTTCAACTAATACAGGCGTTTCTCCCCGCATCAATCATTGATGTTACACATTATACCATAATTCGAAAAAAAATCAACACCTTTTATTAATAAATTGTAATAAATCCGTAATATTTTCCAAAATATCCTTTTTGCCATTTCTAAGTTTATAAAAATCCACCTTCCTTTTGTTCGGATTTTGTGTTACAATATCTATGCTGTTAAATCAAATAAATCTGAACAGTGTACCAAATATTTAGGAGGCAGAAAGTCATGGATGAAAGAAGGAAGAAACAGTACCGGGAACTCGGACTTACAATTGCATATTACCGCAAACTGAAAGGATTAACCCAATTACAGCTTGCTGAGGCTACTGACGTGAGCCGGACACATATGAGCAATATCGAAGCTCCCAACGGAAAAACTTCCGTATCTTTGGACAAATTATTCGATATCGCTGACGCTTTAGGAATTGAGATTAAAGATTTATTTGATTTCCGAAAATAACGATAACAGTGCCCAGGCGTGTAAACAACACGCCTGACATAATAAATGCCGGCCTTAGAGGACGCCAAGGCCGGCATTTATTACTATGATCACCCGTTCAAAAGGTCTTTTTACATCTCTGTATCTGCTGTTTCATTGTCTGTGTCAAGATTCATAACCTCTTCGTATTTTTCCAGAATAATGTTCTGAATCCTCTCGCGGGTTGCCGAGTTTATGGGGTGGGCGATATCCCGGTATTCCCCGTCCGCAGCCTTACGGCTGGGCATTGCAATAAATAAACCTTTCTCACCTTCAATTACTTTAATGTCATGTACCACAAACTCATCATCGATGGTGATAGACACCACCGCTTTCATTTTGCCTTCTTTCGCTACCTTCCGTACTCTAACATCTGTTATTCTCATAGTAACCTCCCATCATGCGCTATCCTGCCGGGTAACAGGCCGCATGGCCCTTACCGTGAAAACATTGGCTTTCTCAGTAATTTCCTCCCCTTTCGGATTATATTACATACCTTTCATTCTTTTCCACTACGATTTTGATGCCGTCCTCACCATAATGATAAGAATTCGCCCGTATGGTGTCCCTGCTCTCCACTACACAATTCTCAATATGCGTGTTATCACCCAGGTAAACATCATTTAAAATTATTGAATTTTTTATTACACAATTATTACCAACAAAAACATTTTTGAAAATAACGGAATTCTCTACAACCCCATTTATAATACAGCCACTGGCAACCAGACTGTTTTTCACGTCTGCTCCGGGGTTATATTTTGCCGGCGGCAGATCGTCAATCTTTGTCTTTACCTCCGGGCCTGTGCGGAAGAAATACTCTCTTACTTCCGGCTTCAGAAAATCCATGTTTGTTCTATAATAAGACTCAACTGTAGAAACATTGCTCCAGTAATCTTTGATCTTATACCCATAAATTCTTTTCAGGTTTTTATAACGGATCAAAATATCTTTTACAAAATCGTGCCGGTCTTCCTGAGCACATTTTTCAAGCATTTCGATGAGCTGTCTTCTGCGGATCACATAAACCCCTGTGGAGATGGTATGGGATTGAGTAACCATGGGTTTTTCCTCAAATTCCTCGATCCTGGACTCCTCATTCATTTTCAGCACGCCGAAACGGTTAATATCGTCACCCTCAATATCCGTGCAGACTACCGTAATATCTGCGCGCTTTTCAATATGATATTCCAGAACTTTATTGTAATCCAATTTGTAGATGCCGTCTCCTGAAGCAATCACCACATAAGGTTCATGGCTGTTCTTAAGGAAATTCAGATTCTGATACATAGCATCTGCTGTCCCTCTGTACCACCAGCTGTTATCAGCGGTCACCATAGGGGTAAATACATACAGGCCGCCCTGCTTTCTTCCGAAATCCCACCACTTTGAAGAACTGAGGTGTTCATTCAAAGAACGTGCGTTAAACTGTGTCAGAACTGCTACTCTTTGAATATGGGAATTGGACATGTTGCTCAGAGCAAAATCAATACTCCGGTAACTGCCGGCAACCGGCATTGCCGCGATCGCTCTCTTTTTCGATAATTCCCTCATTTTATTATTGCTTCCGCCAGCCAAGATAAGTCCTAACGCCCTCATGCTCTATCACCATCCTTTGCTATCACTCCTCCGCCCGGCAGCACCTTGCCAGGATAATCTTCAAGTGTGGTTTCCCCTGAAATGGCAGTGTTCTTTCCTATTCTTACACCGCTGGGTATCACTGAATGCTCACCGATGGTCACCAGCCCGAAGGCATACACTTTCGGTTTCGCCACATTCTCAACTTCTTCTCCTTCACCCAGTACCACATCGTTTCCAATGGACACATCCTCAGCAATAATGGACTTGTCCACAACTGTGTTCCGGCCGATTCTGGTATTCCTCATGATAACGGAGTCTTTCACGACAGCACCCTCGCCAATGTAGACATTAGGCCCAATCACAGAATTCTCCACCTCACCATATATCTCGCTGCCCTCACCAATCAGGCATTTGCCCACCACGGCCTTTTCTGATATATATTGGGGAGGAATGATATCTCCCTTTGTATAGATTCTCCAGAACTCCTCATAGAGATTAAATTCCGGAATAATATCTATCAGCTCCATATTAGCTTCCCAGTAAGAACCCAGAGTCCCCACGTCTTTCCAATAGCCATTATACTCATAAGCAAACAGACGCTGCTTTTTATCATGGCAGTATGGCAGAACGTGCATACCAAAGTCGCAGTTATTCTGATCCTTTTTCGCTAAAAGAGCTTCCCGAAGCACCGGCCAGCTGAAAATATAGATTCCCATAGATGCCAGATTGCTGCTGGGTTTCTCTGGTTTCTCCTCAAACTGGGTAATCCGGTTAGTATCATCTGTCACCACAATACCGAAACGACTGGCTTCTTCAATGGGCACCGGCATAGTGGCCAGTGTCACATCTGCTTTATTCACTTTATGAAAATCCAGCATTACTTCATAATCCATTTTGTAAATGTGATCCCCGGAGAGAATCAGTACATAGTCCGGATTATACTGCTCCATATAATCCAGGTTCTGATAAATGGCATTGGCAGTACCTGTATACCACTCACTGTTTGTACTTTTTTCATAAGGAGGCAGCACGGTCACGCCACCCTCATTTTTATCCAAATCCCAGGGAATGCCAATACCGATATGTGTATTCAGCAATAAAGGCTGATACTGGGTCAGCACTCCAACCGTATCAATACCTGAATTGATACAATTGCTTAATGGGAAGTCAATGATTCGATATTTGCCGCCAAAAGAAACAGCGGGCTTTGCTACCTTCTCTGTCAAAACCCCCAATCTGCTGCCCTGTCCCCCTGCTAAGAGCATGGCAATCATTTCCTTTTTCATCATGCAATCACCTCTTGTCTATTATTGTTTTCTGTTTAAAAGATTATATCATACTTTTCCTGGTTCGTGAACATTTTTTACAAATTCTACCCACTTTTTTTCTACATTTTTAATCGATATGTATAATTCTTTTTCTACATTTTTTTCCTATTTTCACTTTCCGTTTGTGTAACTTATACATATTCTCGAAGTATGTTCAAATTACTTGTTATTTTTCCGGCGAATCTGCCGAATAGTCTTTCCATTTTGCTCTGTAAAGGTTATAATATAACCATATATGTATATCATAATTAGAGCGTC
The DNA here is from genome assembly GCA_910588825.1 of uncultured Lachnospiraceae bacterium. Taxonomy (GTDB): domain Bacteria; phylum Bacillota; class Clostridia; order Lachnospirales; family Lachnospiraceae; genus MGBC164599. The sequence continues at coordinate 35,780 of CAJURF010000024.1, forward strand.
CAAAGTCCATTTCATTGATAAGAGCTTTTGGCGGGCTAATCATATCATACAGAATCAGAAAGGAGATAGATGATGTATAAAATAGACTTCAGCCACCCGCTCCACATACATTTTATCGGAATCGGCGGCATCAGCATGAGCGGGCTGGCAGAAATCCTGCTCCAAAGGAACTTTCGCATTTCCGGCTCTGACGCCAAAGAAAGCCCTTTGACCAGACAGCTGGAGGCAAAAGGTGCAGTTGTCCACATCGGCCAGCGCGCTTCCAACATTGACGGCTCCGTTGATATTGTTGTATATACTGCCGCCATACACCCGGATAACCCCGAATATGCCCATGCCGTCCAAATGGAACTCCCCATGTTGACAAGAGCTGAACTGCTGGGCCAGATTATGTCCAATTACGCCGTACCCACAGCTGTTGCCGGCACCCACGGGAAAACTACCACAACTTCTATGATCACTCAGGTTCTGCTGGAAGCAGGTTGTGACCCCACAGTCACCGTAGGCGGTATTCTGCCCTCCATTGGGGGAAATATCCGCGTAGGAAACTCCGGCATCTTTGTCACTGAAGCCTGTGAATATACCAACAGCTTCCTGTGCTTTTCGCCGAAGATCAGTATTATCCTGAATGTAGACGCCGACCATTTAGACTTTTTCCGCGATATCCAGCATATCCGGCAGTCTTTCCGCCAATTTGCTGAAAAGCTCCCCGCTGACGGCTGTTTAATCATCAACAGCGACACGCCAGAATACGAATCCATCATAGAAGAACTGCCCTGCCAGGTGATTACATATGGGCTTCAGAAGCCCGGCACCTACACAGCTTCTGAGATCACATTTGACCACAGAGGCAATCCCTCTTTTACCTGTCTGTATGAGGGCCGGCCTGTGGGAGAATTTACTCTTTCTGTACCAGGAACCCATAATGTGTCAAACGCCTTGGCCGTTATTGCCCTGGGGCAGAAGCTGGGTCTGGAAACATCTGTGATACAAAAGGGACTGGCCGCTTTCACCGGTGCTGACCGGCGGTTCCAGTATAAGGGAAACATAGGCGGCGTAACGATCATCGACGATTACGCCCATCACCCCACCGAAATAGAGGCTACGTTATCTTCCGCAAAGAATTACCCCCACAAGAAAGTATGGTGCGTTTTTCAGCCCCATACTTATACCAGAACCCAGGCGCTCTTAAAAGAATTCGCACAGGCCCTGACCCTGGCGGATACAGTTGTTCTGGCCGACATTTATGCTGCCCGGGAAAAAAATACCATAGGCATCACATCTATGGATCTGCAGAAAGAAATAGCAGCCCTGGGAACTCCCTGCGAGTATTTTCCCACGTTTGACCAGATCGAAAAATATCTGCTGGAAAACTGTGGGGATGGGGATGTTGTGATCACAACAGGCGCGGGAGATGTGGTAAAAGTAGGCGAACATCTTCTCGGGAATTAATTCCATTTATTGGCAGTGAAAATCGGTCAGATCTTTATTTCATTCATTATTATTTTAATATTTCTGCCGATAATTATAATAACTTTTTTATCTTTTTTACACATATTACTTTATAAAGGCAGGTATCCATTATGTTAAAGAAAATGCATCTCAAGAAAAAACTGATGCTCTCATTCCTGATTGTCACCCTGACGGCGACTTTGGCAGGACTTGCGGGACTGGTGTGCGTTCAGTATGTAAACTCCAAGTATTCATTTGCCATGACCAACTTCGGCTACAGCCTGGGAGATCTGGGGTATGGCGCTGTGGCTTTCACCAATACCAGAGTTTCTTTCCATGATTATATAAATACCAGAAACCCTGACCAGAAAGCCGAGCTGGAACAGGAAGTAAACGACAGTTTCACAGCTGCTTTTAAATATCTGGGCAATGTAGAAGTGACACTCCAGACTCAGGGCGCAAAAGACGCCTTCGCATCTCTGCAGAGCAGCCTCACCGAATATCAGACGGCTGTAAACCGATATATCGCACAGGCAAAAGAACTGGGCGACGGTGATCCACAGGCCCTGTTCGAACAATGCGTAGCGGAAGTAGACCCTCTGTATGACGCAGCTTTTGAAAGCCTGTCCACTGTGATGATGTCCAAAACCGACAACGGGAGAAGCAGCACTGAGAGATTACAGGCTATTTCTCTGGCCGATATGACCGCAATCCTGATTATCCTCATAATCGCTATTGTTATGGCTGTTCTGATTTCTCTCAGAGTGTCAAAAGACATTGCGGTTCCTGTTCAGGACTGTGCTGAAAGACTGGCGCTTTTGGCAGAAGGCGATTTGTCCTCCCCAGTTCCAATGGTTAAAAACGAGGACGAGACCCAGATACTGGCAAGCTCCACCAAAATCATTGTGGAAGCTCTGCAGGCCATCATCCGTGACGCCAATCTGATTATGCGGGAAATGGCCAAAGGAAATTTCAATGTACATAGTTCCTGTTTAGATATGTATAAGGGAGATTTCTCCCACCTGCTGGAAGCCCTGAGGTTAATTTCCAGCAGCTTAAATGATACTCTGAATCAGATCAGCACTGCCACCGAGCAAGTGGATTCCAGTGCCGACCAGGTTTCCGGCGGTTCCCAGGCGCTCTCCCAGGGCGCCACAGAACAGGCAAGCTCTGTGGAGGAACTTGCAGCCACCATTAACGGTATTTCTCAGAACGTGTCAAACAATGCCCAGAGCGCGGAAGAAGCCAGCGCACGGGCAAACAACATGGGTACTCTGCTGAGTGAAAGCAATGAACAGATGACCCAAATGATTGCGGCTATGGACGAGATCAGCAGTGCCTCCAATGAAATCGGAAAGATCATCAAAACAATAGAGGATATTGCATTCCAGACAAATATTCTGGCCCTGAATGCCGCTGTAGAAGCCGCCAGAGCCGGCTCCGCAGGAAAAGGCTTCGCCGTAGTAGCCGATGAGGTTCGGAACCTGGCAAGCAAGAGTGCCGAAGCTGCCAACAACACCACAGCATTGATTGAAAGCGCTATCCAGGCAGTAGAAAACGGCACAAAGATCGCAAATGCAACCGCCGCATCTGTACGGCAGGTGGTATCCGATTCAGAAGAAGTAGTAGGTATCATTGACGATATCTCCAAAGCATCTTCCTCACAGGCAGATTCCATCTCCCAGGTAACGGTAGGAATTGACCAGATTGCCAGTGTGGTACAGACCAACTCTGCCACAGCAGAGCAGAGCGCTGCCGCCAGCCAGGAACTTTCCGGACAGGCACGGCTCCTGAACAACCTGCTCTCACAGTTCACATTCCGTTCCGATACACAAAGCGGCATGAAAAAAGCAGAACCGGCCGCGTCTGCGCCGACACCAACACCGGCTCCTGCATATCACCATACACCGGCTGCGCCGAAGCCGAAGACTTCACCGAAACCTGCGCCTGCGCTGGTAAGAGAACCTGCACCTGCTGAATCTTTTGCTGATTCCGGCGATGCCTTTGACATCAGCGACCAGGTTGGAGAAATCCATTTCCAGGATGATTTCTCAAAATATTAAAGATTGTTTTTCCAATGTCATGAGTTTGGGAAACATACCGTTCCAGAACAAAACGGAGCTCAAAACCGTTTTGAATTCGCTCCTTATTTGTTTATTTTGCCCATACTCTGGCTGTGGAAATGGGGATGGATGACGCACGGTTGGCGTGAATGAATTTTCAAACACGCTCTAGACATAGCTCCTCCATCGAAAAAAGACCTCTCAAAAGTGAGAGGTCTTTTTTCTCTATAACTTTATTAAATTGTCTGAGCCGTCTGGGACTGGGTCTGAACCCGCACCCGTTCCACTGCATCTGCCAGGAAATTTAATCCGTCGTCTTTTTTGTCGTCACTGCCGGAGCTCTGTGTGTTTCTGCCCGAAGCAGCCACCTGTGTCTGTACCGTCTGTCCAGTGGTCAACTCTGATCCCATATACTGTTTCACTTTCACCACATAGTTCTGGGTCTCCGCAAAAGGAGGAACGCCTCCGTAAGCCGCTACATTTCCCGGTCCGGCATTGTATGCCGCCAGAGCCAGATCAATATTGCCTCCATACATGGACAGATTCTGTGCCAGCAGCTTCGCTCCGCCCATAATGTTCTGCCGCGCATCAAAAGGGTCTGTCACTCCCAGCCCCGCTGCCGTAGCCGGCATCAGCTGCATCACACCCTGTGCTCCTGCCCCTGACTGGGCATACTGATTAAAGTTGGACTCTGCCATACCCACAGCCTTCAGCAGATTCACCGATACCCCATATGTATTAGCCGCTTCCTGAAAAATCGCATCCATACTCTCTGACATTTGAAAAACAGTTCCCGACGATGACGCTGACCTGCTGTTCGCCTTATTCTGCTCTGCCTCTAACTTCTCTTTATAACTGGCCACAGAGTCAGCAAAACAACGCTCCAATGCAGATGCCAGAATATTGCCAAAAACATTGCTGTTCTTCGAAGAACCGCTGGTTTTTTCCGTGCTGCCGGCACTTTCTGTCGTGCCGTTATTTTGATAAATCTTCCCGTTACTGGCCACACTGTTTACAAAAATGCTCATTTCCCACACCCTTCTTCCAATTCAGAAAATATTACTTTTTATTATAACACACAATACAGATTCTGACAACCTCATCAACGTGCCCCAGAACCACGCAGCACCATCACCACTGTTTTCCCAACAATTTTAATGTCCTGCCATATACTCCAGTGGTCTATGTATTGAAGATCCAGCTTCACCACTTCGTCAAAATCCGTAATGTCACTGCGTCCGCTCACCTGCCAAAGCCCGGTAATTCCAGGCTTCAGACTCAGCCGCCGTTTCTGCTCATTGGTGTAATGCAGAAACTCATCCTCTGTGGGAGGCCTGGTTCCCACCAGACTCATATCACCCTTTAATACGTTGTAAAACTGAGGAAATTCGTCAATACTGGTCTTTCGAATAAATTCCCCCACTTTAGTCACACGGGGGTCATTTGCCATTTTAAACATATGTCCGCACATTTCATTGTGCTCCATCAATTCTTCTTTCCGTTTTTCCGCATCCACATACATAGAACGGAACTTATAAATCTTAAACCGCCTGCCATTTTTCCCAATACGTACCTGCGAAAAGAAAACAGGCCCCGGAGATTCCAGAAAGATCAAAGGCCCCACGATAATTGTCAGCACCGCTGTAAAAAACAGTCCCACAAGACTTCCTATAATATCCATTCCTCTTTTCAAAAACAGCGATGTGCTGTCAAACATATTGGTACTGTAAGTCAATACTGAATGCTGTCCAAACTCCCGCAGGGCCTTCTCCTTCGTCTTTAGTCCAAACGTCTGGATATTCACATTCACTACAATTCCCATATGCTGAAGCGTTAAAATCACATCTTCAATCTCGTGCACCGGGCAGTTGTTCACACTGATAAACACCTCGTCAATCACCTGCTGGCGGATATAATCGTACATATTCTCCCGCACAGCCACTACCATGTCCTTCAGCTTTCCCGGCAATGCATCCTTCCTGTCATCCAGCAGCACCATGCCGTCCAGCCGGTAATCTGCCGGGACGCATTCGGTCAGTTCTCCATACACCTGTTCTGCCAGCGCACCATTGGTCAGAATCAGAAACCGCAGAGAAAACTTATCCGCCTTATAGTAATTTCTCAGCAGCTTTTTACACAGACACCGAAAGGAACCCATCAGACATATATCCGCCACAAAAATCACTCCATAAAACATTCTGGAGTAATCTCCTGCAATATGCAGAAAATACAGCAGAAGCGCCATAAAAACCGCCAATATACAGTTAATCCTAAAGACTAAGAAAATCTCCTTCGCATAATCCCGTTCCACCAAATCTTTCAGAAAATCTGTCTGCAGCGCCACACACAGATAAATCAAAAGCAGGCACACAATACCAATACGGTAGAGCTGCTCCTCGAAGATTCCCTCCAGCGTGCGGAACCGGACATAATATCCTATAATATAAGCCAAGACAAGCGCCGCCATATCAAGCGCTGCCAATCCTGGTGTACTTTTGTATTTTTTTCCCATTATACTCCCACCCCAGAGTGTATCAAAATGTATGAATACTGCTCTATCTTCCCTAGAGCGTGTTTGAAAATTCATTCACGCCACCCATACGCCCCACTTTGCGGCAGATCTGCCCCTTATTCGGTTGCTGTAGCCCGCTACAGCGCCCTCATGCGGAACAAATCTCCCATATCATACCCTTGGGTACAAACTGTGACGCACGGTTGACATAAAGCAATTTTCAAACACGCTCTATGCCGCCGGCAATCAGCCGGCACGAATGAATAACCATTGACAATTTCTGTAAAATCCGGCTCAACGAATAATCATTGACATTTCCTGTAAAATCTTACACAATAACTACTATAGATAAAAACTAAGCAGCTGTTCAACACTTTTTCTGAACAGCCTTTGCTGATTCATAATAAAAAGCCAAAAGGAGAACACCGCCATGCCCACCATCAGCATATGCATGATAGTTAAAAATGAAGAAAAACATCTGGCCCGCTGTCTGGATTCTTTACAGGGCCTGTGGGACGAACTGATCATCGTCGACACTGGCTCCACGGACCGCACCAAAAACATAGCCGCAGAATATACCAGCCATATTTACGATTATCAATGGCGGGATGATTTTGCCCATGCAAGAAACTACAGTTTTTCCCTGGCTCACTGTGATTATATTTATGCACCGGATGCCGATGAAGTCCTGGACAGTACCAACTGGCAGAAATTTCTCCAGTTAAAACAAACCCTCCTGCCGGAAATTGAAATTGTCCAAATGATCTACGTCAACCAACACAACTACCAGACAACAGAAAACTTTGAAAAGGACTACCGTCCCAAACTCTTCAAACGGCTGCGCACCTTCCAGTGGATAGAACCAGTGCACGAAACTATACGCCTGCAGCCTGTGGTTTATGACAGTGACATCGAAATCCTCCATCTGCCCAACAGCAGTCACGCCAGCCGGGATCTGGAACTCCTTCATTCCCTGGCCCAAAAAGGACTCCCCCTGTCCGCCCGCCTGCACAACATGTACGCCAGAGAACTATTCATGGCCGGAACCGCCCAGGATTTCCTCAACGCAGAGAGTATTTTCCAAACCTCCCTTCAGGACCCTGCCCGAAGCAATGACGAGCATATGGAAGCCCTGTGCGTACTGGCACGGATCAACCGTTTAAAAAGGAACCATCTGGAATTTCTCAGCCTGTGTCTCAATGGCATTGCCGCTGCTCCCTGTGCAGAACTCTGCCTGGAAGCCGGAGATTATTACAAAGAAATGCAGGATTACGAAAACGCCCGGGATTGGTATGAAAACGCCCGGGAAACCCCCGCCATCCTGGACCTGCGCTGCCAGGAGCAATTTCCTTTTGAAAGGTTAAATTCATTAAAAATCCTTTAATATTTCACAGCAGGTTTCTGTCCCTATTTTATCGTTATTTTAATACCATGTCAACCTGCTCAGACGGCCCAAACACGGTAAACGCACGTTTTTATAAAGTTGGTCATAAATGAAATATTACTGTTGGAAACTTTTGAAGATTGGGATGCTATACCCATAGGATACTGGCATCTTGCGTATGACAAACAGACATAGATGATCTATGCCTGTTTGTCATGTATGTTGCTGCATTTCTATATACCCGTATCCAGTCCCCCTAACACTTTATATAGGTAATCTTGATCGTAAGCACATTTCTTACGTTTGCCCGCAATCCCCATTTTGCAGCTTTTTTCTTGTTTCAACAGGTTGACTCCGATATTGTCTGGCCACATTCATATTTTCGGCAGCATTTCCTGCCCTTATACGGCTCTCATCTTCACGGAAACCGATATCCAGTACCCAATGCAGGCTGTTCTCGATCCCCCAGTGGGCCCTTTTGCTCCTGCCATATCTTTCTGCTGTCATGCCTGCTATGCTATATATAGAATAGCTTATCGTTTGGGTCGTCCTGCCTTTTTCTATCACAGACGCCACACATGCCCCGATACCCCGGAGACCTGCCCAGCCGCTGTGCCCCTGCAGCAGCCAGTCTATGTCATCTGACACATAGTACTCCCTTGTTTCTATCCGGCCATGGTCATTGCATATCTCTTTATGGTACAGCCCTTCCTGTCTAAGATCTTTTTTTGGCTTTGTAAAGACATCTTTTTCAAAATACAGAGAGATATCTTCCATGAGTACAGGCTGGTTCCCTTTTACCTGGAGGATATAACCCGCTCCTTTTTCAATGATCTTTTCAGCAATGTCCTTCTGTGTCCCCATTGCATCAATCGTAACGATACAGCCTTTTATACATAGGATATCCAACAGTTCAGGTATCGCCTTTATCTCATTTGTCTTTTCATCTACACGCAGCTGCCCGAGGACAAGGGAGCTCTCACAGGCCCATGCACTCACTACATGGATAGGCCTCTGGCTGCCAGCCCCATCCCGGCTGCGGCGTACTGTTTTTCCATCAATGGACACAACGCCGCTGATCGTACCTGCGGCAGCACTCGTCCACCGAAAAAAAGCCTCATGGAACTTCTCTGGGTCGATCATCTGGAATACCCGGTTTAAGGTATCGTGTGAAGGGATCCCGCCAGGCAGTTCCAGGAACTGTCCGAGCCATTCCTTGTTTGAACCTGCCCAGTCTTCTATCTCATTCCATGTATCCATGCCGGAGAGGACTGCTGTGATAGTGATTACAATGATATCAAGAAGTTTATGCTTTTGGTTGTACGGGGCTCTCGGATCTGGAACTTTCCGCATACATCCGATCAGGGATATATCTGTTCCTTTTTCCATAACGATCATCTCCTCCATAGATTGATTGAGATGATCATACACGAATGTGCAGAGATTGTCTATCAGATGTATTGAATATAGCATATTTTTTTCTCATTGAAAAGATATAAAAACGTGCGTTTACCGTGACGGCCCAAAAAAGTCCAAAACAGCGGTCAAGAAGGCGGCCAAAAAAACATAAAAAATTTTCTAAAAAAGACTTGCAATGGTAAAAACAATATGATATACTTTGTTTTGTTGTGAGGGAATGGCTCCATGGTCAAGTGGTTAAGACACCGCCCTTTCACGGCGGTAACAGGGG
>CAJURF010000025.1 GCA_910588825.1 uncultured Lachnospiraceae bacterium
TTTTCCGGCATTACACTTAAAGAGCAGTTTCCCAAGGTGGAACCTCTGCATAAATAGGATATAGTTCCGATGGAAATGAATGGGGTATTGACAATACTTATATATCAATACCCCTTGATTATGATTTTGAGGACTGAAATAAGAATGGAGCAGATTCTGTCTCTATCATACAGAATCTGCTCCAAAAAGGTTTTCGATGAGAGTTTCCACTAATCCACATCAACATTTTCAGCTGTGATCATTACCCATTCTACATATGTATCTTCGATTTCTGCTCCGCCAGCTGCTTCAACACTAAGATCAGCAGATGTCTGTGCAATTGCTATTGCATCCTGTTTCAATGACCCAGCCATTGTTCCTGCTTTGATTTCTGCCCGTGCATCATCTGTTGCATCAAGACCAATAACTGTAACATCTTCAATATTTGCGCCTTTTAGTGCTTCAATTGCGCCAAGAGCCATCTGGTCATTGGAAGCAACGATTGCATCAAATTCCGGATATTTCTGAATCCAGTCTTCTGTGATACGTAAGCCTTCTGTTCTCAGATAGTCGCCATCCTGAGCTGCAAGAAGCTCCTAATCAAATCCAGCGTCATCTAATCCCTGAATAAATCCATTGTATCTGTCTGTGGAGTGTGAAAGACCGGCTGTTCCCTGAAGATAAAGGATTTTGGCACCGGCTTCACAGTTGTCCATTATGAACTGTGCATGTGCTTTACCGGCTTCAATGTTTTCCGGTCCTACATATGTGTAGTCGCCGCTGTTAGCTCTGATAGCGGTTGTTATAACAGGAATACCTGCAGCGTTTTCAGCTTCGATTGCCGGACCTGTTGCATCTGCATCTGCCGGCTGGAGTACGATAACATCTACCTGCTGAGCGATAAAGTTTTCTACTGCCTGAATCTGAAGGTTCGCATCTGCGTTGCCATCTACATTTAACACATTCGATACAGTTGCGATGGATACTCCAGCCAGCTTTGCCACATCTTTGATTGTCGCCATTTCCGCTATCTCCTTTCTTTTTGAACTCTGAACCTCAAAACACCGTATAAGCCTTCCGGAACTGCAAAGGTGTATGCCCGCATCTTTTCTTAAAGGTTTTGGAAAAATGGACAGGGTCATGAAATCCGCAGGCCTCTGCGATTGCGGCCACTGAATCAGAGGTGGCCACAAGAAGCCTTTTGGCATGGGAGATGCGCAGACTGGCCAGATAATCATAGGGAGAGGTATCTGCATACTGTCGGAACAGGCGGCTGAAATAACTGGCATTCAGGCCGGCTTCGGCAGAGATATCATCCAGCGTAATATTTTCTGATAGATGGGCATCCATAAATCGGATGGCGGCATTTATTCTCTGGGCATTCAGAGAAGAATGCTGCTGGCTGCCGGTCAGAAGCAGGCTGAGCAGATGATGGATATCTGAGGAAATAACGTGTTCATTGGGCATAGGGTCCTCCATATTAATCAGGAGCCGGGAGAGCGCTCCTGAGATGGCATCTGCGTTTGATGGACAGAAATGATGCCGGTCTTTATCACTCAACCGGTTAAAATAATAATCACTGATATTTCCACCAAAATGAATGTATTGGAAAACGGTGTTGTCATCGGCATAATAGCAGTGGGCCAGACGGCAGTCAAACAGAAGGCATTCCCCGCTGTGGGCATGGTAATGCAGCTCTTTATAATCCAGATGCAGGCAGCCCTTTTTTACAAAAATAAAAAGGTAAGGCTCATAAAATTCATGCTGCGTCCTGCAGATGCGGTACAGACAGTTACAGTAGAACAGTCCGCAGTAATTACAATAGAAAAGATATTCCAAAGCGGCGGTGCTGGGAGTGTGAAAATGCATGACAGAGTTTCCGTAGACGCCTTTTTCTTGATAGAACATGGGATATTCTCCTTGATTTTTGGGGAGCGTGTGATTCATGTTTTATCTTTACAATATATAACTGATTGGGTTATTTGTCAAATATGGATGGCAAAGGGATCATTGATTGTCAGTTTCGAAAAATAATATCCTGTGTCTGTTTTTGAGGATTAAAAAAAAGATAAACTCTTGATAAATCCATTTCTTCAAGATAGAATAAAGTAATACCTATAATGTAAGTGCCTGATAACACTTTTGATATATGATTAGTTTTGTACGGATTATTTGAAGCCTGCAAAAAAGAAAGGCGGGGAACCAGAGAATATGGATTCAAAAACTATCAAATCAATATTGAAAATTGGAGAAACCATTGCAGTGGAATTTAAGCGCTGTGGAAATGGTATTGAAAATGATGTTTACGAGACTGTATGCTCCTTTTTGAACCGGTTTGGAGGAGATATATTTTTAGGAGTGCTGAATGATGGAACCGTTTTGGGTGTACCGGGAAAGGCAGCTCCAGACATGGTAAAAAACTTTATCAGTTGTGTCAGTAATCCGGTTTTATTTTCGCCGACAGTTTATTTATCGCCCAAAATCATACAGTATGAAGGAAAGACGATAATTCATATACATGTTTTGCCAAGCGCTGAAGTTCATAGTTATAAGAAAACGATTTATGACAGGGTAGATGACGCGGATGTGAAAGTAACTGCAACAGCTCAGATTGCCCAGATGTATATTCGTAAACAGGAAATTTTTACTGAGCGAAAAGTGTATCCCTATGTGGAAAAAGCAGATCTGCGGCTGGATATGTTTCCTAAACTTCGTGTTATGGCGGAAAACCAGAGTAATGGAAAGGGACATCCGTGGGGCAGAATGACAGATGATGAATTGGTGAAAAGTGCAAGGCTGTATACAATGGACCGTGTAACAGGTGAACAGGGATTTAATTTGGCAGCGGTTATGCTTTTGGGAAAAGAAGATGTGATTTTGGACATTGTTCCTGCGTATGTGACGGATGCTTTGCTGCGGCGGGTTAATGTAGACCGCTATGACGACAGAGAGATTGTGCAGGCAAATTTGATAGAAAGTTATGAACTTTTAATGGAATTTGGGCATAAGCATTTGCTGGATAAATTTTTTCTGGAAGATGATCAGCGCAAAAGCCTGAGAAATATTATTACTCGGGAGATGATTGCCAACACATTGATTCATCGTGAGTATACAAGTTCATACCAGGCAAAATTTGTGATTGAGAAGGAACGGATGTATGTTGAGAATGCGAACCGGGCGTCTCAGGAGGCGGTTATCACCCCAGATAATATGGAACCGTCACCTAAGAATCCAATTATCGCATCATTCTTTAGAAATATAGGATATGCAGACCAGCTTGGTTCTGGTGTGCGTAATTTGTTTAAATATAGTAAATTTTACTCTGGTAAAGATCCCGAATTTATTGAAGGGGATATTTTTAGAATTATAGTACCTTTGAATGAAGGAAACCGGGAAAAAATTGCCACCCAGTCCACCCAATCGGCCACCCAGTCCACCCAATCGGCCACCCAGTCCACCCAATCAAAAGGAATGGAATCGGCAGCGGCAATTGTTAATCTTATACAGCAAGAGCCATTTCTTTCTCAAAAACAAATGGCTGAAAAACTTTCTTTAAATCAGAATACATTGAAATATTATATGAAGAAGATGCGGGAAAAAGGGATAATTGAGAGGACTGGCTCCAGCCGAAAAGGAAAGTGGATTGTGAAATAAGAAAACCTTCAACTATTTGCGTTCCAACACCCTGCCGTGGTACAATATGTCTAAGATTATAAGGCAGGGGAGGACGAGAAAATGTCTGAAAAATATAAAATTGTATACCGGCCCGGACAAGGGGAGATCGTAGAGAAAAAATCCAGATTTATCGCCCATGTACAGCCAGTGGGCAGTGAGGAGGAAGCACTGGAATTCATCGGGAAGATAAAGAAAAAATACTGGGATGCCCGGCATAACTGCTACGCTTATACAGCCGGTGCCAACAGGGAAGTTACCAGATGCAGCGATGACGGGGAGCCAAGCGGAACTGCTGGAAGGCCCATTTTGGATGTGCTGGTGGGAAGCGGCCTGTACGATGCGGTGATTGTGGTGACCCGGTATTTTGGAGGGGTTCTTCTGGGCACAGGGGGACTGGTCCGTGCGTATTCGTCCGCCGCCCGGGAAGGGCTGGCCCAGTCGGTGATCATAGAAAAGCAGGAGGGTGCCATTTACCAGATTGCCACAGATTACCAGGGGCTGGGTAAAATCCAGTATCAGGCAGGGGAACAGAACATACCCATTATGCAGGCAGATTACGCCGAGAATGTGAAACTGGAGCTGGTATTGACACAGGAACAGGAAGGCCATTTCTTCCAGGGCATCACAGAGGCCACAGGAGGGAAAGCCCATATTCAGAAAATCAGGGATTTGAATTTTGCAGTGGTAGACGGGCAGGTGGAATTGTTTGGATAGGATTTCGAATGGGCAGAAAATATTAATTATAGAAGACGATGCACAGAATAATCAGATGCTGCGGGAGTATCTGGAGTCGCATGGGTATATGTGCCGGCAGGCTTATTCCGGCAGTGAGGGGAAACTGTTATTTTCTATGGAAGAATTCGACCTGATTCTATTGGATTTGATGCTTCCGGGAATTACAGGGGAAGAATTAGTTTCCGTGTTTTCTGAAAAGACACCGGTTATTGTGCTGTCTGCAAAGAGCGGGCTGGACAGCAAGGTAGATGTGCTGTCTGCAGGCGCGGAGGATTATATCTGCAAGCCGTTTGACCTGCCGGAACTGCTGGTCAGAATCCAGGTGCAGCTGCGCCGCCAAAACAGAGCAGGCGGCAGGGAGGCTGTCCACGCGCAGGATGGCTATGTCTGGCGGGAGTGGCGCCTGGACCCAGATACACAGGAAATGACAGCCTGCGGGAAGACAGTGGCTTTGACCCGGCATGAATTTCTCATTGTGGAGCTGCTGATTCGAAATCCCAGAAGGGTGTTTACCAAGGAGATGATCTATGAATATGCCTGGGGCGAGGAGTATCTGGCTGAGGATAAGACAATCAATGTGCACATCAGCAATATCCGTTCCAAATTAAAGGAAAGCGGCACGGACAGTTATATTCAGACTGTGTGGGGAATGGGCTTTAAACTTTCTTAAACTTCTCTGAGCGCTTTTTAAAACTTTTCGTATTATACTGTTTTTCATGAAAACAACAGGAGAGGAGTAAAAAAGTGGATACAGGAAAACAGAGGACATTTGCGGTGGAGACAGTACGCCTGACAAAAACATACGGCGGTAAGACGGCAGTGAATCAACTGCAGATGCAGGTACAGGAGGGGGCAATTTACGGGTTTATCGGTAAAAACGGCGCCGGGAAATCCACTGCCCTAAAGATGATTGGCGGTCTTGTGCATCCCACCCAAGGAGAGGTAAGGGTATTTGGAAAACCAGTCAGCCAAGGGGTAATACGCAGACGAATGGGCGTACTCATTGAAGCGGCCGGGCTGTACCAGAATATGACCGCACGGCAGAATGTGATGATGAAAGCCAGATGTATGGGACTGTCAGATGAAAGAAGTGTGGACCAGGTGCTGGCTCTTACTGGGCTGTCAGATACCGGGAAAAAGAAGGTGAGGAATTTTTCCATGGGCATGAAGCAGAGGCTGGGGGCAGCCCTGGCCCTGCTGGGCAATCCGGACCTTCTCATTTTGGATGAGCCCATTAACGGACTGGACCCGGAAGGCATACGTCAGATGCGGCAGCTGATGCTTCAATTACGCGACCAGGGGAAAACCATATTGATCAGTTCCCACATTTTAGGAGAATTGAGTAAGATTTCCACCCATTATGGGATCATCAAAGACGGTGAGCTCATAGAGCAGATCTCCCAGGAGGAGCTGAATGAAAAATGCCAGGACTATTTTCAGGTGGAAGTAGAAAATGTGCAGCGGGCACTTCCGGCAATCCAGGAAGCGTATACGGACGTGCAGATAGAGGTGTTTGACTCCCGGACAATCCGGGTTTACGGGCTGAAAGAGACAGCAGGGCTGAATGGGGTACTGGCAAAAAAACAGATTCCGGTGTATGCCTGCGGCGTCCACAGTATGGACTTGGAGGAGTATTTTTTTGACCGTATGGAAGGGGGGAGCCGTCATGTTTAATCTGCTGCGTATGGATTTGTATCGGCTGAGGAGAAGCCGTTCGGTATATGTGTGCTTTGGCCTTTTGCTGGCGGCCTCCGTTGTGGTGTTTGTCATGCTCTGGCTGCTGGCAGCGCCCCAGGGACAGGAGCATGCGCTGCGTATAGGGATGCTCACGGAAGATGAGCTGGAAACTTCCCGGAGTATTCTGGATGGGGTGGATGTGCTGGAGATGTTTCGGCAGACTGCCCTGGATGGAGGGATGTATAATGTAACCATGGGCATCTGCATCATGTTATTTGTATGTGCAGATTACCAAGGGGGATTTATAAAAAATATTATGGCTTTCCACGAGAACCGGTATCTTTACGTGGGGAGCAAGGTTGTAACAGCGGGGATTTTAAATGCTGTTTTCTTAGCAGGGCATTTTGCATTCACACTGCTGTTGAACTGGATGTTCAAAGATATGGTGCTCTGGACAGATATTCAGGATGTGATGTTCTATCTGGCCTGGGCCTGGCTTTTGACTACGGCCTTTGGGGCGTTGGAAATCTTTGTCTGCATCTGTACTCGCAGTGTGGCGGCTGGGTCGCTGGCAGCAGTACTGCTGGGCGGCGGGGTGGTGGTTATGATGTTGTATGGCCTGCTGAACACGTTTCATGCAGGCGGCTGGCTGAACTATACCATTTATCTGAGTTTTTCCACAGGGCCCAGCCGGTATACTTCTGTGCAGGATTTGAGAACATTTGCGGTGGGAGCCGGATTTTTGATACTCTATACGGCAGCAGCGGGGATTGTACTGAAAAGGCAGGATATTTGATGAATGACAGCCTGGCGGCTCAGCAGGTGTTTGAAAACAGAGTGAAGAAATGTCAGGGAGATGGATACATGACTGTAATTTTGGTGATTTTGACAGGCCTGTGCGGCTGGCTGCTGGCAGGGCGTATCCGCAGTATTTATGAAGTCCGCTCTCTCTGCCGCCAGCTGGAGGAGGTTCAGCGGGGGAGCCATATGGAGCTGGGGGTACAGGGAAGGCAGAGCCACATGCTGGCTCTCTGCAGAAAAATCAATGAACTGCTAAGACAGCAGCACCAGACACAGCTTCAATATGAAAAGACGCAGAGACAGCTGAAACAGAATATTACAAGTCTGGCCCACGACATCCGGACGCCCCTTACCGGTGCTTCGGGATATGTGCAGCTGGCACAGGAGTGCGGGGGAGATGCACGGCAGAAACGGTATCTGCAGACTGCGCTTGGCCGTCTCCAGGAATTGGGAGACATGTTGGAGGAACTGTTTTTATATACAAAACTCACCAGTGAGGAGTTTGAACCATCTATGCAGGAACTGCAGGTGCTTCCCCTTTTGAGTGAGTGTCTGGTGGGAATGTACCATCAGTTTGAAAAGAAAGGTGTCTCTCCGGAGGTGGAGTTGGAATCAGAAGGGTTTCGCGTCTGGGCAGATGAAGAGTGTCTGAGGCGGATTTTTCATAATCTCATACAAAATGCGCTGCTTCACGGCATGGGCGGCATTGTTATACGCCAGACGGGAAATCAATTAATATTTGAAAACACAGTGGCGGAGACCAGCAGACCCGACCCGGAGCGGATCTTTGAACGATTTTATAAGGCAGACTCTGCACGGAGAAAAGGGTCCTCGGGGCTTGGGATGTTTATTGTAAAGGAACTGGCAAAGAAGATGGGAGGCTGGGTGGAGGCAGAGCTGCAGGGGGATGTATTGGTGATAAAATTGGGATTAAAAGAATGCATTAGATAGTTGGGAAACAGCCTTTGGACATCACGAGTCTGGGCCCAATAAGCAAAACAAAGTTCAAAACCATTTTGGAATTCGCTCTTTAATTTGTTTATTGGGCCCAAACTCTGATTGAGAAATAAATAGTTACAATTATGGAAACTACTTTTGGTTCTTTCGCAGCATTTCCAAAATCACATTTTGAGTATAGCGCTCCAGATTTTTCTGGTCTTCTTTATCCAGGGTATCCGGATAAATAGGCTTTCCGTATTCAAAAGTCACATGGGCCGGTTTGATCAATGGCAGGTGGTCTTCGAAAATAGCGGAAGTATTGGTGAGAGCAATGGGCACAATGGGACATCTGGCCTTGGAAGCGATTTTAAAGCTTCCCTTATGGAAAGGCAGCATTTCTGTCTCAGCAGTGTCCTTTGTCCGGGTCCCTTCGGGGAAAATACAGATGGATACCCCTCTTTTGATTTCTTCGGCCGCTTCCAGAATGGATTTCATTCCCTGCCGGATGTCTTCACGGTTAAGGAAAATACAGTGGAGATAGCGCATCCAGCAGTTGAGAAGAGGGATATTTTTCATTTCATATTTTGCAATATATCCGGTACAGCGGGGGACGCGCACATACGTCAGCAGCACATCAAAGAAACTCCGGTGGTTGGCTATGTACAACACCGGAGTATCCCGCGGAACATTCTCTTCACCGATGACTGTAACTGTAGATCCGGTGATACGGATACACAGGCGGAATACAGCCAGAACAATTTTCAGGGAACTGGTGTCTCTGGTCTGCGGGGAAAACTTACCGATGATCCATTCTGCGATTAAAACAGGAATTGACAAAACCAAAAAACCGATGACTACAATGCAGGTCAGTATAAAGCGTATCATATGTTTTTCATCCTTTTTCTCTAGATTTTTCCACTTCATATTATACGCAAAAATGAGGGTACATGCAATCATTAATAGATAATTTATACATTCTCCCCATACCTGCCCACGATTCCATATGGCGGCACAATCTCATACCGTGTGGTATCCCAGGGACCGGTCAAAAGTTCCCGGATATACGTCAGTTCTGCAGGAACCACTTTTCGTTCCAATTCCAATGTCTCCTCAATTTCCCTGGTCTTTTCCATCAGCTGGCTGATGGGGTTGATTCCCGTATCCAAAAGGGCCAGCGTGCGGTAATTGCAGTACATCATTTTGGCAATATTCTTAGCCGTGGCTTCCCCGTATTTTTCCACAGAATATAGATATTCCATCCAGATATTGCGTTCTCCCCGAATCCAGCCGTCTGTCAGATAGTATGCTGCGTGTTCTCTGGAATAATCCCGTCTGCGTTCGTCTGATCCCATCAGGAGGGAAATACAATCCTCAGCCTTGGGAACGATCATCTCGAAATTTCCGTTTTTAAGATTTGAGATGGAATCCCCGCATCTTCCAAATACCAGTATGACCCGGCCGCATTCTGTGATCTCGTCAATGGCCTGCTGGAGCCGGTCATGGAGTTTTTGCGTATAATTGTGCAATCCGGATTCTATCCATTTCACATCTGCTTTCAGACCCATCTCTTTATATAGGAAGAGAAATTCATCTTTCAGAGTCTCACATACGATCATTGTGGTTTTCATGACTTTTCTCCTGACTTTGCCTCTTGTATCATTTCCAGGCTGACGCTGCTGGTCAGTTCTTTTACGAAGGGATCGGCAGGGGCGGTGAGAATCCCTTCAGGTGTATCGTACTGCAGGACAGACTGTCCGCCCAAGATAGCCGTTTTCGTTCCCAGCAGCAGGGCCTCGTCGATGGCGTGGGTTACAAAGATGATGGTAATGCCCAGCTGTCTGTGTATTTTCTGGATACTGGCCTGCAGCTGCTTTCGGGTGATCTCATCCACAGCTCCGAAAGGCTCATCCATCAATAGGATGGGCGGCGCTGCGGCCAATGCTCTTGCGATGCCCACCCGCTGTTTCTGGCCGCCGGATAACTCACAGGGGTATCGGTCCAGAAGCTCCCGCTCCAGCGAGACCATATCCATCAGCTTTTCAGGCGGGGCAAAAGACTTTTGACGGCGTTTCAAAAGCCTGGGGACATATCCAATATTACGGCCCACGGTCATATGGGGGAACAAACCCACATTCTGGATCACGTAACCGATATTTCTGCGAAGGGCAATCTGGTCTGTCTGGGAAATATCCCTGCCGTCTACCAGCACCTTTCCCTGATCTGGCTGGGTCAATGCGTTGATCATCTTCAAAAGTGTGGTCTTGCCGCATCCCGAGCGTCCGATCAATGTGACGAATTCTCCTTTGGAAATTGCAAGGTTCACATTGTGCAGGATCTGGTTTTCCCCATATTTCTTTGATACCCCTTGAAATTCGATCATGGGCTGCACTGTGTTCATTCTTTCAGAAGCCCCCTTTCTGAGAGAAATTCCCTGGCCGCATCCTCAGGCTCCTGTCCGTCCGTCTCTACTTTTTTATTCAGGGCTGACATATCTTCGTCTGTGATCTGCCCATCCATCTGTAAGAGAATCTTTTCCAACTGCGGATGCTTTTTCAGAGTATCTTTGCGCACCACAGTGCCGCATAGATATTCAGGAAAATATTTCCTGTCATCTTTTAATACCTTCACGTCAGATGCTGTCAGGCGGCCGTCGGTGGTGAATACATTGATCACGTCTGCTTTTTTCTCTGCTATGGCATCGTATTTCACAGAAAAGGTCATGTCCAGGCTCTCTTTAAAAGTGAGACCATAGGCCTCACACAGCCCTTCGTATCCGTCCTGGCGTTCAAAGAATCCGGGTTCTGCCCCGAATATGAGTTTTTCTGATACAGACACCAGGTCCGAATATGTCTCCAGTCCGTATTCCTCTGCCACATCTTTGGAAACTGCCAGTCCATAGGAATTGTTAAATCCGTAGAGCCCTGCCCAGCGCAGGTCAAATTTATCTTCATATTCCTGGAACAGCTGGGTGTTGAGGGTTTTTGTATCGGGAATATCCGTATGTTTCAAAGTGTTCAGCCATGCGGTCCCGGTATATTCCGGATACAAATCGATCTCACCCTCAACGATTGCCGGGTGGAGTACTGTTTCCCCGCCGGACAGGTCCCCCATGACTTCCACGGAAATATCGCTGTCCTGCTCAATGAGAGTTACCAGCATACTGGCCAGGATGGCTTCTTCGGCGGTATTGTCATAGCCTAAGACGATCTTATTTTCTTCCTTTTTGCCGCAGGCGCCAAGAAGAAGGCATGCGCATAAGAAGGCAGCGCCTGACAGCATCAATAGGATGTTTCGTTTCCTCATACTTTCCACCTCTTTTTCACGTGCTTTTCCAATAAACCGAAGACAATATCCGCCGCAATGGCCATAAGGGCAATCAGGATACTTCCGGCAATCATCAGCGCACTGTTGTTTGTGGCAATGCCCCGGTAAATGGCGGAACCCAGGCCCCCCGCGCCGATGAAAGAAGCGATTCCGGCAATGGAGATCACCATGACCACCATATTTCTGATGCCTGCCAGGATCACAGAGAATGCCATTGGGAGCTGTATACGGAATAACACCTGCCATTTGGTGCTCCCCATGCCCGTTGCCGCTTCAAGGATATCGGCATCTACCTGACATAAACCAGTATACGTGTTGCGGATCATGGGGAGAAGAGCATACACGGTCAGAGCGGTGACGGCTGTTTTTTTTCCGATTCCGGTCAATGGGATCAGGAATCCGAACATGGCAATATCGGGGATGGTATACAGCATATTTACCAGGCTCAGTACCAGCTGTGCAGATTTCTGATATTGATTTATCAGGATTCCCAGGGCCAGACCAATGGAGCCGGCCAGAAGGATCGCCGTACCGGCCAGCATAACATGGTCTAAGAGCAATTCCAGGAACCATTCTTTTCGTTCAATAAAAATACCCGCTATATCTGTGATCATAAGACATCATCCTTTTCATTCTGCCCCGGCGGCAGCCTCATTATCTTCCATCAGCAGCTGCTGGATACGTGTTTTATTGCGGCGACGGAAAATGATTGATGCTGCAAGTGTCAGTACTCCGGAAGCCAGCAATATGTAATACAGACGGGTGTAAGCGCCTTCTTCACCCATCCGGTCCAGCCAGATTCCGATGAATGTGGGCATAAATGCATCTGCACTGTAGATGATTGTAGAAATGATTCCAAAGGCATTTCCCGTATCCTGCATGGGTATTCCGGCTTCACGGATCTGGATAAATTTCTGGCTGCGGAACAGACCGGTTAAAATGATCTCAACGGCCAGGAGAGCGATAAATATGGGAAGATATTTACCTTCCTTTGGCAGAAAAATGAAGACAGCCAAAATCACCATGTAAATCCAAGTACAAGCTTCCAGGCAGAAGGTAGGGCCTTTCTTTTTCACCAGGAAGGAACCGCAGAACGCTCCCAGGGGCTTCAGCCAGGCATTCATGGTGCCGATGTAGGCGATGGTCGCTACGGAAGCTCCGAATACTCCTGCCATGTCACCCAGATATGACCCGATACAGGAACCAATGTTGTAGCCGCCGAAAGCGATGGCAACGCACAGCAGCAGGTCGGGGTTTTTCAGCAGCCGTATGGTCTGTTTTAAAGTGCTCTCTGTGGAGAGAATGGTCTCTCCTGAGGAGGCCTCTTTTTCATCTTCTTCCACCTCATCGTCAAATACAAATAAGGAGATGACCGCGAACAGCAGCAGGAAACCGGCGTAAAACCAGATGACAAAACGCAGGCCGGCCACCATATCCACAAACTTGGTGAACAGAAATACGATAAATGTGCTGATGATCATCTCGCCCAGTCCGCGGACCGTCTGCAGCCAGGAAAACGCCCGGTTTTCATCGCCTATGCTGCGGCCGAAAATACGGTTGCATTTGAGCATGGTATCCCAGAACGTTACTGTGGTGGTGATACCCATAACTGCATACAGCACCAGACAAACCTGGTAGCTGGGCCACAGCCCAAGGACAAAGTTGCAGATGGCTGTGCCGAGAAAAGATACAAACATCAGCCAGCGGGGGGAGACTTTATCCGCGATAAAGCCTCCGATTAAGTAACCCACCACGGCAATCCATCCGTACACGGCATAGAGAACGCCGAACTGGGTATTTGTCACGGACATGGCCTCAATAAATGCGTCGTAAAAACTGGCACGGCAGAATAAAATGTACATGATTCCAAATGCGCCAAGGGCGCAGGTAATGAACTGCAGCCATGCTTTCATGGATAGTTTTTTCCTCATAAATATCCCCCTTTCCCTTTAGAGAGTGGTCTAAATAATTGAATGGTATTCTTCCGGAAGGAGACGGCGCAGGATTTCTTTGCGGTCTTCATCCAGATCCGGCTCGGTATATTCCTCGATGCGCTTCTGCCATACCGGTGTCAGACGGTCTTCTGCGATTGGACAGCTGTTGGCGAACCAGCTGTTGTGAGGATCGCGGATGTCATATTTGGGCTCGAAGAATTCCTTGCGGTAAATGGGCAGAACACGTCCCAGATAATTTCCCATGGTGCCTTTCTCTTTGATCTCATCAAAACGGAATGTCTCGTCGCTGACCTCATAACCTTCCATTAAATGTCTGCATTTCAGAACACATTCCTCATCCCAGATGAACTTTTCATAGCCGATGGAATTCATGGAGTCCAGCAGGCCGCAGGCCATGGGCAGTAAATCTGCATGGAGCAGATGGGCGCTTAGTATGTTCATAAATGTCTCTGCACCGCACTGGATATCCAGCACTTTGGATTCTGTATTGCTCACACCTGTCTGGTATGGCAGTCCGTAAAAACGTGCCATCCGCTCTGTGGTAGCGCAGGCCCACATTGCCTCGATACCGCCGTACGCCGGGGCCAGATGCCGCATGTCATTGGAAGAAAAACGGGTGCAGTACAGAACCGGCGCGCCGGGACGGATCAACTGGGAATATACAATCCCTGCCAGAACCATGGCATTGCCAAGGGTGTAGGCTCCCGCCATGGTCTGGGGTCCGGAAGCGCCCAGTGTCACACCGCTGACGAACAGCACCGCCTGGCCGGCCGCTGACAAAACTTTCACCGCCTCACACATATCCTGTGCCATCTGCATGGGGCCTACCGTACAAGCCATGCCGGTGAGGATGGTTTTATCTTTGATTCCGTAGAACTGCTGCATAGCTTCCAGGCATTCTGCCACCACTTTTTCCCCGCCCAGAACAATGCCGTCCATGGGTTTGCGGCAGTATTTCAAAGCCACACCTAAGGCGTACTGCTGGCGTTTCTCCGGCTCCACATACTGGAAATCAAGTACATAGGGGTTTGACATATCGATGACTTTGCTGGTCTCATTTAATTTATGAAAATTTACAAGGTGCTCATGGTTGGACTGTTCATAACGGTCCCCCTGCCGCACGTAGATTGGTCCGTAACAGGATTCATAGACCATGGGGGCGCCGCCTCCTACTGTGATATATTCTCCGTCTCTGTTATAAAGATCATAGGACTTGGGGACTGTCTTCAGGGCATTTTCCAGCATTTCCCGGCTGATATATACGGTCTGTCCGTCCACCTTCGCCCCGTGCTTTTTAAAAAGTTCCACGGCTTCATCCGAGTGGAAGGATGCGCCCACTTCGCTTAAGATTTTCACTGTCATTTCATGAATCTGTTCCACTTCCTGGTCTGTACCGATGGAATAATGAATCTGCATATTTTTACCTCCTGTGGATTGTTATGTGCTCGCGGAATCTGTTCCGTATCTGTTGAGTAGAGAGTCAAAGGAATGAGACTTTTGATGCGCTCATCATTTTATAAAATGAATTTGCATGCTGTTAAAATGTCAAATAAGTCATCCGTTTCCAGTCGGATTGTATGGGCATCTACGGATTCAAATCCCGGAAAATAGGACATTTTCAGGGCCTGAGGATGTTCTTTATAACAAACTTCAAATACATAGTGTTTTGGCAGGGTGCATAATGCGCCGGACAGGTCCTGTTTCAGTGCGTTCATGACCCCTTCACCGGTGAGCCGGACGGCAAGACTGGGGGCAATGGATTTGGTATAAGCGCCTTTCCCCTCTTTTACTGCCAGTGTCTGTAATTTGGGATGCAGGTCTTTGGACATTTCACATAATGCCCGGTCCCCCTGGAGAAAAACGGTGGGAACACCTTCGCAGGCACAGGCGTAGCTGTAGAGATAAAATTCACTGCAGGAAACGCCGTTTAATTTCATCCAAAAAGGATTTCGGGTCATGGTATGGGAAAGGGGATTGCCCGGGTGTCCTGCCGGGGCATGGCATCCCAGGAATACTGCCGCGTCAAAGCTGGAGTCGCAGCCGTCTGCCATGTCATAGGGATGGCCGCTCCAGCTGCGGATCACTTCACAGCAGTCCGGAAGTTTTGTCACATCAATATTGGTTCCCCAGTCATGGGCGTCGTTTACCAATATATATGTGGCTCCGGCGGCAATGGCCCCCTCGCAGGCAGCCACCACCTCCCGGGTCATCTGGTCTGCGTGGTACTGAGTCTTATCTGCGTGGTTTGTGATATCCACTTCGTCCCACCGGGTTGTGGTGGTGATTCCTTCGATATCACAGGTGATAAATACTTTCATATCATATGCCTCCTTTAGTATGCCTCCTTATGCGGCTGCCCATTCACGGCAGATGCGGACAGTTTCCTGAGGGAGAATGGCCCATGCGTCTGCGCCGATGAAGGAACATCCTTCCGCATTTACAGGGTTGCCGCCCACAATAATATGTACCCCTTCCCGAAGCCCTGCAGCCTTAAATGCTTCCACTGTGTCTTTCATGGAATCAATGGCCAGCGTCAGCACACCGCTGAGGCCGATGATGGTAATCCCGTTTTCCTTTGCTTTTTGAACAATCTCTTCCGGTTCCACATCAATGCCCAGGTCCAGCACTTCCAGGCCTCCGGCTTCCAGCATGGCCCGGACAATGTTTTTGCCGATATCGTGGAGATCCCCTTTGACGGTGCATAAGATCATTTTACCGATGGATTCTCTGCCGTCTCCAGAGAGCGCCGGGCGGATGATATCCATAACCCTTCCCATGAGTTCTCCGGCAAACACCAGATCTCCCACAAAGTATTCCCCGTCCTCGAAGCGGCGTCCCACCACCTCAAGGCCCTCCTGGCATGCCTGCATACACAGGTCTGCACCTTCTCCTTCTGCAGCCATAATGTCATTGGCGGCCTGGATCATCACATCCTCGTCCAGTTCTTCCATTGCTTCTCTCATTTTTTCCAGTGTCATCATTGTGTATTCCTCCTTTTTTATTTCATGTACTCCCGGAATCTCTCTTCCAACTGCTTTTGTGGATGATTTTCTGAGAGCATTTATTTTTATTGGTCTTTCCGTATGGGTCCGATTTTCCCCTGGCGGTAAGCTTTGTTATATTTTCTGCAGCAGCGGTCACGGTCCATGAGCACATCTACAGCCAGCGCAGTTGCGGACACGTCCCTGTTGGATGGGTCGATGATGGCGCTGTCCATTCCTGCAGACATGGCCAATGCCAGGAAGTTCAGGTTGATTGCCTTGCGAAAGGGCATTCCAAAGGATATATTGGACAGCCCTGATGTGGTGAGTACCGTGGGGTATTTCTCCTTGATCAGACGGATCGCATCCATAAATACGATCATGCTGTCATGTACTGCAGACACTGCCATCACCAGGGGATCTATTAAAATCCGTTCCGGGGTGATTCCAAAGCCGGCAGCCTTTTCGATGAGTGAAAAGGCGATTGCAGCCTTCTTCTCTGCGGTATAAGGGATTCCGTTATCGTCACAGGTCAGTGCAATCACTTTCCAGTCCGTTCCCTGTATCAATGGATAGATGACGTCACATTTATCCCCTTCGCCGGAAACGGAATTGATGATGCCGGGCTTTTTCACCAGTGGAAACACCTCTTTTAAAATATTGGCGTTGGGGCTGTCAATGCAGATAGGCAGTTCTGATTCGTCCTGCACCACCTCAAGAAGCCATTTCAGAGTGTCCAGTTCTTTTTCCTGTGCTGTGCCTGCACAGACATCCAGATACTGGGCGCCCGTTTCCGTCTGCATCCGTGCCAGTTTCCGGATGAACGCTTCATCCCGGCTTTCGATGGCTGCCGCTGCAGATGGTATGGCGCCGTTGATTTTTTCTCCGATAATGATCATCTGCTCTCCTCCTTATCTATGCTATTAGGTTATACAACTTATATGTATTGCTAGTATATACAAGATGAATTTTATTGTCAATACTTTTTGTAAGATATTACCTTTTTAACAGAAATAATCTGTCTATTTTGTGGAAAATTCATAGATATCACTGTTTGGAGAACAGATTTAGAAGTTTTACAGAAATGAAAAAAGTGTACCATATCCACCTGATCAAATTTGTGATATCGTACACTGTCCATGATAGATTATTTATTAAAAACAAAGCCTGAAGTGCCCCGGAGCACCCCGTGAGAAGAGATAAGATACCGTTTCGTATAGCCGATACGGCTTCCTGTCTGGGAAATATCAATGCCGGATATGAGCATGAGAGGTTCATCCTTTTTGCATTTGAGCAGATGCAGAATTTCCTCCGGCGCCGTCACAGCCTGTATGCGCAGCTGGGTATAATAACTGAAGGAAGACCTTTTTGCATCCGCGGCATCTGGAAAAACTGCAAAGTTGATCTCGTCTTCAATGGAGGGATATCCTTTGTCATAGGGAACATATTTAATACGGATGCCCAGGAAAAATGTCCCTGAGTAGTCCTCACTGTAAATAGCAATCACCCGGTGGTCAGCCGGAATCCCCAGTGCCTCCTGTACATCCAGACCCGGTTCTATGATTTTAATGTCCTTAAAACGGCTCACTGCGTTTTCTACATTTTCGGGAAGGGATAGATTGATCACATCTCTGTGGGGGGTCCCCACAAAATACCCTCTCCGGGGCTTGGAGTAGATTAGTTTTTCCTGTTCCAGCCTTTTTAGTCCTTTGCGGACTGTTTCCCGGCTTGTCTCATACTGTAAGCACAATTCATTTTCGGAGGGAAGTATCTCACCGGAAACCAATTTCCCATCTATGATCTGGCTGCACAGATCGGAAAAGATTACTTCATAAATTGGCTTATTTTCTGGCTTATTCTTCATGTATCCTCCCTGCATTTACATGCTCATTGCAATATTTTAATGTATCTTCCGGTTCATAGGCCGATGCATCCGCGTCCATGTTTTTCAGAATATTGTGGTCCACACATCCGCCGCCCAGCAGAATATATACCTGATCCCGCAGACCCGCGGCAGTGATCATCTCTATGGTCTTTTTCATGGAATCCTGGGCAAAATGCATCATACCGCTGAGCAGTACAAACTGGGGATGATACTGCGCGATAGCGTCAACAAATGCCTGGGGTTTCACATCAATTCCCAGGTCAATGACTTCAAAATTATCGGTGATTAAAAGACCCGCCACAATATTTTTTCCGATTTCATGGATATCTTCTTCTACCACTCCAATCAGGACACGTGCCTTTTTGTACAGGGTCTCTCCCTCTTTTGCCGGAGGGACAAGGATATCCAGTACAGAGCGGTACAGCATCCCGGAAAACATCAAATCTGCGATAAAATATTCACCGTCCTCGAACTGCTGCTCCACCTGCTTCAGCCCTTCATTTAGACCCTCTAGGATCTCATGGGGGCTGCGCCCCTCCTCGATCATCTGTTTCGCGTAATGCTGTGTCTTGTCTTCGTCGATCATTCCCATTGCTTTTACCAAGTCTTCGTACAACAGGTCTTTCATCAACCAGTCCCCCTTTCCGTGTAGTTAGAAAAAACAGCTATCAGCATTATGATACATGAGAGATTTTTCATTTTCAAGCAATTTTCATAATTTATTTTGCATTTTCCCCAACAAGTTATGCCGCTTATCAGAAATCCATCCGTGACAAACAGGTAGAACGGGCACAAAAAAATCGGATAGACTCAGTCCTTCAAGTGTGGTACAATCCGATTATCAAATATTTAAGGATGTGGAGATATGAGCGACAGAGAACAGGCGATCAGCCTAATCAATCAAATGCCGGACCATAAACTAAAGTATATTGTCCAGGTTCTGACCAGCATTAAAAATCTGCTTATTGATGAAGTGCCGCCGGACAGCTGGGACCTGGCAATGATTGCTGAAGCTGAAAGAGAAAACGATGGTACCTCAATTTCTTTTGAGGAGCTGTTAGAAAAAGAGGGGCTGGCTTATGCCGACATACGAAATCAGACTTGAAAAAGCAGCACAGAAGTTTCTCAACCGGCAGGATAAAAAGCAGCGGATAAAACTGTACAGGGCTATTTCTAAACTGCCTGCCGGTACAGATATTAAGCGTCTGCAGGGGCATACTAATCTGTATCGGCTCCGGGTTGGAAATGTAAGAATTCTGTACTCAATCCATGAAGCAATTAAAATCATCAACATTGAAAATATCGACAACCGCGGAGACGTATATAAAAATCTCTGATCTGCAGAGAGCGTAAGACTTTTAAACAGGTCTTACGCTCTTTTTCTGTTACGCGTTTTTTTAAAAAAGCGTATAGAAATCAGCCTTCCAGCTGCCGGCACCATCTATACTTTCCCAGCAGTTAAAAAAATACATGCAATAATTCCCCGCAGACTTTCATACAATACATAATAAGAACAAGATTTGGGTATCACCATGAAAAAATATGCCATTGCCTTGGTTCTGCCGGGGCTCCTTCTGTGTCTGCTGTGCGGCTGTAAAGTGACCAATCTGAAATCAGAGGAGAAGCAGCCGCTGGAATACACTGTGGTGAAGGAAGAAGATATCCCGCCGGCCATTGACAGTCTCATTGAGAGCAAAAAGCAGGAGGAATTCCAGATTACGTATCAGGACGGGGCGTATCTTTATCTGCTGAGGGGCTATGGACGCCAGAAAACAGGGGGATATAGTATTCAGGTGGAGGAACTGATGCTGTCTGCAGAGTCCATTCTTTTTAAGACGTCTCTGATCGGACCGTCAAAGGAGGAAGAACCATCCCTGGAGCCTTCCTATCCTTATATTGTTGTGAAGCTGGAATACCGTGAGGCGCCCGTGCAGTTTGAGGGATAGAAATCGTGTATGAAAAGGAGCGAAACGAGTGGAAATTGTAAAAGAAAAAGTGCAGATGCTGCGAGTAAAGAGTAAAGCTGCCAACCAGATCACTTTTGATGAAGATTACAATGTACCAGATGCCAAGCCGGACATTGGGCGGATGATTCAGAACAAAGGCACCGTCCAGGTGGATGAGGTGAACTTGAATGACAACCAGGCTTACGTAAAGGCAAAGCTGGTGGTGGAGCTTCTGTATGTGGAAGAACAGGAGGAGGGGAGAATATGCAGTCTGACAGCCTCACTGCCCATTGAGGAGACCCTGAATCTGGAGGGAATTGAGAGCGGGGATAAAATGTGTCTGAAATGGGAAATAGAGGACCTGAGCCTTCATGTGATCAATTCCAGGAAACTGAACATAAAATCTATTTTATCATTTTTTGCAGTGGTAGATGAGCTGGTGGAACTGGAGCTTCCCACCGGACTGCAGCCGGAAGAGATTTCCATGAAAAAGAAAGTTGTGAAAGTTCTGGGGCTGTGCATACATAAAAAGGATACGGTACGGATGAAAGAAGAAGTGGCATTGGCTTCCAATAAGCCTAATATTGCACAGGTTCTGTGGAATACGGTGGAGGTCCGGGGCCTGGATATCCGGCCGGAGGAAGACCATATTCTGCTGAAAGGGGAGTTGTTCATGTTCCTTTTGTACCGGGGGGATGAGGACGGCAATTCTCTCCAGTGGCTGGAACATTCCATTCCTTTTTATCAGGAAGTGGAATGCCAGGGCTGTCGTCTGGAGATGATTCCTAATGTGGAAATGACCATGCTTCATCAGCGCCTGGACGTGCAGCCGGATTCCGATGGGGAGGAACGTGTAGTCCAGGTGGACGCAGTCCTGGAACTGGATATACAGATATACAATGAAGAAGAACATCCCCTTTTGATGGACATTTATACGCCGCTGAAGGAATGTGTGACCAGGGGAAGCCAGGAACCTCTGGACAGCCTTCTGGTGAAGAATTTTTCTAAGTGCAGGATTGGAGAGCGCATCCAGGTACGGGAAGTCCAGGGGAAAATCCTGCAGATCTGCCACAGTCAGGGCTGTGTGAAAGTGGACAGCACGCAGACCGTGGAAAATGGGGTACTGGTGGAAGGCGTGGTTTCTGTAAAAGTCCTGTATATTGTCAGTGATGATTCCATGCCGTTTTATTCCATGGAGGCCATGGTTCCTTTTTCCCATGTGATTGAGGCGGTGGGCATTGATGAGCACTGTATTTACCATCTCCACACAGACCTGGAACAGCTGTCTACCACCATGGTGGACAGCAATGAGATCGAAGTGAAAATTGTTCTGAACCTGAATGCGCTGATTCTGAACCGGCAGCAGGAGTATATTATCCAGGAAATCGAGGAACACCCTCTGAATATGGAAAAGATCCAGAGTATGCCCGGGATTACTGTCTATATGGTGCAGCCGGGGGATACACTGTGGGATATTGCCAAATCTTTTTACACTACAGTGGAAGATATCTGCCAGCTCAATGAGCTGGAGGAACAGGAAGTGCCGCCCTACCGTCCGCTGCTGTTGGTAAAAAGGGTGGAAGAAGAATAAAATCTTGAAGTAAATACTTGAAGTTTTGCCGCATATGGCTTAAAATATTAATAAAAATACTATTTCAAAATGAAAAGGAAATGATTATGGATACACGAGTAGAGAAGACTTTGGAAAAACGTAAACAAGGGTATAACTGTGCACAGTCTGTGGCATGTACTTACTGCGATATGGTAGGTGTGGATGAGAAGGTCATGTTCCAGATGACAGAGGCGCTGGGAAAAGGCATGGGGCGTATGGAGGGAACCTGCGGGGCGGTATCTGCGGCCTGTGTGCTGGCTGGTATGAAGAACAGCACGGGAAATCTGCAGGCTCCTGATAGTTCCGGCGAGTCCTGTAAACTGTCCGGTGAAATCATTGAGAAATTTATGGAAAAGAACCAGTCTGTGATTTGTAAGGAATTGAAAGGTGTTCAGACGGGAAAAGCACTGCGTTCCTGTCCTGACTGTATTCAGGATGCAGCGGCTCTGGTGGAAGAAGTTTTATTCAAAGGATAAGGTTTGAAAACTTTTTGAAACGGGAGAGAAGCGCATGGGAAAGAATTACAAATTTTCAGATTTAGATCAATATCTGCTGGGGCAGGGCACCCACTATGAAATCTATAAGAAGCTGGGCGCCCATCCCATGACAGTGGGAAAGCGCGAAGGAGTGTATTTCGCCGTATGGGCGCCCAATGCCCAGGAAGTGCATGTGATTGGAGAGTTTAATAAGTGGGATATTTCGGCCCATCCCATGACCAAGGTGGGAGAAATCGGCGTCTATGAGACATTTGTGCCGGGGGCCTGTGAGGGACAGCTCTATAAATTCTTTATCAAAGGAGCACATGGAGAACAGCTTTACAAAGCGGACCCCTATGCAAATGCGGCAGAGTTCAGGCCGGGAAATGCATCCAAGATTGTGGATATCAGCAAGTTCAACTGGGGTGACGGAATCTGGCTGAAAAAGCGGGAGAGCTTTGATGTGGAGAAGGAGCCTCTGGTGATTTATGAAGTGCATCCCGGTTCCTGGAAGAAGCACCCCATTACACCGGATAATGAGGACGGGTTTTACAATTATGAGGAATTTGCCGAGGCCCTTGTGGACTATGTAAAAGAGATGGGCTATACCCATGTGGAGCTGATGGGAATTGCCGAGCACCCCTTTGACGGCTCCTGGGGATATCAGGTGACAGGCTATTATGCCCCCACATCCCGCTATGGGGGTCCTCTGGAGTTTAAATATCTGGTTAATTACCTTCATAAGAATAAAATCGGCGTGATTCTGGACTGGGTTCCCGCCCATTTTCCGAAAGATGCCCATGGGCTGGCTGAATTTGACGGCACTGCCTGCTATGAGCATGCGGACCCCAGGCAGGGGGAACATCCGGACTGGGGCACGAAGATCTTTAATTATGGGCGCAATGAGGTGAGGAATTTCCTGATTGCCAATGCTCTGTACTGGATAGAAGAATTTCATGTGGACGGTCTCAGGGTGGACGCAGTGGCGTCTATGCTGTACCTGGATTACGGCAAGCAGGACGGCCAGTGGGTGGCCAACAAATACGGGGATAATAAAAACTTGGAAGCCATTGACTTCTTCAAGCATTTGAATTCCTGTGTACTGGGACGCAACAAAGGTGCCATGATGATTGCAGAGGAGTCTACAGCCTGGCCGAAGGTGACCGGAGATGTGGAGGATGAAGGACTGGGATTCAGCCTGAAATGGAATATGGGCTGGATGAACGATTTCCTGGAGTATATGAAGCTGGACCCGTATTTCCGGAAATATAATCATCATAAAATGAATTTCTCCATGGTTTACGCCTACAGTGAGAAATATATTCTGGTGCTGTCCCACGATGAAGTGGTGCATTTGAAATGTTCCATGGTGAATAAGATGCCGGGAGATCTGGACGAAAAATTCCAGAACCTGAAAGCGGGTTATGCGTTTATGTTTGCCCATCCGGGCAAGAAACTTTTATTTATGGGTCAGGAGTTCGGCCAGCTGCAGGAGTGGAGCGAGGCCAGGGAGCTGGACTGGTATCTGCTGGGAGAAAAGCGCCATCAGGAGCTTCAGGCTTACGTGCGCCAGCTGATCCGCCTGTACAGCCGTTATCCGGCATTTTCCGCCACAGACCATGACCCGGACGGATTTGAGTGGATCAATAAAGATGACGGGGATAGAAGTATTTTCAGTTTTGTGAGAAAATCCCCCACCAAGCGGAACAATTTCCTGGTGGTGTGCAGTTTTACCCCTGTGGAGCGGAAAGATTACTGGGTGGGAGTGCCCAGGAAAAAGGATTATAAGCTGGTGTTTACTCAGGATGGATTTTTGGAAAAACCAGTGGTTTACAAAGCGAAAAAGCGTAATTTTGATAACCGGGACTTTTCCTTTAATTACCCTCTGCCGCCTTATGGAGTGGCGGTTTTCCAGTATTAATGCGTGTTGACAGGCGGCGTTTTCAGGAAAAAGCACGGCTGCAGCCGAAAAAGAACGGGAAGATCTGCAGCCGTAATGATATCCCGGGGGGAAAATGAACAGAATTTGGGAAACACCTATGAGAAAATCTATGAAGAATGAACAGTTGAAATTCTTTTGCTTTCAGGTTATAATGAGAGCGTTAATTGATGAGCGCCTTGACATTTTAAGGGAGGTGAAGGAGCATGAAAGTATCAAATATTAAAGATGTAGAAAAGTTCTTTCAGGTAGTTGACAGCTGTAAGGGAAGAGTGGAGCTGGTGACAGGAGAGGGAGACCGTCTGAATCTGAAGTCAAAACTTTCTCAGTATGTATCATTGGCAAATATCTTTTCCAATGGTGAGATTCCGGAACTGGAACTGATTGCCCATGAGAAAGAGGATGTTGATAAGTTAATGAACTTCATGGTGAACGGTTACTAATTCTGAAAGAAAAGGTTTATAACAGGGGCTGCTGGACAAAATGCCTTTTGGCATTTGTGCAACAGTCTTTTTGTCATTTGGATAATGGAGGTGCAGATTGTGACAAAAATTGATATTATTTCCGGTTTTTTGGGAGCTGGGAAGACCACGCTGATTAAGAAACTTTTGCAGGAAGCGTTTCAGGGAGAGCAGATTGTACTGATTGAAAATGAGTTTGGTGAGATTGGCATTGACGGTGCCTTTCTGAAAGACGCAGGGATTGAAATCAGGGAAATGAATTCCGGGTGTATCTGCTGTTCTCTGGTGGGAGATTTCGGGGAAGCTATGAAGGAAGTGATTGAGAAATATCATCCGGACAGAATCGTGATTGAACCTTCTGGGGTGGGCAAGCTCTCAGATGTTCAGGGGGCGGTGAGAAATGTGTCAAAGAGTGCGGATGTGGTGCTCAACAGCAGTACAACCATGGTAGACGCCGGAAAATGCAAGTCATATCTGCGCAACTTTGGAGAATTCTTTGAAAATCAGGTGGAGTATGCCCAGACTGTAATCTTAAGCCGTACAGATGTGGTGAAACAGGAGAAAATACAGGAGGCTGTGCAGCTGCTGGCCGGGAAAATGAAAGACGGTGCTGTTTTGGTGACCACGCCTATAGGGCAGCTGGGTGGAAAGAAGATTCTGGAAACCATGGAGCAGCAGGCCCTGTCACTGGAAGAAGAACTTTTAAAAGAACAGGAACAGGTGCACTGTCATGAACATGGGGAGTGCTCTGAACACCATCATGACCACAAAGAATGCTTGGGACACCACCATGATCACGGAGAATGTCATGGGCACCATCATGACCACGAGGAATGCCATGGGCACCACCATGAACATGGAGAAGGTCCAGGCCATCATCATGAGCATGAACATCATGACCATGACCACGGCCATGGTCATGGCCATGGGTGCGGCTGTGAGGGCCACGACCATGCACATGGGCACCATCACCACCATGCGGATGAGGTATTTGCCAGCTGGGGACGGGAGACGGCCAGGACTTATGAGAAGGAGCAGCTGGAGCATATTCTGGACCAGCTGTCAAGAGAAGAGGACTACGGCATTGTTTTAAGGGCAAAAGGCATGGTGCCGGATTCCAAGGGCACATGGCTGTATTTTGATATGGTGCCGGACGAAGTGGAGATCCGCACAGGAGAACCAGAATACACAGGGCGGCTGTGTGTAATTGGTTCCAAACTGAAAAATGAGAAACTGGAAGAATTGTTCGGAACAGGGAAGCAGTAGAAGGAGGCAGACTTCGTTATGGAAGAAGAAATTCAGGTTCCCATATATCTGCTCACAGGTTTTCTGGAAAGCGGCAAGACCTCTTTTCTGAAGTTTACTCTAGGGCAGGATTATTTTGCCATACCGGAGAAGACCCTTCTCATTGTCTGTGAGGAAGGGGAAGAAGTATACGAGCAAAAGCTGCTGGAGCACGCCAACACGGTTCTGGAAGTGGTGGAGTCTAAAGAAGAACTGACTGTCCAGCGTCTGGCTGCTATGGATATCTGTTACAGCCCGGGACGGGTATTAATCGAGTACAACGGCATATGGCCCATGAGCATACTGGAAAATATGCGCTTTCCCGCCGGATGGGGGATTGTGCAGCAGATTACCACAGTGGATGCCAGCACGTTTGGTGTATTTTTAAGTAATATGAAGTCTCTGTTTATGGACATGGTCCGCCAGGCAGATCTGGTACTTTTTAACAGGAGCAGTCTGGAGGAACCGCTGGCGTCATACCGCCGGAGTATCAAAGTGGTGAACCAGAGGGCGGAAGTGATCTTTGAAGACGAAGAAGGGGAGCTGGAGGATATTTTCGAGGGAGAGATGCCTTTCGACTTAGAGGCTCCGGTTGTGGAGATTGCTCCTGAAGATTACGGGCTGTGGTATGTGGATGCCATGGAGTATCCCGAGAAATATCAGGGAAAAGTGGTGCATTTTAAAGGCAGGGTATTGAAACCCAGTGATTTTCCCAGGGAGGAATTTGTCCCCGGCAGGATGGCCATGACCTGCTGTGCCGATGATACCACGTTTATCGGGATTATCTGCGAAAGCAAAGATACGCCCCATTTGAAAGAGGGAGGATGGGTGGATGTGCAGGCAGAAATGGCTGTGGAATATAAATCCGCTTATCACGGGGAAGGACCTGTGCTCCGCGCCAAAAAAGTCCGTATGTGTGACCCGCTGGAAGAAGAAATGGTATATTTTAATTGATTTGGAGACGAGATGTATTTAATAGCAGGGCTGGGGAATCCTGGCAGGAAATATGAGGCAACCCGGCATAATATGGGATTTGACGCAGTAGATGAGCTGATTGACAGGCATGGGATTGTAAAAAGCGGTGTGAAATTTGACGCTATGTATGGAAAGGGCAGAATCGCAATGGAGCCGGCGGTTCTGCTTAAGCCGCTTTTGTATATGAATTTAAGCGGAGGGCCTGTCCGGGCCATGTGTGATTATTATAAAGCAGACCCGGAGAAAGATCTGATTGTAATATATGATGACATCAGCCTGAGTCCGGGGCAGATTCGTATCCGGAAAAAGGGAAGCGCAGGCGGGCATAACGGCATGAAAGATATTATCCGCCATCTGGGGACTCAGAACTTTATCAGAGTCCGCATCGGCGTGGGACCAAAGCCGGAAGGATGGGATCTGGTCAATCATGTGCTGGGGCGGTTTTCCGGTGAGGAACGCAAGATCATAGATCAGGCAGTGGAACGGGCGGCTGATGCGGTGGAAGTGATTTTGAAAGAAGGCGCGGATGCTGCCATGAATCAATTCAACGGTTGATAGGAGAAAGCAGTAGGAATATATATGGAAACGTTTGTCAATCCCTTAAAGGGGCTGGCGGAATATGAAGAAATCCGCCGGAATGTAAGAGATAACCGGGGAATTCTGCAGGTAACCGGCTGTCTGGAATCCCAGAAGGCACACTGGTTATATGGTCTTTCGGATCTATACAAAAACTGTCTGGTAGTAGCAGAGGATGATCAGAAAGCGAAAGAATTTTTTGAAGATTATCGGTTTTATCAGCCGGATGTTCTTTTGTATCCGGCAAAAGATTTGTTGTTTTATTATGCGGATATTCAGGGTAATCTCCTGACCAAACAGCGGATGCGGGTAATCCGGAAAATTCTCGAGGAAAAGAACGTGACTGTGATCACCAGTGTGGGGGGATGCATGGAACGTATCCGGCCGCTGCAGGAGATTGAGGACAGCTGTCTTCATTTTCAAAACGACAGTCCCATGGATTTGGAACAACTGGGAAAAGATCTGGTGAGCCTGGGTTATGAGAGGACAGGCCAGGTGGAGAACTCCGGCCAGTTTTCCATACGGGGCGGTATTGTTGATATTTTCCCGCTGACAGAGGAAAATCCCTGGCGGATCGAGCTGTGGGGGGATGAAGTGGATTCCATCCGCAGTTTCGATGTGGAGAGCCAGCGCTCTCTGGAAAATCTGGAAAGGGTTACCATTTATCCGGCAGCAGAAAAATACCGGGAAGACGGCATGGTCACCTTTATGGACTATTTCCCAGATGAGGAAACTTTTTTCGTGCTGGATGAACCTAACCGGATTGTAGAAAAGGGAGAAGCGCTGGAAGAA
This sequence comes from uncultured Lachnospiraceae bacterium, assembly GCA_910588825.1. GTDB lineage: Bacteria > Bacillota > Clostridia > Lachnospirales > Lachnospiraceae > MGBC164599. The sequence goes on from CAJURF010000025.1 coordinate 28,013, forward strand.
GAATTTAAAAACAGTATGCGTAATCGTGAAGAAAAGGGGTATGAAAATCTTCATGAGAAATTGTTATGCAGTTTTTCCCAGGTGTGCACACAGCTTAACAGCCGCAGCTGTATATCTTTGAGCGCCATAGAGCCCCTGCAGACCGGCTGGAATATGATAGGGAAGTATCATCTTATGGTGAAATCTATCAATTCCTATAACAATAGTTTTGAGCTGCTGGTGAAAGATTTACAGGAATGGAAGAAACAAGGATACCGGGTGGTGCTTCTTTCCGGTTCCCGGACCCGGGCCCAGCGGCTTGCAGGTGACCTGCAGGAAAAAGGCTTGAACAGTTTTTTTTCCGAGGACCAGTCCCGCACGCTGGCTCCGGGTGAGATTATGGTGGCATACGGACATGCACATCGAGGATTTGAGTACCCGTTTGTCCGCTTTGCAGTGATTACGGAAACTGACATTTTTGGGAAGAAGCAGAAAAAGAGAAAAAAGAAACAGGAGTACAGCGGCCAGAGAATCCAGGACTTTTCAGAACTCTCCATCGGGGATTATGTGGTTCATGAAAATCATGGACTTGCCATATACCGGGGCATTGAGAAAGTGGAAGTGGACAGGGTTTCCAAAGATTATATCAAACTGGAATACCAGGGCGGCAGCCATCTTTATATCCTGGCCACGCAGCTGGATATGCTTCAGAAATATGCCGGAGCAGATGCCGGACATGTGAAGCTGAATAAGCTGGGACATCCGGAATGGCGCAAAACGAAGAATAAAGTACGGGGAGCTGTACAAAATATAGCAAAAGACCTTGTGGAATTGTATGCGGCCCGTCAGGCCACAGACGGTTATGTATATGGTCCGGATACGGTATGGCAGAAAGAGTTTGAGGAAATGTTTCCCTTTGAGGAGACAGAAGGCCAGCTGCAGGCCATTGAAGATACCAAGCGGGATATGGAGAGCACGAAAGTCATGGACCGGCTCATCTGCGGAGACGTGGGGTATGGCAAGACGGAGATTGCTCTGCGGGCGGCATTCAAGGTAATTCAGGAGGGCAGACAGGTGGCTTATCTGGTGCCCACCACAATTTTGGCCCAGCAGCATTACAATACGTTTATCCAGAGAATGAAAGATTTTCCTGTGTATGTGGATCTCCTCTGCCGTTTCCGGGGAACTGCCCAGCAGAATAAGACTGTGAAGGCACTGAGAAACGGAGGAGTGGACGTGGTCATCGGCACCCACCGCCTGCTGTCAAAGGATGTGGAATTTAAAGACTTGGGGCTGTTGGTGATTGATGAAGAACAGCGTTTCGGAGTGAGGCATAAGGAAAAAATCAAGCAGCTGAAGAAAAATGTGGATGTGCTCACCCTGACAGCCACACCAATTCCCAGGACTCTCCATATGAGCCTTATCGGTATCCGGGATATGTCTGTGCTGGAAGAACCTCCCATGGACCGGATTCCCATTCAGACTTATGTGATGGAATACGATGAAGAAACCGTCCGGGAAGCCATAAACCGGGAGCTGAACCGTGGAGGACAGGTTTATTATGTCTATAACCGGGTGGAAGATATTGTGGATATGGCGGGCAAGATCGGGAAACTGGTTCCAGATGCCCAGGTGGATTTTGCCCATGGGCAGATGAATGAGAGAGAGCTGGAAAAAATTATGTACCGGTTTATCAATGGAGAAGTAGATGTGCTGGTGACCACCACCATTATTGAAACGGGACTGGATATTTCCAATGTAAATACCATGATTATCCATGATTCTGACCGGTACGGACTGTCCCAGCTCTATCAGCTCAGGGGAAGAATCGGGCGTTCCAACCGGATGGCCTATGCCTTTTTGATGTACCGCAGGAACAGCATTCTGAAAGAGACGGCAGAGAAGCGCCTGGCTGCTATCCGGGAATACACAGAACTTGGCAGCGGCTTTAAAATCGCCATGCGGGACCTGGAAATCCGCGGCGCAGGCAATCTGCTGGGAGCAGACCAGCATGGCCATATGCTTACGGTAGGGTATGATTTGTACTGTAAAATGCTCAGCGAGGCGGTGCAGGAAGCAAAAGGCATACATACCGTGGAAAGCTTTGAGACCACCATTGATCTAAATATGAATGCCTACATTCCAGATTCTTACATTCCCAATGAATTCCAAAAATTAAATCTTTATAAGCGGATTGCGGGAATCTCGGATAAAGAAGAGTATGAGGATATGCAGGAAGAACTCATGGACAGATTCGGGGAACCGCCTAATACGGTAATGAACCTTTTGCTGATTGCCTATCTGAAAGCACTGGGCCACAGTGTCTATGTGACAGAAGTCAAACAGTGGGGAAAAGAAGTGAAAGTCATCATGTTCCATCAGGTGAAGCTCAATGAAGGCATTAATGGCCTCCGGACAAAATATGGAAGAAAACTTCAGATCTTAAAAGGGGATAAGAAAGGATTTGTCCTGGCAGTTGAAAAGAAACAGGTGAATGATGTGGAAGAATTTTTGATGGACTTGAGAGATGTTGTTTATATAGAAGAATAAGCGGCAGAATGTGACCAATGTATGATATTTTGAGAAATCCGCTTGCCTCTGGATAAAAAAAAGTATATACTCAGTAATGGCAGGATAGTATAAATTTATGGGAGGAAGTTATGAAATTGACAGGTAAAAAAATTGCTCTGGGCTGTCTGGCCGGCGTTCTTGCGGTGACAGGGCTGACTGGCTGTTCCAGCAAAATAGACGGAACCAAAACTGTAGTTACGGTGGACGGGGAGGCTGTGCCCCTGGGAGTGGTAAGTTTTCTGACCAGGTATCAGCAGGCACAGACCATGGCTATGTATGAGATGTACTTTGGCGGCGCGGATCCCAAAATGTGGGACAATGTGATGGATGAGGACTCAGGAGAAACTTACGGGGAATCGGCCCGAAGCGATGTGCTGGACCAGGTGGAGCTCATGTATCTGCTCAAGGCCAAATCCGGAGACTATGATGTGGAGATTACGAAAAAAGAGCAGAAAAAGATTACAGAGGCGGCTGAGAACTTCATAGCAGCTAATTCAGAAGAAACATTGGCTGATCTGGGAGTGACTCAGAGCGATATGGAAACGGTGCTGGAACTTCAGACCTATGAAAAGAAAATGTTTGATCCCATTGTAAAAGATGTGGACACAGAGGTGAGCGATGAGGAAGCCCAGCAGACATCTGTGACTTATGTGGAGGTAAGCACCGCAGAAGAATCAGAGGAAAGCGGGGAGGAAGTGTCAGAATCGGCCAATGAAGATGCTGAAAAAGAGGAGGAAAACAGCCCTGAGGAAAAGGCACAGAAGATTTTGGACGAAGTTCTGGCAACAGCAGACGCGGACATGGATGCCATTGCCAAGGATGTGGATGAGAATCTCAGTGCTGTTGAAACGCATTTTACCACAAATCCCCCGGAAAAAGAGGATGATGAGGATGACAGTTCTGTTTCTGATACGGTTCCCCAGGCTGTACAGGACGCCGCGGGAAAGCTTTCAGACGGCGAGATTGCCGGGGAGCTGATAGAAGGGGAAGACGCGTATTATGTGGTAAGACTGGATAAAGCCTTTGATGAAGAGGCAACGGAGAGTGAAAAAGAGTCCATTGTGGACCAGCGGAAACAGGATTTATATGAAAAGACAACAGAAGAGTGGAAAGATGACGCGGATATACAGGTGGACAAGAAAGTCCTGAAGTCATTGAAAGTGACCTCTAATCTGAAATTTACCATGAAGATGGAGGAGGCAGATGAGGCAGAGGCTGAAACAGAAGAAACAGGAGAAGACGTATCTGCAAATGATATTTCCGAAAATAATGTATCTGAAAATGATGTGGCTGAAGACGATGGGAATGTAACTGAAGATTTGCAAGAAGACAAAGATGAGGCACCTTCCGAAGAAACTTCTTCTGAGGAGGAGTAAAGCCGGAGCGTGTTCGCGGCAAAAGACATGCTTGATAACGGAAAGGAGAAGTATGAGACGATTCATAGCAATTATGTTGTCCTTTTCTCTGACGGCAGGGATATCTGCAGATGTTATGGCCTCTACACTGGATTACAAGGCCGCTGTCAATAAGATAGAAGCAAAAGGTACGCCGGCTGTGATACAGTATTTTGAGGATGGAAAAGGGAACAAAGGAAAGATGGTAGTGTCAGCTGGAAAAGTGTATAGTTCCCATGCATCTCTAAAAATACGGGAGCATCCCAATGCAGACGCAAAGATTATGCAGAAGCTTTCCTTTGGTGAGCCGGCAGACAGAGTGGGGCTGTGTGACAATGGCTGGAGTAAGCTGGTACTTACGGTAAAGGGCAAAAAAGTTTATGGATACGCAGAGTCCTACTATCTTTCCAGCAAGCAGCTGATCACCAAGATGAATGAAAAGCTGGTTGTTGTACAAGATTCCCAGGTTCTGAACTTTCCCGGCACCAGGGACGGACTGAGTGTGGGGGAAGTCTCCGTGGATGATGTGGTCACCTGTACGGGAATGTGCAGTGATAACTGGAGCCAGATTACTTATACTGACGATTCAGGTAAAAAAATCACAGGCTTTCTTCAAAATGATGTGATGACTGAGCTGAAAAAAGAAAAGTCCAAGGCAAAAGAAAAAAAGAAATCAGATGACTTGGAAAACCAGGAAGAAGACCAGCTGGAGGAGGAGATGATTGAGGGCGAAGCGCTGATAGAACCCTCCGCAGATACTGCCTCTGAAAGCATATGGGCAAAGGCGGCTACTGAGAATCTTCAGGACGCCACAGCGGCGGCAAATGCAATCATAGTCAATGAGGGCGAAGCGGTCAGTGTATCTTCCACGGCAAAATTGAAACCTCTGGGAGAGTTCCGGATCACCCATTACTGTGCCTGCAGTATCTGCTGCGGTCCATATTCCGGAATGAATTCTACTGCCAGCGGCGTGCCCCCTGTGACAAACAGGACCATAGCTGTAGAGCCGAAACAGATTCCTTACGGTACAGAAATCGTAATTAATGGACAGGTATATGTGGCAGAGGACTGCGGCGGCGCCATTAAAAAGAACTGTATTGACATCTATGTGGCCAGCCACGAAGAAGCATCTTCCAAAGGCATGTATTATACAGATGTGTATCTGCTGACAGAATAGGAGAAACAGAGAGTGCCGCCAGAGCAGCAGGCGAATGATGTGTAAAATGTCCTGCTCGGGCGGCGTCTTTTTGTAAAATACGTATTCGCTGTTTGCTCCAGGGCAGATGAGGGGTGTGTATGAAAAAAATAGGAATGTTGTTTTTTATGGCATGTTTGATGAGTACAGGCAGGGTGGGGGCGGCTGTGCTGGAACATCACGAAGCTTTGAAAGCAAAACCAGCTGAGGTTCCCAGAAGTATACTTGCAGAAGCTGGCGTGGGAACAGAAGAAGCCGGCTTAAAGATTTTCAATGGGGCCAAAAACGGATTCCATCAGGAGAATGGTCAGATCCGGTATTACGAGGATGGGAAAGTACATACAGGTTTTTTGAAATTAAATGGAAAAAAGTATTATTTTGACGCAGATGGCAATATGGTAACAGGAGAGAAGAAGATTAAAAACCAGTCCTATTGTTTTGGGACAGACGGCGTGATGCAGACTGGCTTTGTGACACAGGAGACAAAAGGGTCTAGAGTGAATGTTTTTTATGATGAAGACGGACGATTAAAAACAGGATCATTTCAGGTGGACACAGTGCAGTACAAAGCAAAAAAGGATACCGGTGAGATTTATTTTGTGAAAAATCTGACCGAACCTGTCTGCCAAAGGCCGGAACTGCCCACGGGCTGTGAAATTACCTCCTGGACTATGATGGCCAATTATGCCGGCATTACAATCAGTAAAACGGAGGCTGCGGACGAGATGCCCACAAGCTCAGACCCGAATCAGGGATTTGTGGGAAGCCCCTACGCGTCTGAGGGTGGAAGTCTGGTGGTATTTCCAGGCGGGCTGGAAGATATGACCCAGGAATATTTGGGAAGTTATGTAAATATGACAGGGTGCAGTTATGAACAGCTGGAAGATAAGTTAAGGGACAAACGGCTGGTGGTGGTATGGGTGACCAGATTGGATGGTTTTGGGTCCCATACCATAGCGTTGACCGGATACGACAGGGAGTCTCTTTATTACAATGACCCGTGGACTGGGGAAGAGGAAAAAATTGACAGGGAGTATTTTGAGACCATATGGGCAGAAAACGAGCATATGGCAATGTCCTATTGATTATTGATGAAAACGCGCCGCGCCTGCCCGCCGCCTATGGCTGTCAGGCAAGTGGCGGGATGGCGCTCTAATATTATAAAATAAGGAATAACTGGTAAAATGAGTGATAAAAAAGAAAATACATTTTTGGAAGGGTCGGTGTTCCAATCTCTGATTCGGTTTGCGGTACCGGTATTGGGGGCACTGATCCTTCAAGCCGCTTATGGGGCTGTGGATTTGCTGGTGGTGGGGCGTTTCGGAGACGCGTCCAGCATTTCCGCCGTTGGCACAGGAAGTGCATTTATGCAGATGGTGACGTTTGTCATTGTCAGTCTGGCTATGGGATCTACGGTAATGATCGGCCAGCATATAGGAGAAAAGAAACCAAAGGCAGCCGGCGACGCCGTGGGGACAACCATCGTATTGTTTGCAGTTTTAGGTATTGTGCTGACGGTTCTGCTGGAAGTGTTTGCAGGAAATATCGTGGGTATTCTGCAGGTTCCGGAAGAATCTGTGGCAAAAACCATTCTATATATCCGGATTTGTTCCGGGGGTATTCTGGTTATTATTGCCTACAATGTGATCAGCGGTGTGCTCAGAGGCGTGGGCAATGCCAATCTTCCCTTTATTTTTGTAGGGATTGCCTGTGTGGTGAATATTGCGGGTGATCTTCTGCTGGTGGGGGCACTGCATATGGATGTGGCCGGCGCGGCAATCGCCACAGTGGGGGCGCAGTTTGTCTCTGTGATCTGCTCTATGTTTGTGCTTCGCAGACAGAGCCTTCCGGTATCGTTTACCAGGAAACAGTGCAGGATCTACGGAGGGGAGCTTAAGAAAATTTTGAATGTAGGCGTTCCCATTGCCCTGCAGGAGGCCATGGTGCAGATCTCCTTTCTGGTGATCAATTCCATCATCAATCATATGGGGCTGATGCCGTCAGCCGGATATGGAGTGGCCCAGAAGATTGTAAGCTTTGTGATGCTGGTGCCTTCTTCCGTGATGCAGAGTGTCTCAGCCTTTGTGGCCCAGAATATGGGAGCAGGAAAAAGAGAGCGGGCGAAGCAGGGTCTGTTTACTGCCATGATAACCGGGGGCGCAGTGGGAATCGTCATATTTTGCGGAGGATTTTTCGGCGGTGCCCAGCTGTCCTCTCTGTTTACCAGTGACCCTGAAGTCATTGTGCAGAGCGCAGATTATCTGAGGGGCTTTTCAGCCGACTGTATCCTGACTTGCGCGCTGTTTTCCAGTATCGGTTATTTCAATGGGTGTGGGAACAGCATTCCGGTGATGGTTCAGGGAATCACCTCTGCCTTCTGCATCCGTATCCCCGTTTCCATAATCATGTCCAGGCTGCCCAATGCTTCGCTGTTCCTCATCGGAATGGCCACGCCCATTACCACAGTATATGGGATTGTGTTTTTTGTAATTTGTTTTGCAAGGCTTAGGAACAGCAGGAAACTAGCTTGACATATACCCCTATTTGTGATAAATTATTATTACAATAAAAATGTTTTTATCGGAGGTAACCATATGAAGACAGTATTGAGCACAGAAAAGGCACCCCAGGCAATCGGCCCTTATTCACAGGGGATTGATACAGGAAAGTTAATGTTCCTCTCAGGGCAGATCCCTATCTGTCCGGCGGAGGGTAAGATTATTGCCACAGATATTGAAGGACAGACAAAACAGTCACTGGAGAATGTAAAGGCGGTTCTGGCATCCGCGGGATGTACCATGGATCATGTGGTGAAGACTACTGTTTTCTTAAAAGATATGGGGGACTTTACAAAGATGAATGAAATATACAAGGGGTACTTCAGCGAGGGCAGCTATCCAGCCAGATCAGCAGTCCAGGTGGCAGCTCTTCCCCAGGGGGCGCTGGTGGAGATTGAGGTTGTGGCTTTGAAAGGTGAATAGGATGTGGGAAAAAGGGTGTTCCGTACTGCAGGGGACACCCTTTTCTTTTGAAAAGCAATTCATGAATAAATGTTTTATTGTATCTGGAGGCATTACCATGTATAATAAAGGCAATTGGGAATAACAGAGGAATAGTAAAGAAATAACAAAGAAATAACCGAACTTATGAGGTGTTATGGCAAAACAGAAAAAATTCAACATTACAGGAATCTGTATACCCCAGCTGCACTACATGGTAGACACCAGCGATAAAATCAATGAAATCATCCAAGATTATATTGAGTGTAATGAATATTTTACAATCAACCGGGCCAGACAGTACGGGAAATCCACAACACTGGAACTGCTGTACAACCGTCTCACAGAATACCTGGTGCTGGATATCAGCTTTGAGGCCGCAGACGACTGCTTTACCTCACTCCATACGATGGTGCAGGGGATTATCAGCAAAATTTCCCGTGTATTATCCAGAAGCGGGGTTCCCAAAGAACTGACCGCAATCTGGAACCGTCCCATTACACCAGAGCTCCCACTGGACAGCCTCAGCGAAAAGATCACAGAATTCTGCGCAGCCAGCAAAAGAGAAGTGATTCTCATGGTGGACGAAGTGGACCAGGCGGCAGACAATCAGGTTTTTTTAAGCTTTCTCGGACTGCTCCGGGAAAAGTATTTGAAAAGGAGCACCGGGCGGGATGATACCTTTAAAAATGTTATTTTAGCGGGAATTTACGATGTAAAAAATCTGCAGAGGAAACTGCGCCCGGGAAGCAGCGTCCATTACAATAGTCCCTGGAATATCGCGGCCGAATTTCAGGTGGACATGGGATTTTCAGCGGAGGGTATCGAAGGGATGCTGCTGGAATATGAACAGGATAAGCAGACGGGGATGGATATCACTGCTATGGCAGAGCTGATTTTCGACTACACTTCCGGATATCCGTTTCTGGTATCTTATCTGTGTAAACTGTTGGATGAAAAAGTTCAAGGCAGAGAAGGATTTCCAGATGAAAAGTCTGCATGGACGCAGAGGGGACTCCAGGAAGCCGTTAAAGAACTGGTGAAAGGCCCCAACACGTTATACGACGATATGATCAAAAAGGTGGAGGAATATCCCGATTTGAGCAGTATGCTGCAAAATATCCTCTTCAGAGGAAGAGAATACCCTTATCATGAGTATAACAAAGCAATGAATATGGGAAAAATGCTGGGATTTATCAGTGAGCAGGCAGGAGTGGCAGTGATATCCACCCGTATATTTGAGACACAGTTGTATAATTACTTTATTTCGGAGGAACTGTCAAAAAATATAGATACAAATGACGCCATTCCCAGCAAAAATCAGTTTATCAAAGAGGGCAGGCTGGACATGGATCTGGTGATGCGGAAATTTTACGAGTATTATACATCTTTGTATCGGCGGGAGGATGAGAAATTTACAGAGGAGTATGGAAGAAAAATATTTTTGATCTATTTAAAGCCCATCATTAACGGGAAGGGGAACTTTTATGTGGAGGCAGAGACCCGGGATAAGACCAGAACAGATATCATTGTGGACTATGGAGGCAGGCAGTATGTAATTGAAATAAAAATATGGCACGGACAGGAATACAATAAGGCGGGGGAAAAGCAGCTTTCAGAATACTTGGAGCATTATCATCTTGAAAAGGGATATCTGCTGAGTTTTTGTTTTAACAAAAAGAGAAAACAGGCAGGAATAAGAGAAGTAACCTGTGGGAGTAAAGAGATATTGGAAGTAGTAATTTAAGGAGCGGATACCATGTTAAAGATAAAAGAATATGTCAGGGCAGAGAGCCTCAGCCAGGCTTATGAGCTGAATCAAAAGCGCAGCAGCCGCATTTTGGGGGGCATGCTCTGGATGAAAATGAGCAATGCCAGAATCGGCACAGCCATTGACCTGTCCGGTCTGGGGCTGGACCAGATTGAGGAGACAGAAGATGAAATCCGGATTGGGTGTATGGTAACTCTGCGCCAGCTGGAGACCAGTGAGCTTCTGGAGCGTGTCAGCTGCGGCATTGTCCGGGAGAGTGTGAAAAATATTGTGGGCGTACAGTTTCGGAATCTGGCCACCATAGGCGGAAGTCTGTTCGGGCGGTTTGGATTTTCCGATGTATTGACCTGTTTCTTGGCCCTGGATACCTATGTGGAGCTCTATGGGGCAGGAGTCATGTCTCTGGAAGAATTTGCAGACAGGCCCCGGGGGGACCGGGATATTCTGGTGAGAGTCATTGTGAAAAAGACCCCTGGCAGACAGGTATATCTGTCCCACCGGAACACCAGAACCGATTTTCCTGTGCTGGCCATAGCAGTTTCCAGCGGCAGCCGGGGAGCCCGTGTGGCAGTGGGGGCCAGGCCGGGGCGGGCAATATGTGCTGCTATCCCTGATGAGTGGAAAGAGCGCTTGGACCACAGTGCCTGCACCCCGGAGGAAATGGAAAAATTGGCAGAGGAACTGGCAGGAAAAATTCCCATGGGGAGCAATATGCGGGCCAGTGCCCAGTACCGCAGCCATCTGGCGTGTGTGCTGACCAAAAGAGGATTATTAAGGCTTCAGAAGATGCAGGAGGAGGAAGGATGACTAAGATACAGATTAGCCTAACTTTAAATGGTAAGAAAGTCACAGAGGAGATTGCGCCGGATCTGCTTCTGATTGATTTCCTGAGAAATCACAGATGTTACAGTGTAAAACGGGGCTGCGAGACCGCAAACTGCGGCCTGTGCACCGTATTTCTGGACGAAAAGCCTGTGCTCTCCTGTTCGGTTCTGGCGGCCAGGGCGCACGGACATACCGTGGACACGCTGGAGGGGCTTCAGGAGGAAGCGTGGGAGCTGGGGGAATTTATCGCAGACCAGGGGGCAGAGCAGTGCGGATTCTGCAATCCGGGAATGATTATGAACGCCATTGCCCTTTTCCGGGAAAATCCTCAGCCGTCTGATGAAGAAATCAAAGAGTATCTTGCTGGGAATCTATGCCGCTGTTCTGGTTATGAGGGGCAGCTTCGGGCTTTCCGGGCGTATTTGGAATACAAAGAAAGGGGAGGTGCCGTATGCGCTCAGTAGGGAAACCCATTAGGAAGAAAGATGCACAGGCATTGACAGCCGGGAAGCCGGTGTATACAGACGATCTGGCGCCAAAAGACTGTCTGATCGTGAAAATTCTGCGCAGTCCCCATGCCAATGCCCGGGTTTTGGAGGTGGATAAGTCTGCCGCTGAACAGATAGAGGGTATTGAAGCCATCTACACCTGGGAAGATGTGCCTCAGGAGCGGTTTACCCTGGCAGGGCAGACTTATCCGGAACCCAGCCCCTATGACCGGCTGATTCTGGACAGGCATCTGCGGCATGTGGGGGACCCTGTGGTGATCGCGGCTGGGGATTCAGAGGCGTGTGTGGACCGTGCTCTGAAAAAAATAAAAGTAAAATATGAGGTTCTGCCGGCGGTTCTCGATTTTCACCAGGCAAAGGACAATCCGGTTCTGGTTCATCCGGAAGACAGCTGGAAGTCACTCTGTCCGGTGGGAGCTGATCAAAAGAGAAATCTATGTGCCTCAGGGGAGAGCTGTGACGGAAATGTGGACACGGTTTTGGCAGAGTGTGATGTGACAGTCCAGGGCACCTATCATGTAAAAGCTGTTCAACAAACCATGATGGAGCCGTTTTGTACGTTTTGTTACCTGGATACGTATGGACGCTTAAATGTGGTGAGTTCCACACAGATCGTGTATCATGTGCGGAGAATCCTTTCCACTGCCCTGGGAATTCCCAAGGCGGAAATCCGGGTTTCCAAGCCCAGAATCGGAGGGGGATTCGGGGCAAAACAGACCTCGGTATCAGAGATCTACCCGGCGTTTGTTACCTGGAAGACAGGGAAGCCCTCCAAAATAGTGTTTAGCCGGAAAGAAACCCAGACGGCGTCATCTCCCAGGCATGAGATGGAAGTTTCCGTAACAATAGGAGCGGACCGGACAGGCCGTATCCGGGCCATAGATGTGTACACCCTGTCCAATACCGGGGCTTACGGGGAGCATGGTCCCACAACGGTGGGGCTGTCAGGGCATAAGTCCATCCCCCTTTACGGCTCTTTGGATGCCTATCGTTTTGTATACGATGTGGTGTATACCAACCGGATGTCTTCAGGGGCTTACCGGGGATATGGAGCTACCCAGGGAATCTTTGCAGTGGAATCCGCAGTGAACCAGCTGGCTCAGAAACTGCATATGGACCCTGTGGAACTGCGCATGAAAAACATGGTACGGGAAGGCCAGGTGATGCCGGCTTACTATGGAGAGGAGACCAACAGCTGCGCACTGGACAGATGTCTGGTTCTGACCGCGGATATGATCGGCTGGAAAGATAAGTACCCCTGCCGGGATATGGGAAATGGAAAAGTGCGGAGTGTGGGCATCGCCATGGGTATGCAGGGGTCCTGTATTTCCCATGTGGACGTGGGCTCTGCCACGGTGAAATTAAACGAAGACGGGACGTATCTGCTGTCCATTGCCGCGGCGGATATGGGAACCGGGTGCGATACCATTCTGGCACAGATGGCGGCAGAGAGCCTCATGTGCCCAGTGGAAGATGTGGCAGTGTCCGGGGCTGATACAGACACCTCACCCTACGATACAGGTTCTTATGCATCCAGCACCACATACATTACGGGAAAGGCAGTACAGCGCGCGTGTGTCAGCCTTGTGCACAGGATTCGGAAACAGGCGGCCAGGATGCTGGAATGCAGAACAAATGAACTGAAGTTTGATGGGAGCAGAGCAGTGAATCAAAACAATGGCAGGACAGTTACCCTGGAGCAGATCGGCCTGGCCTCCATGTGTGACAGCAATCATGCCCTTCAGGTGACGAAAAGCCACAGTTCCCCGGTTTCGCCGCCTCCCTTTATGGCAGGGGCTGTGGAGATCGAGCTGGATAAAGAGAATGGACATGTGGAGATTCTGGACTATGCGGCAGTGGTGGACTGCGGAACGGTGATCAATCCCAACCTGGCCAGGGTACAGACCGAGGGTGGTCTGGCCCAGGGTATCGGGATGACATTATATGAGGACATTCAATATAACAGCAAAGGAAAACTGCGGAACAATTCACTGATGCAGTATAAGATCCCTTCCCGTCTGGATATGGGAAAACTGCGGGTGGATTTTCAGAGCAGCTATGAGCCCACAGGGCCTTTCGGAGCTAAATCCATCGGGGAGGTGGTAATTAACACCCCGGCTCCCGCCATCGCCCATGCCATTGCCAATGCCACTGGGCTGTGGTTTCATGAATTGCCCATTACCAGCGAGAAAATTGCCATGGGGCTTTTGGAAAAATGAGAATAAGTCTGATCTATCTGGCGGCTGGCAACAGCCGCCGGTTTGGCACAAATAAGCTGTTATATCCATGGGAAGGGAAACCTTTGTACCGGCATCTGCTGGACAGGCTGGTAAACATCTGTATACGGCATCCTAAATGGGAAATTCTTGTAGTCACCCAGTATCCTCAGATTGCCTGGCAGGTACGTGAGATGGCTCCTGCCTTAAATGGCCGCATCCAGGCAGTCCTGTCCCAGGACAGCCCCAAGGGGGCATCCTATTCCATCCGGGCAGGCCTTGCGGCAGCAGCAGGTTCCCAGGCGTGCGGGTGCTTTGTGGCAGACCAGCCTTACCTGGCGGAGCAGACGGCAGAGAACTTTCTTGCCACCATGGAGAAAAGCCAGGCAGAGCTTGGATGTGTGGTCTGCAGAGGAGAAAGAGGAAATCCCGCTTGGTTCTCCAGGAAATATTTTCCGGCTCTGGAAAGACTGGAAGGGGATCAGGGGGGCCGGAAAGTTTTGGAGAGATATCTGGATAGGGTCATGTTTTTTGAGGTATTAAAGGAACAGGAATTGATGGATCTGGACCGGCCTTGCCAGATTGGACACAAAGTGGGGGCAGGGGAGCACCGCGTGGGGTGCTGAGACAGATTCAGAGGGTTCCTCTGAATCCATCAGGTTTATCCTTTCTCACAGACGGACCAGAGAGCAGAGACTGCATACAACGGCAGATTGATCAGATGCTCCTGTTCCCGATAGTCTGACATGGATGTGCGGATGCCAAAAGGCAGATGATTGGCGTTTACAAAGTTTTTCAGGCTCTTGGCATTCAGGTTTTCTTCTGCCTTTACTTCAACGGGAATAATCATTCCCTTGTGCTGCAGGACAAAGTCAACCTCTCCGGAAGATGATTCTGCTGACCAATAATAGGGAATGGCTGAAAGTTCTGAGATTATCTGCTGGCACACATATTGTTCGGTCAAAGCTCCCTTAAATTCGGTAAAAATGTCATTACCATTCAGTAGTGTTCTGGCATCCAGATCCGCAGCGGCAGCCAGAAGGCCCACATCAGCCAGGTATAATTTGAATGCGTTGAGATCCTGATAGGCTTTCAGTGGGACAGAACCCTTCTTTATTCTGCCGGTTTTGTGGCATAGTCCGCAGTCCAGCAGCCATTGAATGGCCAGTTCGAAGTCTTTGGCCCGGGCGCCTGACCGCAGAGCGCTGTAGATAAATTTCTTATTTTCTTTCGTCAGCTGAGAAGGAATACCATCCCACACCATCCGGATGCGGGGGATGATTTCCCGGGGCGCGTGTTTGGAAAAGTCCTGTTCATAGTCTGAAAGCAATCTGAGATGTACCCGCCGCACATCTTTCAGACTATGGTCTTTGGCGTATGTGGAGACTGCTTCCGGCATACCGCCCACATAATAATAATTTTTCAACAAGTCGATAAATCGGTCTTTAAAAGCCGTAATCATTTCAAAATCGTTGTTCTGCAGAAGTCTGTACAAAGCCTCATTTCCGACAGCACATAAAAATTCAGTGAAGGACAGGGGATACAGATGCAGACTGTCCACTTTTCCCACTGGGAAAGAGGTGCCTTCGTGCATGGCAATCCCCAGCAGTGAGCCTGCCGCCAGGATATAATATACATGGCGTTCATCCTCTGCAAAATATTTCAGGGTCTGCAGTGCTTCCGGAACTTCCTGGATTTCATCCAGGATAATCAGCGTATTTTCAGGTGTAATCTCCACATCACTTTCAATAGCCAGTCCCTGCAGAATCCGGTCTATATGGAGATCATTTGCAAATAATTGCCGCATCCGCTGGTTACGGTCAAAATTAATGTAGGCACATTTTTCAAAAGAATTTCTGCCGAATTCTTTCATAAGCCACGTTTTACCAACTTGTCTTGCCCCGCGTATAATCAGCGGGAGCCGGTCAGGGCTGGCTTTCCATTCTTCCAGTCTGTTCATTGCAAACCGTTTCATTTTATCCACACCTTTCATTGAGAACTGCAGCCCGCTATGCGCCCTTCATCTGGCACAAATCTCCCATCAAGGGTGACTCACATCTGACAAAAAGCATTTTTAGGACACACTCTAATCTGCTATCTGTTATTATATTTCCCGTGCCGCATAAAGTCAATCGAGAAAATGTATAGATTGATCAGAATCTCCGCTTGGAAAATGTGTTAATCATACAAAATCTCAGCGGAGAATCTATCAAACATCCATAACTCAGTGGGTGATTTCTGTAGAATTCAGCTGAATACGCAGCTGGTGTGGCGTAATCTTATATTTTTTCCGGAATGCGGCAATATACGAGGAGGAATCTGCAAATCCCACGTGCTCGGCAATATATTCGATGGAATGGGTAGTACTGGTCAGATACTGCCTTGAGGTGTGGAGTCTGGTGTGGATAATATACTGGTGGGGTGAGTAGCCGGTTTCTTTTTTGAACAGGGAACAGAAACGGGAAATGCTCAGATTAGCCTTGCGGGCCAGATGTTCCAGAGTCAGGTTTTCCGGATAGTGCAGATTAATATCTCAAACTTCCCACATCAAAAATGGGATTCGCACCTTGAAAAATCAATACTTTAG
>CAJURF010000026.1 GCA_910588825.1 uncultured Lachnospiraceae bacterium
AATAAGTCAGTGGTATCACTGATTGGGCTGGTCGAAAGACCCTGGTCCACCGAACAGCGGGGAATTTCCCCGCTGTTTTTGCGTATGAAAATCTGCCGCCCAAACACGCTTTAAGCCTTCTGCATATTTTTCCGAGCCGTAGACAACATCAGCTTAATCCGGTTCAGCTGATTGACTTCGCTGGCTCCAGGGTCATAGTCGATGGCCACAATGTTGGACTGGGGGTACTGCCTGCGCAGTTCCTTAATCACACCTTTTCCCACCACATGGTTGGGCAGGCAGGCGAAGGGCTGGGTACAGACAATATTGGGCGCGCCGCTGTGAATCAGTTCCAGCATCTCTCCGGTGAGGAACCATCCCTCCCCTGTCTGGTTGCCCACGGACACAATGGGACTGGCCATTTTTGCCAGTTCCGCTATGCTGGCAGAGGGGGTAAAATGTCTGCTCTTTCGAAACGCTTCGTTTGCCGCTCCGCGGATTTTCTCAATCCCCTTGATGGCAAGATTGGCCATCTGTGCCGTGGATTTTTTCGTTCCCAGGTGCTGGGCTTTGAAGTTTTGATTGTAAAAGCTGTAGCACATGAAATCAATCAAATCCGGCACCACCGGTTCGGCCCCTTCTTTTTCCAGCAGTTCTGCCAGGTAATTGTTGGCGGCAGGAAGGAATTTCACCAGTATTTCACCCACAATACCCACTCTTGGTTTTTGCTCCCGGGAGATGGGAATCTGGTCAAAATCCCGGATCATGGCAGTACAAATCCGTTTAAAGGTGTGGTAACTGCAGTGTCTGGATGACAGAAAACGTATACAGACTCTCTCCCATTTCCTGTGCATCCGGTTCACAGACCCCTTTCGCAATTCATAAGGCCTCATCCGGTAAATGCATTTCATCAGAATGTCGCCAAACACAGCACCATAAGTGAGCCGTGTCACCAGAGGCAGGGTGATCTTAAAACCAGGGTTGCTTTCCAGGCCGCTTAAATTGATGGAGATAACAGGAATATGGGACATTCCCGCCTTTTTCAGGGCACGCCGTATGAATCCGATATAGTTGGAAGCACGGCAGCCCCCTCCGGTCTGTGACATAATGATGGCTGTCTTGTTCAGGTCGTACCTGCCGGATAACAGCGCCTGCATAATCTGGCCTACCACCATCAGTGAGGGGTAGCAGGCATCATTATTTACATATTTTAATCCCACGTCCACGGCTTCCTTATTGTCGTTGGGCAGCACCTCCAGGTGGTAGCCGCAGGCGTTGAACCCTGCCTGGAGAATGGAAAAATGTATGGGTGACATCTGGGGGCACAAGATGGTGTAATCTTTGCGCATCTCTTTGGTAAAAGGCACTTTTTTAATGGCAGAGCTTCTGATTCGTCTTTTTACTGTCTGTTGTTTTTTCACCCGGATGGCGGCAATCAGGGAGCGGACGCGGATGCGGGCGGCTCCTAAGTTATTCACCTCGTCGATTTTCAGACAGGTGTAGATCTTGCCGCTGTCTTCCAGAATCTCATGTACCTGGTCTGTGGTCACAGCGTCAAGGCCGCATCCGAATGAGTTCAGCTGAATCAGGTCCAGATTCTTTCTTGTTTTGACAAAATTGGCAGCCGCATACAGACGGGTATGGTACATCCACTGGTCATTGACCCGCAGAGGCCGTTCCAGGGGACCTAGATGGGACACGGAATCTTCTGTCAGCACCGCCATGCCATAACTGTTGATCAATTCGGGAATCCCGTGGTGGATCTCCGGGTCGATGTGATAAGGGCGTCCTGCCAGCACAATGCCGTGCCGTCCGGTTTCTTTCAGATAACGCAGGGTTTCCTCTCCCTTTTTCATCAGATCCCGGCGGGCGAATTCCAGCTCTTTCCATGCCGCCTGTGCCGCCTGCGCCACCTCCTTTTCCGGAATATCCGGGAACACGTCAATCAGTCCTTTTGTCAGCACATCCAGTCCGGCAAATGACAGGAAAGGATTCCGGAAATCTATAGAGGGGTCGTCCAGCTGTTCCACATTGTTTTTGATGTTTTCCGGATAGGAAGTTACAATGGGACAGTTATAATGGTTTACCGAATCGGAAAACTCCTTCCTCTCATAAGGAATGCAGGGGTAGAAGATAAATTTTACGCCTTTTTTCAGCAGCCAGGTCACATGCCCGTGGGCCAGTTTGGCGGGGTAACACTCTGACTCGCTGGGGATGGATTCGATGCCCAGCTCGTAGATCTTCCGGGTGGAGGTGGGAGATAGCACGACCCGGTACTTTAACAGGGTGAAAAAGGTGTGCCAGAACGGGTAGTTTTCAAACATATTCAGCACCCGGGGCAGTCCCACCTCTCCTCTTACGGCCAAATCTGCGGACAGGGGTTCGTAGCCGAAGATCCGTTTGTACTTGTAGTCAAACAGATTAGGAATCTTTTCTTTATTTTTTTGTTTTCCGATGCCCTTTTCACAGCGGTTGCCGCTGATAAACTGGCGTCCTCCACTGAACTTGTTCACAGTCAGCCGGCAGTGATTGGTGCAGCCTTTGCAGTTTGCCATGGAGGTGGAATATTTCAGGTTATGTATCTTTTCATAAGAAAGCATAGTGGTCTGGCGGGGTTCTCCCTCAGACAGGAAGCGCTCTCTGGCAATGAGGGCTGCTCCGAAAGCGCCCATAATCCCGGCAATATCGGGACGGATGGCCTGGCAGTCTGCGATTTTCTCAAAACTTCGCAAAACGGCGTCGTTGTAGAAAGTTCCCCCCTGGACCACAATGTGTGTTCCCAGTTCTGCGGCGTCAGATACTTTGATGACTTTGTACAGGGCGTTCTTAATGACTGAGTAAGCCAGTCCCGCAGAGATATCGGACACTTGGGCGCCTTCTTTCTGCGCCTGTTTTACTTTGGAATTCATGAAAACCGTACAGCGTGTCCCAAGATCGATGGGGTTTTCGGCAAACAGGGCGGCCTTTGCGAAATCTTCCACAGAATAATTCAGAGATTTTGCGAAGGTCTCGATAAAAGAGCCGCAGCCAGAGGAGCAGGCTTCATTCAGCTGGACGCTGTCCACAGTCTGATTTTTGATTTTGATGCATTTCATGTCCTGGCCGCCGATGTCTAAAATGCAGTCCACTTCAGGGTCGAAGAAAGCGGCGGCGTAGTAATGGGAGACGGTCTCCACCTCGCCTTCGTCCAGCATCAGCGCTGACTGAATCAACGCCTCCCCGTATCCGGTGGAGCAGGACCAGGCAATGCGGGCGCCTTCTGGCAGCCGGGCGTAGAGCTCTTCCATGGCCCGCAGGGTGGTGCCCAGGGGATTTCCATCGTTGCTGCTGTAGAACGAGTACAGCAGTTCGCCGTTCTCAGATACCAGCGCCGCTTTTGTGGTGGTGGAGCCGGCATCAATGCCCAGGAAGCAGTTTCCATGATAATCCTTTAGTTCACGGGTTTTCACATGGTAATGGGATTGTCTTTCATGGAAGGAATCGTATTCTTCCTGGGAAGAAAACAGGGGTTCCATGCGGGCTACCTCAAAATCCATCTGAATGCTGCCAGCCAGCTGCTGTTCCATGGCTTCCAGGGTATTTACCACAGATATGTCGGCATTTAATGCGGAGCCTATGGCGGCGAACAGGTGGGAGTTATCCGGCACGATGGTGTGCTCCTCATCCAGAGAAAGAGTGCGGATGAAGGCACTTCTCAATTCGGACATAAAATGCAGGGGGCCGCCTAAAAAGGCCACATGTCCCCGGATGGGTTTGCCGCAGGCCAGGCCGCTGATGGTCTGGTTTACCACTGCCTGGAATATAGAGGCAGCCAGGTCTTGTCTGGTGGCGCCTTCGTTGATTAAAGGCTGGATATCGGATTTGGCAAAGACACCGCACCGGGCGGCAATGGGGTACAGAGCTTTATAATCTGCCGCGTAATCATTCAGGCCGGAGGCGTCCGTCTGGAGCAGGGAGGCCATCTGGTCAATGAAAGAGCCGGTTCCCCCTGCACAGATGCCGTTCATGCGCTGTTCGATATTTCCGTCTTCGAAATAAATGATTTTGGCGTCCTCACCGCCCAGTTCGATGGCAACATCTGTCTGAGGGGCTGTCTCCTGCAGGGCTGAGGAAACGGCGATGACTTCCTGGACAAAAGGGACCTTCAGATGCTTGGCCAGTGTCAGACCGCCGGAACCGGTAATCACAGGGCTGATTGTCAGTTCTCCCAGCTGCCGGCGGGCTTTTCCCAGAAGCAAGGAGAGGGCGTTCTGGATATCCGCGTAGTGCCGCTGGTAATCAGCAAATAAAAGCTGGTGTGTTTCATCTAAAACGGCTATTTTCACAGTGGTGGAACCAATGTCTATTCCGAGAGTGTATGTATGCATAAACAGTTGAGCTCCTTTCTGATTCATAAACATATTCTCAAATATTTCTTCATATACTTGTAACATTATACGACAGCAAAATCTAAAATACAACTCGAAAAAAATACAGATTCGTGCAGATAATGGTTTGGGTTCCATATAAAGTATACAGAAATGGTATAGTATAGAACAGGGGAAAAAAGACAGCCAGCTGATTTTATGAATAATTTATGAGACGATATGTTTTGTATGTGGTATACTGGTAAGAAAATGAGTATTCAGACATGGAGGGGGGATATTATGCGGGAAAGTTTCATAAGTTCCGGCGAAGATGAGAGAATCGATAATTATGATGTGGTCTGTGATAACTGGAGAAAGCTTTATCAGGCCATGGATAAAGAAGAACTGAGAGAGCGGTTTCAGTTGGAAATGGATGAACAGGCCATGTACCTGACTTTTTATAATGAAAAGTACCGGCTGGACCACAAAAGCGGCATGCTCACCCTGCTTCACCACCCTGACAGGAAATTGTTGTTTTCCACAGTGATTTCTATTTATAATTTATTTCATTATTCCAAGCCGGGGGCCAGGCTGGCCGGGGAATTCGTCCCTTTCCGCCAGGTGAAGCGGGCTGCGCCTTTTGCGCCGGCTTTTCAGAGGAAGACTGTGGATTTTCTTGCATCAGTATTTGACGGCCATATGGAGGAACTGCGCCTGGCATGTGACAGGCTGGGCGGTAAGCCCATGAAGCAGGGAGATGTGGGGTACCAGATTTTAGTTTTTGACTGTCTTCCCGTTCAGGTGTTTTTCTGGGACGGAGATGAGGAATTTCCTGCTCAGGCCAATATACTGTTTGACGCTAATATCACAGATTTTGTCCACGAGGAGACAGTAAGCTGTATCGGGACAAGCCTGGTACAGAGATTGATTGAGGAGTCAGGAATCGAGGGAAAAACATGCTGAGACTGGTGAATATTTTTGATACCGATATAGGAAAAGCAAAAATAAAAAAACTGTACAGATATTCTTTTCCCCTGGGGGAGCGTGTTCCCTTCTTTTTATTGAAAGCAAAAGCGAGAAAGCGGCTGGCAGATTTTTATATTCTCTGTGACGATGATTTATTTGCTGGTATGCTCTATCAGGTTTATGACAGAGATATTGTCTACCTGTTCTACATAGCCATAGAGCCTTCTCTGCGGGGCAGGGGGTACGGAAGCGGGCTGCTTCAGCTGGCGAAGGCGAAAAATGCGGGCAGGCGTATGATATTGAGCATTGAGGCCCTGGAAAAGGACAGCGGCAATTATGAGGAGAGGGTAAAGCGGAAACGGTTTTACCTGAAAAATGAATTCCAGGAGAATCATTTGATAACCAGAGAGGGAAATGTCACATATGAAATGCTCTGTTATGGCGGAAATGTCAGCTATGAGGAGTATGGAAAGCTGATCCAGGGTTTTCTTGGGACATTTTTATATAGGAAGTTTTATAGAAAGATAAAAGGCGTATAAATAATTACTAAATTTCAGATGAAAATATTAGATATAATTGCAGGTTGACAAGAAACGGCAGAGCAATTAATATGTAATTATATTTAATAAAGTCATTTTATAAAATAAATTTCATAAAAAGGAGAGTACCATGGGAATTATTGAGAAAATGAGACTGGACGGCAAAAAAGGATTTGTGACAGGAGCCGCAAGGGGAATCGGTAAATGTACAGCCACGGCATTCGCAGAAGCGGGAGCTGATGTGGCTATTGTGGATTTGGACTTTGAGGAGGCAAAAAAAACAGCTGCTGAGCTGGCAGAGAAAACCGGGCGCAAAGTTATCGCTATCAAGACAGACTGCACAGACAAAGAGCAGGTGGATGCTATGGTTGACCAGGTGGTGAAAGAGCTGGGCGGGCTTAATTTCTGCCATAACAATGCGGGAATCTGCATCAATGCACCGGCTGAGGAGATGACATACGAGCAGTGGAAGAAAGTCATTGATATCAATCTGAACGGTGTGTTCCTGACAGATATTGCTGCCGGAAAATATATGCTGGAGAATGGCGGCGGTTCCATTATCAATACGGCTTCCATGTCAGCACATATTGTAAACGTACCTCAGCCCCAGTGTGCATACAATGCTTCCAAAGCGGCAGTCATCCAGCTGACCAAATCGCTGGCCATTGAGTGGGCGAAAAAGGGCGTGCGCGTAAACAGCATCAGCCCAGGATACATTGGAACAGAGCTGACTTTAAATGCACCGGCACTGACACCTCTGATTGAGAAGTGGAATGCCATGGCACCCATGGGAAGAATGGGAACACCGGAGGAGCTGGAATCTATCTGTGTATATCTGGCCGGTGACACCAGCACATTTACTACAGGTTCTGATTTTATTATTGATGGCGCATTTACCTGTTTCTAAAAGGACATTCGTAATTATCTGGCTGTCATCCAGGAGGGAGGAAGATTATGGACGTAAAAAGTGTAATTGAGAATGGAAAAACCGCACTGGGGATTGAGCTGGGCTCCACCAGGATTAAAGGGGTGCTGGTTGATTTTCAGGGGAAGGTTCTGGCAGTAGGTATTCATGACTGGGAAAATTCCCTGGTTGATAATATCTGGACGTACAGCCTAAAAGAGATTCACGCAGGGGTGAGGAACTGTTACAGCTCTCTAAGGCAGGCGGTGGAGAAAGAATACGGCGTTGTGCTGAAGAATATCGGTGCCATCGGGGTCAGCGCCATGATGCATGGGTATATGGCGCTGGATAAAGAGGGTAACCAGATTGCACCGTTCCAGACATGGAGAAATACCAATACCCAGCAGGCGGCGGACGAGCTGACAGAATTATTTGATTTTAATATTCCCCTGCGCTGGTCCGCTGCCCATTTATACCAGCGGATACTGGACGGGGAAGAACATGTGAAGCGGCTGGATTATGTGGCCACGTTAAGTGCGTATATCCATTGGAAGCTCACGGGAGAACGCATCATCGGCATAGGTGATGCGGCAGGGATGTTCCCCATTGACTCGGACGCCCATGATTACCATGCTGGCATGGTGGATAAGTTCAATAAACTGGTGGAACCGTACGGCTATTCCTGGAAGCTGGAAGATATCTTCCCAAAAGTGCTCTCAGCGGGAGAACAGGCAGGAGTTTTGACAGAAGAAGGGGCTGCGTTTCTGGATGAGACAGGCAGTCTTCTGGCGGGAATTCCCATGTGTCCGCCGGAGGGAGACGCAGGCACCGGCATGACGGCCACCAATTCCGTGGCGCCCAGGACCGGAAATGTATCAGCAGGCACCAGCACTTTTGCCATGATTGTGCTGGAAAAGCAGCTGAGCAAAGTATACCGTGAGATCGATATGGTCACCACTCCCACCGGTTTTCCATGTGCCATGTCCCATGCAAACAACGGAACTTCAGATCTGAATGCATGGGTGGGACTGTTCGGAGAATTTGCCGAGATGATGGGATTGAAGGCAGACACAGGGGAACTGTTCCAGAAACTGTACACCCGGTCCTTAGAAGGCGACCCGGACTGCGGCGGACTGCTGGCATACGGCTACTATTCCGGCGAAAATATCACCATGATCAACGAAGGCCGTCTGGCATTGCTGCGCACAGCAGACAGTAAGTTCAGCCTGGCCAACCTGATGAGGGTACATCTCTATACGTCCCTGGGGGCTGTAAAGATGGGACTGGATATTCTGATGGAAGATGAAAAGGTAAAAGTAGAGCGCATCATGGGCCACGGCGGATTCTTTAAAACAAAAGGAGTGGGACAGAGATATCTGGCGGCTGCGGTGAACGCCCCTGTCACCGTCATGGACACTGCAAGCGAAGGAGGAGCGTGGGGAATCGCTCTGCTGGCCGCATATCTGGTGGACAAAAAGCCGGATGAAAAACTGGAAGACTATCTGGAAAACAGAATATTTAAAGAACTGTCCGGAGAGACCATTCATCCCTATGAGGAAGACGTAAAAGGATTCCATACATTCATGGATCGTTACAAAGCAGGGCTTGACATCGAAAAAGCGGCAATAGAAGCTATGGATTGGTAGGAGAAAAAGCAGCAGAAGTGTAAGATTCTGCTGCTTTTTCCTGTGCTTTTGACGGGAGGAATGTTTTGTGTTAAAATAACAGAGAAAAATTATAAGGAAGTGAAAGGAGAATTTGCAAGATGAAGACAACTGAAAGAAACCGTTGTAAGCATGTGTGGGGAATTGTGGCTGCCACCCTGCTTCTGACTTTTGGTCTAGTGTGGAATGTACAGGCTGCGTCAGTGGGAAAGACAGAAATCAGAAATGTGAAAACTAGAGCGGCGGACTGTCAGAGGGTTTATTGGAAAAAGGTTTCCAAAGCCAGCGGATATCAGCTGGCGTACAAAACCGGTTCTGGCAAATATAAGTACCAGAATGTAAAAGGGGGTGCTTCCCTCCATGGTGATGTGAAAAAACGCCGGCCATATGAGCAGTATACGTACCGGGTGCGGGCTTATCAGATCATAAAAAAGAAAAAAGTATACGGTGACTGGTCTGGTGAGGCACTCAGCTATCTGGATAAGAGTGTGGCAATTTACGGAAAAAGCGTAACCTATGACCGGTATGGCAGATTTTATAAAAGCAGTGCCGCGGCGAAAAAACATATGAAGAAAATAACCGTAAAAACATGGGACTATGCCAATGGAAAGAAAGGCAGAAAGATTACCCGCAGATGGACGCTCTATGTCCACAAAAATATCGCTGACACTGTAAAACAGGCTTTCAAGGAAATTTATAAGGGCTCTGAGAAATTCCCCATTCATTATCTGGGTGGATGGCGTCAGGGAACCGGGCGCTCCGAACATTATGACGGCACAGCTATAGACATCAATCCGGATGAGAACTGCCAGAAATTAAACGGAAAGGTAACCGTGGGGAAATATTGGAGGCCGGGGAGAGATCCCTACTCCATCCCAAAAGATGGCGAAGTGGCGCGCATCCTGGGAAAATATGGTTTCTCGCAGGGGCTCTGGGGAAAGAATAATCTGGATTATATGCATTTTTCTTATTTTGGGACTTGATTGGGGTGACCGGTATCCATATTTTATATCACGCGGGCAAAAAAACAGTTGAATTTCCAGAAGTACGAAAAACCAAGTATACGAAGGACTTTTCGTGGGGATTTTATTGTAAAATGCAGGAGAGGCGAAACTGTTTATGACAAAAAAGGAAAGAAATGATTTGTTCTATTTGTGTTCGTTGATAGAGTATACTGCACGTAAAACCAACAACAAGCGCGGAGCCATCATACAGGCGTTAGGACGTACAGGTATTGAGAAACAGTTGTATGATGCACAGGTGAATCATTGCCTTTCTTTTGAGCAGGTAAGTGATGAAATAATAGAACAATACAATATACCAGATGGAGATTTTGATACGATTACAGAATGTAAGTATACTATTCCAGGGTTTATGGATATCGGAAAATTATATAGCATTATGATCGAAGATTGTTCAAAACCAGGAAAAGAAATCGACGAGCTGATGAAAATATTTTCTTCTTATATCAGCGACAAAATCTCTGATTTCCAAACAGATGTATACTATCAGAATCCAAGTTATCTGGAATGCTCATACCAGGCAGGATATCTGTTAGACTAATCAGGATATAATTACCAAATTTTTCAGCTTTCAAGCTCGGCAGCACCTATTACTGTTTTACAGGTTCCGGCACTTTGAACCGCAGTACCATAGCAAAACAGAGAAGTAACTACTATTTCGTGACTGCCCAGGGGATGAGAGCCATACCATGCTTATAGGATGCCCACCACAAGAATGGGTTTGACCTGCAGATTTCCTATGCCAATGGACTGTATCTCTTTAATGTATCTTATTTATCTGTCATCCCGCCATTGCTGTTTTGAACTTGATGATTTCTTTTGAGATTTTAAAATTTTGAATATGGAAAAGAAGAAATAGCCGTCCCGCCTTCTGTAATGTATGGGAACGGCTATTTTTGAAAGTGTCTTCTGGAACGTGTCTGGATAGAATATTAAATATTATATTAAATATATGGCAGAAATTGTCGAAAGTTTGTAATTCTTTTCAAATATTTATTTTTTCTAGTATAATGGCATAGAGAAAA
Source organism: uncultured Lachnospiraceae bacterium (assembly GCA_910588825.1). GTDB lineage: Bacteria > Bacillota > Clostridia > Lachnospirales > Lachnospiraceae > MGBC164599. The sequence continues at coordinate 10,446 of CAJURF010000026.1, forward strand.
AACAGGGAACTGCAGCCAAATAACCTGTGACAGATACGCCGGATGGTTATCTGCTTACAGTTCCCAAGTGAGGTGAAATATGTATACAAGCAGTGAAAGATGGAAACAACAGGTGTACGATTTGATGAGCGGACTCTATGACACGGACCAGTTTGCAGGAAAAGAGGCTGGGTTTATAGAATCTGAATTTGAAGATGGAAAGTATTGCCAGGAAAAATATCAGCAAGTCTACGATGCCAGCAGAAGGCTCTGTGAACGGCTGGGTGTGGATGAAGATGCTGATATAGAAAAGATTATTGCAAGTCTGTTTGATATGCAGAGATATCTCTGCTGCAAAATGTATGATTACGGATGTATGTTTGGGGCTGCGGCATATGGGCGCAGGAATAAGCTGCACCGTGTTTTGTCCGGAAAGTAATAATATCGTCTATGTGAGATATCCTGTGCAATCTGTATCAGTTATTTCAGGGCAGTTCCTTACAGATAAATTCCGGTATACAAAGACTGTCATATAAGATATAATAATGATTAGAGTACGTCTTAAAATACTATATGTCAATCGTACCAAAAAGAGCATGATATAAGAGAATTGCGCTGAATGAAGGCGGTATATATGAATAAAATCAATTATCAATTACAGCTGGACAAGATTCTGGATAACCTGCAGAAAAAACAGGAAATACCCCGTCTGCTGCTGCACAGCTGCTGCGCTCCGTGCAGCAGCTATGTATTGGAATATTTATCAGATTATTTTCAGATTACAGTGTTTTATTATAATCCGAATATTTCACCTGCCCGGGAATACCAGCAGCGGGTGCGGGAACAGAAGCGTCTCATTGAAGAAATGGCATTTCGCCATCCAGTGTATTTTCAGGAAGGAAATTACGAGCCAAAACGGTTTTATGAGATGGCCAGGGGAATGGAGCATCTGCCAGAAGGCCAAAAGCGGTGTGATGCCTGTTACAGACTGCGGCTGGGTGAGGCTGCAAAATCAGGGGCAGCAGGGGGATACGACTATTTTACCACTACGCTGAGTATCAGCCCTTTGAAAAATGCACAGAAGCTGAATGAGATCGGGATTTCACTGGGGGAGGAGTGTAAAATCCCTTATCTTCCGTCGGATTTTAAGAAGAGAAACGGCTATGGCCGCTCACTGGAGCTGTCAGCCCAGTACCATCTTTACAGACAGAATTACTGCGGATGCATTTTTTCCAGACGGGGATCACAAACTGTGAACTGCAGAGAGTAAATTCAGATATAGATTTCAGATATAGATTTAAAACAGGGGAGATTTTATGAAAAAATACAACAGGGGTTTGTTGTGGATTCTTGCGGCAGGCATGCTTGTTTTCTCTAATGGATGCAGGTATGTGGAGGGCACTGTCACAAAGGTAAAAAAGTCGGTGGGGGCGTTTGAGAAGGAAACCCAGGTGCCAAAGCAGACTCTGGAACCGGTGGCGGAGACGGATGGAATCCATCAGGAGTACTATTTCAAACAGCTGGCAATGAATGAAAAGAGAAGCTACCGCCAGCTGCTGGAGGGTATACTGGACTTTGAGACAGAGATTTCGCTTTCAGATACGGATAACGATGCCATTGATAAGGCGTACCGGGCTTTGCTGAAAGACCATCAGGAGCTTTTCTGGGTGCACAACGGGGAGACTTATTATAAGACAATTAACAAATCAGACACCATTTTTACCCCCTCTTACGGATATACCAGGGAGGAAGCGGCTCCCGTGGAGGAAAGTCTGGAACAGGCTTACCAGCAGGTGCTGCAGGCTCTGCCGGAAAATGCCGCGGCCTACGATATTGTGAGAAGTGTTTATGACTATGTGATTGGCCGTACCGATTATGTGATGAATGAGAATGACCAGAACATTGCAGGCGTTTTTTCACTGGGACAGGCTGTCTGCGCCGGATATGCAGGGGCAGTCCAGTACCTTCTGGAGAGATTTGATATTGAATCTATCTATGTGTCCGGAGAAACAAAGATGTCATCAGAGGGACATGCATGGAATATAGTAAATATAGATGGGAATTACTATTATGTGGATGCCACCAATGGTGACCAGCCTGGTCTGCTGGGATTGGAAGGCGCAGTTCCTTTATATGATTATCTGGCCCCTTTTCCCAATGAATACAGTCAGATCTGCTGGCCGGATGAGGAGTTTGCCCTGCCGGTGTGTTCGGCGGTGGACTATAATTATTATGTGTTAAATGGCAATTGTTTTTCCAGTTATGAATGGGAAACCCTTTATAACTATTTTACCGCCCAGCTGAGCCAGGGGGCCCATCTGCTGCGGGTAAAATTCACAGACCCAGCTTCCTATCAGGCAGCTTATACCGATATGATTGAGAACGGACGAATTGAAGAACTGGTGAGATATTATATGAATCTTCAAGGGATTCCCCAGGTGGAGTATCATTATAGTAATATGGATGACCTGCTGACTTTGTACGTGATGTTGTGATAAGAGAATCATGAAGGGAACGCGGCTGTGAAGGTGCAAAACAATGACAGTGAGCAATGACAGGTGGTGGTATATGGAAAAAGTAATGGATTTTCTGTCAATGGCTGCAGAAGAATTGGCGCAGATACAAATCAGCACAGCAGGTGTGACTCTGGCTATCGGTCTTTTGAATTGTTTCCTGGGGTATCGGCTTCTGAAAGTGTGGCTTAGCCTGACGGGATTTACCATAGGCGCTCTGGCGGGTTATACAATCGCTTCCCACTATACCAGGAGCAGTGCCATACAGATTACTGTTCTTTTGCTGGCGGGGCTGCTGCTGGGAATGATAGCATTTCATATTTACCGCATAGGCGCGTTTCTTTTGTGCAGCCAGGCGGCAGTGGTTTCCATCAGCATTTTGCTGCAGCCAAAAGATTCCCTGAAGTTTATGATCTGTCTGGCAGCAGCAATTGTAGTGGGCCTTTTGGGAGCGGCTTTTGTAAAACCTATGGTAATTTTTCACACCGCCCTGGGGGGAGGATTCGCCGCCGCTGTGTCAGCGGCGGGGCTCCTGCACAAAGAGGCGGATGCGAAAATCATGTTTTTCGGGGCCGCGCTGACTGCAGCCGGAATTGTGGTGCAGGCTGTCTCCACCCGTAAAGTATTATCTGAAAATAAGAAAGACAGTTCTTGAAATGGTCTGCTAATTATCCACTTCTTTCAGTGTATATACATGGCGTTTCTTAGCCATTTCGTCGCTGGCCAGGTATTCATCGTAGGTGGTGATCTTATCTACTAAAGTGCCGTCAGGCAAAATCTCCATGATACGGCTGGCAGTTGTCTGTACGAACTGGTGGTCATGGGAGGCGAACAGGATTACCCCCGGGAATTTGATCAGTCCGTTGTTCAATGCGGTGATGGCTTCCATATCCAGATGATTGGTGGGTTCATCCAGAATCAGGATATTGGAACCGGATATCATCATCTTGGAGAGGAGACAGCGGACTTTCTCGCCCCCAGAGAGAACTTTCACCTTCTTCACCCCGTCTTCCCCGGCAAATAACATCCTCCCAAGGAAACCTCTCACATAGGTGGCGTCTTTGATTTCCGAATATTGGGTGAGCCAATCGGCGATAGTTAAATCGTTGTCGAATTCTGCTGTGCTGTCTTTGGGAAAATAGGAACGGGAGGTGGTGATTCCCCATTTATAAGTTCCTTCATCCGGTTCTTCCTCTCCCATGAGAATCTGGAACAGGAGTGTTTTTGCCCTCTCATTGGAACCTACGAAAGCTACTTTATCGTCATGGCCCAGGGTGAACGTAAGGTTATCCAGGATTTTCTCACCGTCCACGGTTTTGGAGAGATTTTCTACCATAAGCACTTCGTTGCCGATTTCCCGGTTGGGACGGAAGTCAATATAAGGATACTTCCGGCTGGAGGGACGCATTTCATCCAGCTGGATCTTTTCCAGTGCCCGCTTACGGGAAGTGGCCTGTCTGGACTTGGAGGCATTGGCGCTGAACCGGGAGATAAATTCCTGCAGCTCTTTGATCTTTTCTTCTTTTTTCTTATTGGCTTCTTTCATCTGTTTGATCAGAAGCTGGCTGGACTCATACCAGAAATCATAGTTTCCTGCGTAGAGCTGGATTTTTCCATAATCAATGTCTGCGGTGTGGGTGCAGACTTTGTTCAGAAAATACCGGTCGTGGGACACGACAATTACGGTGTTGGGAAAATCAATCAAAAACTCTTCCAGCCATTCAATGGCATTCAAATCCAGGTGGTTGGTGGGCTCATCCAAAAGCAGAATGTCCGGATTGCCGAATAATGCCTGGGCCAGCAGTACTTTTACTTTCAGATTTCCCTCCAGATTTTTCATCAGGGAGTCGTGGTACTCAGTGGTTACACCCAGTCCGTTCAGCAGGGATGAGGCGTCGGATTCGGCTTCCCATCCGTTCATCTCCGCGAATTCCGCTTCCAGCTCGCTGGCACGGATTCCGTCATCGTCGGTGAAGTCTTCCTTGGCATAGATGGCTTCCTTTTCATTTCTCACATCGTAAAGGCGCTTGTTGCCCATAATGACCGTATCCAGAACCTGGTATTCGTCGTATTTGAAATGGTCCTGCTGGAGGAAAGACAGGCGCTGTCCGGGGGTGATGGACACGTCTCCTTTGGTGGAATCCAGCTGTCCGGAGAGAATTTTCAAAAATGTGGATTTTCCGGCTCCGTTTGCCCCGATTAAGCCGTAGCAGTTTCCCTCGGTGAATTTTATATTGACGTCCTCAAACAGAGCTTTTTTCCCGATGCGTAAAGTGATGTTATTTGCTGAAATCATACACAAACCTCATTCATTTCTATATTTTAGTGTTTCCACATACTCTAACCTATTTTACCGTAAATCGCAGAATATGCAAGTCTTAATTTTCTTTTCAAATTTAAAACTTGACTGAAATGCGAAGGGTTGATATATTTATCAGAGGAACTGTATGTAAATAACCTGTGACAGGTGCGCTGTCTAAAGAAAAGACAAGCAGATGGCATAGACTATTTACATACAGTTCCCTAAATAATTGTATTTGGTATCCGGTGAATAAGGAAATTTCCGGGAATATCTTGAGTAATACAGGAGGAAATGGACAGGATGTATATTACCAGGGAATGTGATTATGCGGTCCGGGTGATCCGGGCATTGGAAGGGGAGAAACGTCTGAGTGTGGGGGAAATCTGTAAAAGAGAAGAATTAACGTCCCCTTTTGCTTATAAAATATTAAAGAAACTGCAGGCAGCCCAGATTGTGAAAGGATTCCGCGGTGTCCACGGCGGTTATGCACTGGAAAGGCCCACCAGCCAGATTACGCTGCTGGACGTGTACCAGGCCATTGACCCGGATATGTATCTTGTAGACTGTATGGACCCAGGAAAGCCCTGCAGCCGCAATGGTGCAGGGGGAAGGCCCTGCCAGGTACATCGAAAGCTGGCGTCGATTCAGAAGAAACTGTGGGATTTACTGTCGGAAGAGTCTCTGGAAAATATTTTAAACCATGAGCAGTAAGAAAATGGTGGAAACTTCATAGACACATTTCCTAAAATATGGTATCATCACCTTATAGGCTGATATTACAGCCGGATAAAAATGGATTACCAAATTATAGAATTTACTGATTATTTTCTAAGGAGGAAATACGAATGGCAAGAAAGATGAAAACCATGGATGGAAACCATGCTGCTGCCCATGCGTCTTACGCATATTCCGATGTAGCAGCTATTTATCCCATTACCCCTTCTTCCGTTATGGCAGAAGCTACGGATGAATGGGCCACACAGGGAAGGAAGAACATCTTTGGACAGGAAGTTCAGGTAACAGAGATGCAGTCAGAGGCAGGAGCTGCCGGTGCGGTACACGGTTCTCTGTCAGCAGGTGCACTCACCACCACATATACAGCATCCCAGGGACTGCTGTTGATGATTCCTAATCTTTATAAAATCGCTGGTGAGCAGCTTCCGGGCGTGTTTAACGTATCAGCCCGTGCACTGGCAAGCCATGCACTTTCCATTTTCGGCGACCACTCTGATGTTTATGCGTGCCGCCAGACCGGGGCAGCTATGCTCTGTGAGTCCAGTGTTCAGGAAGTTATGGACCTGACTCCTGTGGCTCATTGTGCCGCCATTAAAGGGAAAGTTCCTTTTATCAATTTCTTTGACGGTTTCAGGACTTCCCACGAAATTCAGAAAATTGAGACCTGGGATTACGAGGACCTGGCAGATCTGGTGGATCAGGACGCTGTGGATGCATTCCGCAATCACGCGCTGAATCCCAATCACCCCTGTCAGAGAGGTTCCGCGCAGAATCCGGATATCTTCTTCCAGGCAAGAGAGGCATGTAATTCTTACTACGATGCACTTCCTGCTATCGTACAGGAATATATGGACAAAGTAAATGCCAAGATCGGTACCAATTACAAATTATTCAATTACTATGGTGCACCGGATGCTGAGCATGTGATCATTGCCATGGGCTCTGTCTGTGATACCATTGAGGAGACCATTGATTATCTTCTGGCAGCAGGCAGAAAAGTGGGCGTGGTGAAAGTACGTCTGTACAGACCATTCTCAGCAAAAGCTCTGGTGGAAGCAATCCCGGCTTCTGTAAAACAAATCACCGTGCTGGACCGGACCAAAGAGCCGGGTGCATTGGGTGAGCCATTATATTTGGATGTGGTTGCAGCTCTGAAAGGAACTGCTTTCAATGACACACCGATCTTTACCGGACGCTACGGCCTTGGTTCCAAAGATACCACACCTGCACAGATTGTTGCTGTGTATGACAACAGTGCTAAGACACCGTTTACCATTGGTATCGTGGACGATGTGACCCATCTGTCACTGGAAACCGGCACTCCGCTGGTAACCACGCCGGAAGGAACCATCAACTGTAAGTTCTGGGGGCTGGGTGCCGACGGTACTGTGGGAGCCAACAAAAACTCCATTAAGATCATCGGTGATAACACAGATATGTATGCCCAGGCATATTTTGATTATGATTCCAAGAAGTCCGGCGGTGTGACCATGTCTCATCTGAGATTTGGTAAAAAGCCCATTAAATCCACATACCTGATCCACAAAGCGGATTTCGTGGCCTGCCACAATCCTTCTTATGTAAATAAGTACAATATGGTGCAGGAGCTGGTGGACGGCGGAACATTCCTTCTGAACTGTCCGTGGGATATGGCAGGTCTGGAACAGCACCTTCCCGGACAGGTAAAAGCATTTATTGCAAATCATGGAATTAAGTTCTATGTGATTGACGGTATCCGCATTGGAAAAGACATTGGTCTGGGCGGCCGCATCAACACTGTACTCCAGTCTGCTTTCTTTAAACTGGCCAATATCATTCCGGAAGAACAGGCCATTGACCTGATGAAAGCTGCAGCAAAAGCTACCTACGGCAGAAAAGGCGATGCCATTGTACAGATGAACTATGACGCCATCGATGCAGGGGCAAAACAGGTGGAAGAAATCCAGGTTCCGGAGAGCTGGAAGAGCGCCGCTGATGAAGGACTGGCAGCAGCCCATGCAGAACACGGCAGAAAAGACGTAGTAGAATTCGTCAACAATATCCAGGTGAAGGTAAACGCCCAGGAAGGAAACAGTCTTCCTGTATCTGCATTCCGCGATTATGTGGATGGAAGTACTCCCTCCGGAGCATCCGCCTACGAAAAACGTGGAATCGCTGTAGATATCCCTGTATGGAAACCGGAAAACTGTATCCAGTGTAACCGCTGTGCGTATGTATGCCCCCATGCAGTCATCCGCCCTGTGGCACTGAGTGAGGAAGAAGCAGCGAAAGTACCGGAAGGCATGCAGATGCTTCCGATGACTGGAATGGATTCTTATAAGTTTGCCATTGTAGTGTCAGCTTACGACTGTACTGGATGTGGTTCCTGTGCCAACGTGTGTCCAGGCAAGAAAGGTGCAAAAGCCCTTGCTATGGAAAACATGGAGGCCAACGCAGGCCAGCAGAAATATTTCAATTATGGTGTGGAAGAAGTACAGCAAAAGGCAGATGTGCTTGAGAAATTCAAAGAAGCCTCTGTGAAAGGCAGCCAGTTCAAACGGCCGCTGCTGGAGTTCTCAGGAGCCTGTGCAGGATGTGGAGAGACGCCGTATGCGAAACTGATTACCCAGCTGTTCGGCGACAGAATGTATATTGCCAATGCCACAGGATGTTCCTCCATCTGGGGCAACTCTTCACCGTCTACTCCTTATACCGTGAATGCCCAGGGCAGAGGTCCTGCATGGTCCAATTCTCTCTTTGAAGATGCGGCAGAGTTTGGATATGGCATGCTTCTGGCTCAGAACGCAGTCCGCGGCGGATTGAAGACGAAACTGGAAGGCATTGCTGCCAACGGAACCAATGAGGATGTGAAAGCGGCAGCGAAAGAATGGCTGGATACTTATGAGAACGGTGCCGCCAACGGATTGGCCACAGAAAAACTGGTTGCAGCCCTGGAAGCATGCGGCTGTGAGAAAGCACAGGAGATTCTGAAACAAAAAGACTTCCTGGGTAAGAAATCCCAGTGGATCTTTGGCGGTGACGGCTGGGCATACGATATAGGATTCGGCGGTCTGGACCATGTACTTGCCAGCGGAAAAGATATCAATATCATGGTATTTGATACAGAAGTGTACTCCAACACAGGCGGACAGTCTTCCAAAGCTACCCCTACAGGTGCGATTGCCCAGTTTGCAGCAGGCGGCAAGGAAGTGAAGAAGAAAGACCTGGCCAGCATTGCCATGAGCTATGGATATGTATATGTGGCACAGATTGCCATGGGCGCAGATTTCAACCAGACAGTGAAGGCCATCGCAGAGGCAGAGGCTTATCCGGGACCATCTGTGATCATCGCCTATGCTCCATGCATCAATCATGGTATCAAGAAAGGCATGAGCAAAGCGCAGACAGAAGAAGAGCTGGCTGTAAAGGCTGGTTACTGGCATAACTTCCGCTACAATCCTGCACTGAAAGCAGAAGGAAAAGACGCCTTCATTCTGGACAGCAAAGAGCCCACAGAAAGCTATCAGGACTTCTTGGACGGAGAGGTGCGTTACAATTCCCTGAAACGTTCCAACCCGGAAAAGGCAGCAAGATTGTTTGATATGTCAGAGGCACAGGCAAAAGAAAGATATGAGTATCTGAAAAAGCTGATTACATTGTACAGCGCAGAAAAATAAAAAGAGGACAATGGCGGGGCAGGATTATTCCTGTCCCGCTATTTTACGCATAAAAGCGTGTCTGAAAATTGGTTTTTCATTTGTGAAAATTTCGTGACATGTGCCTGGGGCGGTTGATTTCAATATTATTTTGTGCTAGAATATAAAAATAATTATGGATAGTGGGTTGCTTTTATCTTGGTGCATGCTTAAAGGCAGGGAGGTAAGATGCGGACTAAGAAAGAAGGGAGTCTTGGAATGAAAAACAACTATGTTAAGAAACTGTTGTGCATAACATTAATTTCAGCTATGATCATTTCCAGCAGTTTCAGTACATTTGCCAGTGATATTGGAAGTACGTCAGAAAATGTATCAATGTCTGAGGAGATAACAGATGAACCTGTAGATGATGGAGGGACACAGGAGATCGTTACCCCTGCCCCAGAACCTTCTGATGATCCCACCGTTGTTCCTACAGAGACGCCGGTTCCGGACCCGACAGAGACCGTCACTCCTGAGCCAGTGGACCCCACGGAGACGCCGGCGCCGAAGCCTACCACAATACCAGGTGAAGACGATATTGCCGGACTGCCTGTTGACCCAGGAGATGACCAGCCAGGTGGCAATAGCGGTGGAGATTTGGAATTTTCCTCAGAGGCGGTGATTGCAGCCATTGACGCCATCGGTACAGTGACACTGGACAGTGAGAATGCTATCGCCAATGCTCGGAATGCTTACGAGGCTCTGAGCGAAGATCAGAAGGCGCAGGTTACCAATTATGGAACTCTGGTTGCTGCGGAAGAAGCATTGAGCCAGTTGAAGAATTCAGGGGGAGAAGAACCTGGTGAACAACCGGGAGAGATTCCACAGGACCCAGGCGGAAATGTTGAAAACCAGGTGCAGGAGGAACCTGAGGTGATTAATGGACCCATCACCAGAATTTCTTCCGGCACTCATGTGGTGAACTTAAAGGCGGGACGTACTTTTTATCTGAATCAGTTAAAGTCCAACTATTCGCTGTCTTTCAGCAATGACATCGAAGAAGTGATGGATGAGATTGAGGAAGAATTTCTGGAAGCGAATAAATTAGATAAAGAAGACGAATATCTAGTACATAATTGGCAGGACATTCTGGCAGTCTATGTGTTGCAGCAGACCAGGGAGGGAAAGAAATCTTTCAAACTGGGAAAATCTTCGAAGGATGACCTGGCTGCCATATTTGCCGAGATGAATGAACTGAAAAGAGATAAAAAGAATATTGCGCTGGTGGATTACAGAGGAATGCGTGTGGATGAATATATAGAAGAACACGGGGAATTGACAAAGCGCGAAGAAAAAATTCTGGAGAAGTACGCAGACCAGGACTGTGCACTTTTGTGCGCAGTTATTACGGCGGCCAAAGGATTTATCCGGCAAAGTGCCGGGGAGGAAGTGTCAGAAGAAAGGGTTGCTGTCATTCAGGCAGGCTACAGCCTGGTAGGAAAAGTGGCCTATTTCTGGGGCGGTAAGTCTTCCGTACTGGGGTGGGATGACCGGTGGGGAAGCGCCGCTCAGGTCAGCTCGTCCGGTGATTCCAGTACAGGCAGAATCCGTGCCTATGGACTGGATTGCAGTGGTTTTGTAGATTGGGCATTTAATAATGGATATCAGGATACGGATCTGGAGGATCAGGTAGGCCATGGCACGTCAGACCAGTGGAATAAGGCTGAGACCATTCAAGGTCATGAGGCGCAGGCTGGGGATCTGGTATTCCAGAGAGGGCCGGAAGCCGGCAGTGATAACCATGTGGGAATTCTGGTGGGAAAATCCAGCAGCGGAGATTGGATCGCTGTGCATTGTTCTGGCAGCCAGAATGGTGTCACAGTGGGAGAAGCTTATTCAGCAAGCTTCCGTTATATCCGCAGACCTTCTGTATATCCAACAATAGAAGAACTTAGGGCTAGGAAAGAAGAAAAGCAGTCAGATCTTTTGGAAGCGGCGAACAGAAAGAATACACTGCAGCAGGCGGCAGCGGCGCAGAATCCAAATGAATCTGCAGAAGTAGAATAATTTGCAATTTTGCCAAATGGCACCTGTACAGTACCTGGGACAAAAGTCCTGGGAAATGTGCAGGTGTCAATTTGTTATATATACATGCAGCGTATTTATATGCTCAGGAGGAGACAAAGAATGGACACAATAAGAATCATTGCGGGTCCTTTAATCGGGGCTGTCATCGGCTATTTCACCAATTTTATTGCAGTAAAAATGCTTTTTAGGCCGCTTCATGAAGTGAAAATCGGGAATTTCCGGCTTCCGTTTACGCCGGGAATCATACCAAAAGGAAAGGACAGGCTGGCTGGTGCGCTGGGGAAAGCTGTGGGGGAGAATCTTTTGACAAAAGAGGATTTGGAAAAGATTGTTCTCAGCGATTCTGTAAAAAACACAGTGGCGGATACCGTCATGGAGACCATTGCCAGCGAGAAGAACAGGAATACTCCGGTTAAAGAGCTGCTGACTGCCTATATCCCCCCGGCTGACTACATGGCAGAGAAAGAGCATCTGGAAAATCTGCTGTGTGATAAAATGCTGGAGGGAATTGAGAAGCTGGATATTGTCCAGCTGATGAATGAAGAGAGCAAACGGGTGGTGGGAGAAAAGCTGAAAGGCAGTTTTTTCGAAAGCCTCATCAGCGATGATTTGATTGAAAGTCTCACATCTCATATTGGAGTGAGGGTGGAACGCTATGTTCGGGAAAATGGCAGGGACTGGATTTTCCCACTGATTGATGAACAGGCGGCAGAGCTGGAGCAGAAGACCATACATGAGCTGGCTGAGACTGTGGGGGTGAAGAAGGAACAGGTGCGGACTGTTGTGGAACAGGCATATACCCATGCTATGCAGGAAAAAGTATCGGATTTTGCAGAACAGTTCCACATCCGTGAGATGGTAGAGGAAAAGGTACGGCAGATGGATGTGCTGGAAGTGGAAGAACTGGTTTTATCGGTGATGAAAAATGAGCTGAATACGATTGTAAATCTGGGGGCGCTGATTGGGCTTCTGATTGGTATCTTAAATGTATTCATCTGATTTTGTCTGGATAAAGAGGTGGAAGAATACCCCGGTATGAAGCCGGGGTATTTTGAACTTGGCGGGCTGATTATATAATAGTCTGTACAGCTTCAAAAACAGCTGTACTCCTTGGTCCCATAACCAATGTGTCATCCATAAGCTGGCGGGGGTCGTCAGAATCGGTGTAGACGGCCAGCTTCCACACATAAGGCTTGGGAAGCCGTGGCAGACAAATCTGCTGGTCCTCCCAATAGGAGTTGATTGCCATGTAGACCAGGTCATCTCTCGTGGAATTTTCTTTTTGGGAAGCATAGAATACACAGACAACTTTTGAATCCTCTGTGATGGGATCTTCCCATGGACGGTTACTGTGGGTGCTGATCGGTGGAAAATTCATAGAGCCGGGAGGCATATCTCCCCGGATGCTGCAGTGGTTTTTCCGAAATTGAATCATGTATTTGAAATGTTCAAACAATTCACGGTTCTTGTCCAGCAGGGACCAGTCCAGCCAGGAGATCTCGTTGTCCTGGCAATAGGGATTGTTATTTCCGAATCTGGTATCGCCAAACTCGTCGCCGGCAAGGAACATAGGTGTTCCACGGCTGCACATCAGTACTGTCACTGCGTTTTTCATAAGTTTCAGACGCAGGGCATTGATCTGGGGATCGTCTGTCTCTCCTTCTACGCCGCAGTTCCAGCTGCGGTTGTCATTGGCCCCATCCGTATTGTCCCATCCGTTGGCTTCATTGTGTTTTTCATTATAGCTGTACAGGTCATGAAGTGTAAATCCGTCGTGGCAGGTGATAAAATTAATGGAAGAGTTATATCCACGGTATTGTCCAGTATATAGATCCATGGAGCCGCTGATGCGTTTGGCGGCCGCGGGAGCCATCCAGTAGTCCCCCTTTAAGAAACTGCGTAAATCATCCCGGTAAAGGCCGTTCCACTCTGCCCAGCGGTTCCACGCGGGAAAACTTCCCACCTGATATAGTCCGCCTGCATCCCACGCCTCTGCAATTAATTTCACGTCTCCCAGAATCGGATCGAAAGCCAGGCTTTTCAATAAGGGGGCATTCTGCATGGGGAGGCCGTTCTGATCTCTCCCCAGGATACTGGCCAGGTCGAAACGGAATCCATTGATGCGGTAGTTGGTCACCCAGTAGCGCAGACATTCCATGATCAGCTGCTGGACAACGGGGTGATTGCAGTTGAGGGTATTGCCGCATCCGCTGAAATTGTAATACTGTCCATCTGGCGTGAGCATATAGTAAACATTATTATCAAAGCCTTTAAAACAGAAGAATGGACCGTGTTCATTTCCCTCAGCTGTATGGTTAAACACCACATCCAAAAATACTTCGATACCATTTTCGTTCAGTTCTTTGACCAGAGCTTTCAGTTCATACCCCTCATGGGTATATTCGTCTTCTGCGGCGTAACTGGTGTTGGGGGCGAAAAAACTTACCGTATTGTAACCCCAGTAATCCAGAAGTTTCCTGCCGTCCACTTCTCTGGCGGGCATTGTCTCGTCAAATTCAAAAATGGGCATCAGTTCCACAGCAGTAATCCCCAGTTCCTTGAGATAGGGAATTTTTTCCCGCAGGCCGGAGAACGTCCCCGGATGTTTAACACCAGAAGAATGATGCATGGTAAATCCCCGGACATGAAGTTCATAAATGATTAGTTCCCGCATAGGAAGCAGAGGCCGGACAGCTGTCCCCCAGTCAAAGTTGTTGAGAACCACTCTGCCCCGGTAGGGAGAGAACTGGCTGGGCTTTTCCCCCCATACGCTCTGGCCTGTCACTGCCTTTGCATAGGGGTCCAGCAGAATCTGTGTCTTATCAAATATCAGGCCTGCTTCCGGGTCATAAGGTCCGTCCATCCGATAAGCATATTCAAAATCTTTTGCATTCAGATTGAATACAATCATAGAATATACGTCGCCGATTCGATAGCGTTCCGGAAATGGAAGGACTGCAAAGGGCTCTGTTTCCTTGTGGCGGAAAAGCAGCAGTTCACAGGAAACCGCATTGCGTGAATGTACAGTGAAATTAATGGCGTTTGCTGATAATGCGGTGGCTCCGTTCATTTCATAAAGACCGGGCCGGACCTCAAAACCACTGATAGTGTCCAGAGGCATCAGATGGTATTCCGGAATCGAAGGTGCTGCTGCGGGAATAGATCTCATGGTTTTTCACCTGCTTTCTTAGATTTGTTAAACGTTTTATTTGATTTTACCATAATTTTAAGTACTTGTCCAAGAATGTGGGGGAAAATTCATTTATGATGATCAATTGACGTGAATCTATATTCAAATTCGCAGGCAGGGGATCAGAATTTGAAAATGGTTATTGACAAATACCCCAAGGGGGTATATACTACAAACATCAAAAGCAATTGCTGAAGATTATGTTTTCTGCAAGTATGAATTGTGTCAGGGGCGGTATATTAAATGTTGACGTATTATGGAGATTTGGAGAATTTTCAATAGAAAGTGAGGGATGCTGGTGCCAGGAGAGAAAGAGTGCTGCTGTAAAAAGACAAAAATTCGCAATGAAAAGGAATATAAAGACCTTCTGAACCGCTTGAGCCGCATCGAGGGCCAGGTAAGAGGCATAAAGGGAATGGTGGAAAACAGTGCGTACTGTACAGATATTCTGGTACAGGTTGCCGCAGTCAATGCGGCTCTGAACAGTTTTAATAAGGTTCTCCTTGGGAATCACATCCGTACATGTGTGGCGGATGATATCAGAAATGGAAAAGAAGAAACCGTTGACGAGCTGGTTCATGTACTGCAGAAATTGATGAAATGAGGGAGGTAGAATGCGGTGGAACAATACAATGTTACAGGTATGAGCTGTGCTGCCTGCAGCAGCCGTGTGGAAAAAGCAGTGAACAAAATCCCGGGAGTGACTGCCTGCTCAGTGAGTCTGCTGACAAATTCCATGGGGGTGGAGGGCAGTGCTTCTGCAGATGAGATTATAGCGGCGGTGGAAAATGCCGGGTATGGTGCCAGTGTAAAAGGCGGGGCCAATCAGGAGAGCCAGGCCGCGCCGGGTGCAGATTCTCTGAAAGATACGGAGACACCGGTTCTGAAGCGCAGGCTGATCCTTTCCATTGGATTTTTATGCGTCCTGATGTATTTTTCCATGGGGAATATGATGTGGGGATGGCCCGTACCTGCCTGGTTTGAGGGGAATCACGTGGCAATGGGTCTGGTTCAGCTTCTGCTGGCCGGGATTGTTATGGTGATTAATCAGAAGTTTTTCATCAGTGGATTTAAAAGCCTTGCCCACAGGGCTCCCAACATGGATACACTGGTGGCTCTGGGATCTTCGGCGTCTTTTGTATGGAGCGTGTATGCGCTGTTTGCCATGACCGATGCCCAGGTCAAAGGGGATATGCCGGCAGTCATGGTCTATATGGATGAATTCTACTTTGAATCCGCGGCTATGATTCTCACACTGATTACAGTGGGGAAAATGCTGGAGGCACGGAGTAAGGGAAAGACAACCGACGCGCTGAAAAGTTTGATCGGCATGGCGCCTAAGACGGCTACTGTCCTGAGAAATGGACAGGAGACGGAAGTTTCCATAGAACAGGTAAAAGTAGGAGATGAATTTGTCGTTCGTCCAGGGGAGAGCATCCCTGTGGATGGTGTGGTGGAAGACGGTACCA
The DNA here is from genome assembly GCA_910588825.1 of uncultured Lachnospiraceae bacterium. GTDB lineage: Bacteria > Bacillota > Clostridia > Lachnospirales > Lachnospiraceae > MGBC164599. Next base: position 26,339 of record CAJURF010000026.1, read on the forward strand.
GCGCCGTGAACGAATCCGCCCTTACCGGGGAGAGCATCCCTGTGGATAAGGCAGAAGGAGACCAGGTATCTGCCGCCACAGTAAATCAGTCCGGATTTCTCCGGTGCAGAGCCACCCGTGTGGGGCAGGATACGGCCCTGTCACAGATCATTCAGATGGTCAGCGATGCGGCAGCAACCAAAGCGCCCATTGCCAAGGTGGCGGATAAGGTGTCAGGGGTCTTTGTACCGGTGGTGATTGCCATTGCTGTGATCACCACGCTGGTATGGCTGCTGGCAGGACAGGAATTTGCATTTGCCCTGGCAAGGGGGATCTCCGTGCTGGTAATCAGCTGCCCCTGTGCCCTGGGACTGGCCACACCGGTTGCCATCATGGTGGGCAACGGAATGGGAGCCAAGAATGGAATCCTTTTCAAGACAGCGGCCTCCCTGGAGGCTGCAGGCCGGGTCAGTGTAGTGGCTCTGGATAAGACAGGAACCATCACCACAGGAGAGCCAAAAGTGACAGATATTATGCCCTGGGGGGGAATCAGTGAAACAGAACTGATTCAGCAGGCGGCTTCTCTGGAAAGCAAAAGCGAACATCCACTGTCCCGGGCTATTTTACAAAGAGCAGAGGAGACAGGGATTCAGATTTCAGAGATCACTGATTTTGCAGCCCTTCCAGGCAACGGGCTGTCGGCAGTTCTGGAAGGGAAATCCCTTGCAGGGGGGAATCTGAATTACATCCGTACAAAGGCACAGATTCCCCAGTCACTGGCAGATGCCGCTGACAAGCTGGCGGCTCAGGGAAAAACACCGTTGTATTTCAGCCGTGATGACCAGGTGCTGGGGCTGATCGCAGTGGCTGATGTGATCAAACCGGAAAGTCCCCAGGCCATTAAGGAACTCCAGGGCATGGGAATCCATGTGGTTATGCTCACCGGAGACAATGAGCGCACGGCAAAGGCCATCGGAGCCCAGGCCGGGGTGGATGAAGTGCTGGCAGGGGTGCTGCCCGACGGCAAAGAAGCTGCTATCCGTTCCCTTCAGGCAAAGGGAAAAGCGGCAATGGTAGGCGACGGTATCAACGACGCGCCGGCTCTCACCCGTGCAGATATCGGTATTGCCATCGGGGCGGGGACAGACATCGCCATCGATGCCGCAGATGTAGTTTTGATGAACAGCAAATTGTCTGATGTGCCTGCTGCCATCCGGCTAAGCCGTGCCACACTGCGGAACATCCATCAGAATCTGTTCTGGGCGTTTTTCTATAATGTGATCGGCATTCCCCTGGCGGCCGGGGTCTGGATTCCCCTGCTGGGATGGAAACTGAATCCCATGTTCGGCGCGGCGGCCATGAGTTTATCCAGCTTCTGCGTGGTGACCAATGCCCTGCGGCTGAATTTATTCAATATGCACGACGCCCGCCATGATAAGAAACGTGTGTTTAAAAACAGTGAAGAACCGGCCCAGCCGGATACAATAAAATCAAAAAAGGAGAATGAAGCCATGACAAAAACAATGAAAATCGAAGGAATGATGTGCCAGCACTGTGAGGCAAGAGTGAAAAAGACTTTGGAAGGACTGGATCAGGTGGACAGCGCAGAAGTAAGCCATGCCAAGGGGACAGCAGTGGTTACCCTGAACGGGCAGGTGGATGACAGTGTTTTGAAAGACGCTGTGGAGGCACAGGATTATAAAGTGGTTGGAATTGAGTAAAGCAATATGAGTTTTATTGAGCCTGACATAATGTCAGGCTCTTTTTATATATGCGCTCAGTATAAGCGCAATCTAATCGGCGAAAATCCCAATGAATTTCGAAAAAATACTAAAATTTATTAATATATGGAAGACAGGCAGCTGGTTTTAGAATGGCCAGCCGCCTGTTTTCAATTATTCCATCCCCGCAGGCAGTGGAAAATACTGCGCTTTCTCATTGGCACAGATTTCCCCGCAGGCGATTTTTTCTCCAGAATCTCCAGAGGGCTGTGTTTTAAAATCATCGGGCATCATGTGGATGACCACTGTGCGGCCGATTACTTCATCCGGCACAAACTGGCGGGTGTAGAAAATAGACAGTGCGTATCCGCAGCTTCCGAACAGAGGCGGAAGATCTCCTGCGTGGGCTGGGTGAGGACAATTGTCAGGATTCCAATGCTGTCCGGTATTGGAAAATGCTTCCTGGTCGTCGGAGCTGCTGCAGCTTTTGCCCTCATGAATGTGGAAACCATGGATATGGATACCGCAGGGGTCAGTATCCTGTGGAAGTGCCTGGACTTCGGTCAGGACAAGTGTGCCGCCCCAGCAGGGGTAGAGATACATCACACCCCAGATATCCGGAAAGTCAGAGCTTCCACGGATTATGGCATATGCCTCCGGAGGGGTATCGGATAATTGTCCTAATATATTTCTCAGGTCGTGGGACATTTGGATTTCTATCATAGATTAACACTCACATTTCGTTGGCGCGTCAAAACTTGGGTTGAACGCGTAGAAGTTTTTGGCATCCAGTTGTTCCTGCAGGGAGCGGAGGGCTTCACCAAAACGGGCAGATGAAAGCAATTTTAAGACATGTTTTAAAAATTCCATGTGATTTTCATGATGCCATCTGCGATATGAATGACTTTGATAAGCACGTCAGCGGCCATCTGTCTGTCCGGGAAAGACAGAGCTTCCCATGCCTTAATATAGCGAAAGTTCTGATGAAACTTATCCTTTGTGTCCGGGGTATCTGCTGGTGCGGTCTTTTCCAGCAGGACGTTTCGTTCTGTATCTAATGCGGATACCTTTTCCTCTATGTACTTAATAAGAACACTGCCAGCTTCGGGGACTTTGGAGAGAAGATGATCGATTTCTTCGTCAATTTGCGTCAGGCGGATCTTCCTGGCCATGTTTTTTTGTGCTTTGCCGGAATCATTGCCACAGGAGATCAGGTTTTCTTCAGAAAATGGGAGTTCTGACAGTCTCTCCCGGATTGCGTCAAGCATGTACTCCTCTAAGGCATCCGCGTAAACGGTACACCCCGCTCCTTGACAATTTCCACGGTTTCCTGAGTGGCTGCAGACAAAGTACCGTCCCCATTTTGTCTTTGATTTTCGAATTGTCAGGGCATAGCCGCATCTGCCGCATTTTACCTTGCCCGCCAGCCATGAATTTTTCGGCCTGCATGCGCTTGCAGATTGGCGGTTATTCAGACACCGCATCCGGCAGGCCAGCCATGTTTTGGAAGATATGAAACCCTTATGGGGGGCCAGGACAACTTCTCTGCCGTATAGCCCGCTGTGGCTTTTCGTGCCGGAGGAAGTGCCTTTGTACAGATAGCAGGCATTGCAGCCGGAAAAATCGCTGGCAGGGTTATAAATAGCTGCCCCCTGGCTTTGAAAGAACCGGTATATGTCGATGTCAGCTTCCACATATACAGGATTACGGAGCATTTCGCTGAGGCGCGCGGTATTCCAGTCTGCTCCCCGCAGGTTTTTTATCTGATGTTCCTTTAAATACCGGACAATATCACCGAGAGAATTATCTGTATCAGCATACATGGAGAAAATCAGCTTTAGCTGTTCACTCTCCTCCGGTACTTCCTGGTATTTGGAGGTGAGGATGTTGTCAATGACTGTACTAGACAGACGGTAGCCGTAGGGAACACGTCCGCCCATGTAAAATCCGTGTCTGCATCTGGCATAATAAGCGTCGGTTACACGCTTTTGTATGGTTTCCCGCTCCAGCTGGGCGAACACGATACAGATGTTTAGCATGGCACGGCCGATGGGGGTGGAAGTGTCAAATTTCTCCGTGGAGGAGACAAATTCCACATGGTATTTCTGGAATATTTCCATCATATTGGCAAAGTCCAGAATAGAACGGCTGATACGGTCCAGCTTGTAGACGATGACCCGTTTTATCCTGCCTGAGCGGATATCTCGCATCATTTGTTCAAAGCCTGGTCGATGAGTATCTTTGCCGGAAAAACCTCGATCCGTATACTCCAGGCATTCATTCCCGTGAGCTTCGTATCTGCAGTATTCCAGCTGGCTGTCAACGGATATGCTGTCTTTTTTTTCAACGGACTGACGTGCGTATAAAGCGTCGTATAGAAGGGATTTACACATACTTTTTGAAAATATGGCAGAGACGGGCCGCGATTTCCTGTTGGACTTCCTGCTGAGAACCTTTCGGAAGTTTTGGATAGATGTTGATTATGTCCAGCCGCATATTATCTTTGCATATCTGGGAAACAGCGGCAGGAGAAGCTGCGTCTTTTGGCATCAATATTCTCCTTGTGTGATTTTACTTTATTTTATGAGAACAGCAGGCCTGCTATTCGAGATTCATTGACTTTAAAAGTGAGAGTCGATATACTAAAAGGAAACAGCCGGCAATGCAGCCCAAAAAAGAAAGGCAGGACTATGGAAAGGACGATAGGGATAGGAAAACAGGATTTTGAAAAAGTCAGAGTCAATCATAATTTTTACATTGATAAAACAGATTTCATCAGACAGTGGTGGGAGGCGGACGATGATGTAACGCTGATCGCCCGGCCCAGGAGGTTTGGGAAGACCCTGAATATGAGTATGCTGGAGAAGTTTTTTTCGCTGGAGTATGCGGGGAGGGGAGAGCTTTTTGAGGGATTGTCCATATGGCAGGATGAAAAGTATCGTAAACTGCAGGGTACATATCCAGTGATTGCTCTCAGTTTCGCAAAAGTCAAGGATATTTCATTTTTAAATACCAGAAAGAGGATCTGCCAGATCATTACAGATCTGTATAATAAATTTGATTTTCTGCTGGATGGGAGAATGCTCAATGATAAGGAAAAAGAATTCTACCGCAGAGTTTCGGCTGACATGGAGGATTACATTGCCGCAGATTCCCTGAATACCTTATCAAATTATTTAATGAGATATTATGGAAAAAAAGTGATCATTCTTTTAGATGAGTATGATACCCCCATGCAGGAAGCGTTCATAAATGGATATTGGAATGAGCTGGCTGGATTTATCCGAAATTTGTTTAATGCTTCTTTTAAGACAAATCCATACCTGGAACGTGCCGTTATGACAGGTATCACAAGGGTCAGCAAGGAGTCGATTTTTTCTGATTTGAACAACCTTGAGGTAGTGTCGGCGACATCGAGAAAGTATGAAGACTGTTTTGGTTTTACAGAGGGAGAAGTTCAGAGCGCATTGGAGGAATATGGACTATCCGGCCAGAGACAGCAGGTAAAGGACTGGTATGACGGTTTTTCATTTGGAGGAGAGAAGGATATCTATAATCCATGGTCGATCATCGGTTTTCTGAAGGAAGGGAAAGCAGGTGCTTATTGGACTAACACCAGTTCCAATAATCTCGTGGGAAAGCTGATAAGGGAAGGAAGTCCTGAGATAAAAAAGACTTTTGAGCGGCTGCTTTGCGGCGGGAGCATTCAAATGGAGCTTGATGAACAAATCGTCTATGACCAGCTGGATGATGATGAACAGGCGGTCTGGAGCCTCCTTCTGGCCAGCGGTTACCTGAAAGTGAAAAATTTCAGATCATATATATCTGATTTTGGGGAGTGGCGGCAGGAATATGAGCTGGAACTGACCAATTTTGAGGTAAAAGTGATGTTTCGCAAAATGGTGCGGAAATGGTTTGCCAGGTCTGCTTCCGGTTACAATGATTTTATCAAAGCACTGCTTCAGGGGGACTTAAAAGCAATGAACTCTTATATGAACAGGCTGACAGTAGAAATGTTCAGTTATTTCGATACAGGGAAGAAGCCTTCTTTAGATGAGCCGGAACGGTTTTACCATGGTTTTGTTCTGGGGCTGATGGTGGACTTGGCCGACAAGTATGTGATTACGTCAAACCGGGAGAGTGGATTTGGCCGGTATGATGTGGTACTGGAGCCCAGGACAGCGCCGGGGGCAAAAACTCCTCCAGCTGAGAATGATGCGGTTATCATTGAATTTAAAGTGCAGGATGAAGAAGAAAAGGAGCTGTCCCACACGGTGCGGGAGGCACTGCGGCAGATAGATGAAAAGAATTATCAGGCGGATCTTCTGGCCAGGGGGATTTCCGAAAAACATATACGGAAATATGGATTTGCTTTCTGTGGGAAGAAAGTACTGATAGGCAGCAGAGCGGATTGATTTATCATCTGCTTGATCTATTCCGATTCGCTTCACCGAACCGCTGGAAGTGGACAACCTCCCGTGCACGCAGGAAACGTATGGGGTCGGCCACTTCCGGCATGTTTTTCACTACCCGCAGGATATTATCGTAAGTGGAGCGTGCTTTCTGCTCTGCTGCATTACGGTAAGAGCAGCATAGAAAAGCAAAAGAGACGGCACTTTAAAAATTCCAGTGGATTTCCACAGGAACTTTCCGGGTATGGGGAATGCGTTTTCCCACTGTGATATGGTCAATCAGCGTTTCCACCATTTCTCTGTCCAGTTTTTCTGGATTGATGTATTGTTCGATTGGCAGGCGCTTTTGGTCTTCCTCCTGGATATTCTTTTGGATGGCGGCAAGCTGTTTTTTGTCATTTTCTATATGTTTTTCCAGGCGTTCTTTTTCTTGGGAGAATTTTTCCGAAAATTCTATGAATTGGTTCTCTGAGATCAGGGATTTCACTTTATCCAAATAGAGATTCTGGATGCCTTCTTCATATTCCGATGCCTTTTTTTTGCAGGCGGCAATATCCTTTTCCAGCCTTTTTTGTTCAGCGCTGTCATCCCGGCTGCTTACAATCTCTTTTTCAATTTTTCCCTGGTTCAGATATTGAGCGGACAGCTGTTTCAGCTGGGCGGTGACTGCCTGTTCCAGACTGAGAACAGAGATAAAGGAGCCTTCGCAGGCCTCCTTTGATATATAACGGCTGGGACAGCGCAGATAGCGCCTGCCGTCGGACTGTTTATTGGAGCGCAGGATACATCCGCAGCTGCTGCACCGGGCTTTGCGTGCGAACAGACCCATTTCGCCTGTAGTAAAAGGCCTGCTTTTCTGGGAAATTAAGGTCTGTACTTTTGTCCACAGTTCCTGGTCAATAATGGGTTCGTGTGTCCCCTCCACCACATACCACTGTTCTTTAGGACGGGGTCTGTTCTGCTTGGTTTTGTAGGAAACACTGCCGTATCTGCCCTGCACCATATTGCCGATATAAATTTCATTGGCCAGTATATGGGATACGGCAGAATACTTCCAGAGGGCGCTGGCTGGGCTTTTGGGTTTTTGGAACTGGAAGCCGTGAAGGCGTTTGTATTCAGAAGGGCTTGGGATATTGCGGCTGTTCAGCAGTCTGGCAATGGCCGTTTTTCCATATCCCTGTGAAAATAGAGTAAATATTTCCCTGACCACCTGGGCGGCCTCCTCATCTATGAGCAGATGACCCTTTTGGACAGGGTCTTTTTTATAACCGTACAGGGCAGAAGAACCGATATGAAAACCGTTCTTCCTCCTGTTTGTCAGCACGCTGCGGATATTTTCCGACATATCTTCCAGATACCATTCATTGACCAGGCCGTTAATCTGGCGGGATTTTTTATTCCCCCTGTCTGCAGTATCCGCATGGTCCACAATACTTACGAAGCGTATCCCCCACAAGGGGAAAAGGCCGTGGATGTATTTTTCCACCAGTTCCAGTTCCCTGGTGAACCGGGACTGGGTCTTGCAGAGGACAATATCCAGCTTCCTCTGCCGGGCATCGGCAATCAGCCTGTTAAATTCCGGGCGGTTTCTGTCTGCGCCGGCATAATCGTCGTCGCTGTAAATCCGGTAGATTTCCCAGCCCTGCTCCAGTGCGTACTGAACCAGCATAGATTTCTGATTCTGGATACTGCAGCTGTCATCATCTGCGGATTGTTTGTCCTTGTCTTCTTCTGACAGGCGGCAGTAAATACCGGCTTTCATATCTGCCTCTGAATGGTAATTGTCTGATTTTTCTCTTTTTGCCGGATTAATTCTATCCACTTTTGTGTATATTCTTTTTCCCGCACCCCGCCATTGTTTTTGAAAACATTTCTGCATATGACCTGTGTGTCTCTGGCCATTTTCATTCCTTTCTGACATAAGACCATATTCTCTATCAATATATGCAGAGGCATCTGCGTATTATGCGGGAGCTGTTTTTTGGCGGTACTGGTGCAGAATCTGCCTGACCGTCTGGTATAAATGAGGTTTCAGCTCATCCAGGGGGACAGGCTGGTTATATAAAATGGCATTATAGCTGGCGCCGCTGATTAATTCCAGAATCAGGTACATCATAAGCTCGGGGGATTCATAGGTGTAAGGGGCCTTGGCCAGCAGGGACTCATATAAGTCAAATATGGATGGCATATCCGGCTCCGCGGAAAAAAGAAGAGAGTCTTTGAAAAATCCCCAGCTCAGGTGTTTGGACAGCAGGGTAACCAGGCTGTGGCTGGCGGCAAACTGGTCCAGAATATGGTCAATCATGAAAAGCACCTGGTCTTCAAAATCTGTGAGGGATTCCCGGGTCTGAAGTTCTGTGTAGGCGGCCAGGAAGACCTGATTAGCTTTACGGGAGATCAGATGATTCCGGATATCATATTTATCTTTAAAGTACAGATAGAAAGTGCCCTTTGCCACTCCCGCGTTATTCACGATATCAGAGATAGAAGTTTTATAAAATCCATTGTCAATAAAGAGCGCAAAAGCGGATTCCAGCAGGGAGTTTCTTTTCTGCTGTTTGTTGTAGTCAATCTTTTTCATAGGAATACCTCTTTTTTGTAGAATGATCAGTCCATCAACAGATATGCTTTTGACACACTAATCATGGAATTGATGATAATTGTCACATTTATTATAGGGTTTCGACGGGAAAAAATCAAACGAAAGGGGACTCTTTTTTTCTATTCGGAAATGTGCACAAATTATCAAATGACTTTTAGTCATAATTTTCTGTTTTACATATTGACTAAAAGTCATTTCTGTTATAAAATAAACGCCAGAAATGACTAAAGGTCATAAATTTAAACCCACGGCATAAAATATAGGAATCCATTTGGAAACGTATGGGTATTTTGTACTGTGTGAGAAAGGGAGGACCGGTATGGTAAAGCTGGGAAGGAAAATAGTGAAGCTGCGGTTCGTGATATTTATCGCCAGCATTGTGCTGCTGATTCCGGCAGCGATTGGTTATATCAACACAAAAGTAAATTATGATATTCTGTATTATCTTCCCGATCATATTGAGACTATGATTGGACAGGATATTCTGGTGGACGAATTCGGAACTGGGGCATACTCCATGTTTATCTGTGAGGGAATGCCCAACCGGGACGTGGCGGCGTTGAAAGAGAAGATTGAGAAGACGGAACATGTATCGAAAGTAGTCTGGTATGACAGTTTTTCAGATTTGTCTGTACCAATGGAAATGCTGCCGGAGAAAATTCGGAAAGTATTCAATTCCGGAGATTCTACCATGATGTTTATTATCTTTGAGACTACCACATCAGCGGATGAGACCATGGATGCCATTGAGGAGATCCGCCATCTGGCAGGAAAACAGAGTTTCTTAAGCGGTATGTCTGCCATTGTGACAGATACAAAGAATCTGGCGGAAAAAGAAGTTGTGGCGTATGTGGCCATAGCGTCCCTTCTCTCCATTATTGTACTGGGACTGACCATGGAATCTTATCTGATTCCTGTGTTGTTTTTAACCAGTATCGGGTTTGCCATTATTTATAACCTGGGGTCCAATTTTATAGCAGGAGAGATTTCCTATATAACGAAAGCACTTACAGCGGTTCTCCAGCTGGGGGTTACCATGGATTATTCCATTTTCCTGTGGCACAGTTATCAGGAGGAAAAGAGCAGATATGGGGAGGACCACAAAGAAGCCATGGCCCAGGCCATTGCGTCCACCATCAAATCGGTGGTTGCCAGCTCCATCACCACCATCGCAGGCTTTGTGGCCCTGTGCTTCATGAGCTTTACCCTGGGTCTGGACCTGGGCGTGGTTATGACCAAAGGTGTTGTGCTGGGCGTGATCTGCTGTGTGACAGTACTGCCTTCCATGATTATGATATTTGACAAGGCTCTGGATAAGACAAAGCACCGCCAGCTGATCCCGGATTTTCCCCATGCGTCTGATTTTGTGGTGAAATATCATAGGGTATTCGCGGGAATATTTGTCATCTGTTTCTGTGTATTCGCCTACTGCCAGGCAAATACCAAAGTGTATTACAATCTGGATGCCACACTGCCGGATTATCTGGACAGTATCACAGCAAATAAGAAACTTCAGGACAACTACGAGATGGGTGCTGCCCATATGCTTCTGCTGGATAAAAACGTTCCAGAAAAAGAAAAATATCACATGATTGATGAGATGGAGAAGATTGACGGAATTAAGTCAGTGCTGGGAATCGAGAGCGTACTGGGGCCGGGTTTTCCTAAGAGTATGATACCAAAAGATGTGCTGGAGATTCTGGAGAGCGACAATTATGAGCTGATGCTGGTGATGAATGAATATCAGGTGGCTTCTGATGAAGTCAATCAGCAGATTGAGGAATTGAACACAGTGTTAAAGTCCTATGACCCCAAAGGAATGGTGGTGGGAGAGGCGCCCTGTACCAAAGATTTGATTGATATTACGGACCACGATTTTAAGGTGGTCAGTGCTGTGTCCATATTGTCCGTGTTTGTGATTATTCTGTTAGTATTTAAGTCCATTTCCCTGCCTGTGATTCTGGTTCTGGTTATAGAGAGCGCCATTTTCATCAATATGGGGATTCCATTTCTGACTGGGACCAGGCTCCCCTTTGTGGCATCCATTGTAATCGGGACTATCCAGCTGGGGGCCACGGTGGACTACGCTATATTGATGACCAGCAGGTATGAAAAGGAGCGGGGGAGCGGAAAGAGCAAGAGAGAGGCAATCAAGATTGCCCATCAGAGCAGCCTGCGCCCGGTTATGGTGTCGGCGTTCAGCTTTTTCGCATCCACAGTGGGAGTCAGTGTATATTCGGAAATTGATATGATCAGCTCTTTGTGCCTGTTAATGTCAAGAGGCGCATTGATCAGTATGTGCGCGGTGCTTTTGTTTCTGCCGGCCATGTACTGGCTCTTTGACGGATTGATTTGTAAAACCAGTAAAAATTTTAAACAAAGATAGAGGAGGCGTTTGCGATGAAAAGAAAGTATGTGCAGGCTATGTTGGCGGGGATGACAGCTGTGGTTAGTTTGACTGCTTCAGCGGGCAGTGTGTATGCATCTGCGGTGAATAAAGAACAGACGGTGTATGTAAATGCAGATGAAAGCGGGAATACCCAGGATATTATTGTGAGTAACTGGCTGAAAAACTCTCAGGGAGATCACTCTTTGCTGGATAAGAGTGATCTGAGTGATATTGAAAATGTGAAAGGGGAGGAAACCTTTACCCAGAGCGGGGACGGAACGATTACCTGGGAGGCCGGGGGGAAAGATATCTATTATCAGGGGAAGACCAGTGATGAACTGCCCGTATCGGTCCGTATGACTTATTATCTCAATGGAAACAAGATTCAGCCTTCTCAGCTGGCTGGAAAAAGCGGTGAGGTGAAGATAAGAATTGATTATGAAAATCACTCTCAGCAGACCAGGGTGGTGAATGGGAAACAGGAGTCAATCAGTACGCCGTTTATGATGACGACAGGAATGATTCTGCCTGTGGAGACATTTTCCAATGTACAGGTGTCCAATGGAAAAGTGATATCTGACGGGAAGAATAACATTGTGATCGGTATTGGATTTCCAGGGCTGTCTGACAGTCTGAAAATCTCGGATATCAAGGGCATGGAAGACAAGGAGATTCCTGACTACGTGGAAGTTACCGCCAGTGTGACAGACTTTTCACTGGCCATGACGGCAACTGTGGCAACCACAGGCACACTGTCCCAACTGGGTCTGGACGGCATTGACGATTTAGACGATCTTAAGGAGAGCATGGATACTCTTTCAGATTCTTCGAAGACGCTGGTGAAAGGCAGCAAAGCCCTTCAGGAGGGGATTCAGCAGCTGGATGCTTCGGCCGATGTATTCACCGCCGGGCTGGCCAGTGCAGACAGCGGAGCAGGCCAGCTGAAAAGCGGCATTGATACCCTAAACGCAAAAAAAGGTGAGCTGACCTCTGGAATCAATCAGCTGGCAAATGGAATCAATTCGCTGGAAACCGGGGCAGGCACTCTGCAGGCGGGTGTGAAAGATTACACTGACGCAGCGGCAGAAATCGGCACTGGAATCGGTCAGGTGAATTCCGGGGCAGTACAGTTAAAAGGCGGTATCGATACGCTGAACAGCAAGAAGAAGGAATTGACTGATGGAGTCAGCGTTTTAGGGGCAGGAGGAAAACAGTTAAACAGCGGTGCCAAATCATTGGAAAACGGTATAGGAGCTTACACAGCCGGCGCCAGCAGTATCAATGAAGGACTGCAGCAGTTAAATGGCGCCCTTCAATCTCAGATGGGCCAGGTGGAGCAGCTTCCCCAGGCAGTGGGAAGCCTTCAGGCAGGATGTGCCCAGCTCAGCCAGGGGGCCGGGAAGCTTCAGGATGGGGCACAGCAGGTGAAGGGGGCGTCCTCAGGGCTTTCAGAAAATGTGGGTCAGCTGAAGAACGCAGTGGAGACGGCGGTTACTCTGTCTCAGCAGGCACAGGCCATTTTGTCTATGCAGCAGGCAGCCTCAGAGACGGTGCAGTCATCAGCTGCGCAGATGCAGGCGGCAGCAGCAGAGGAAAATGCGGCGGTGAACCAGGCAGCCAATGATATGGCGAATCAGCAGCAGACAGCCAATGTGCAGGCCGCAGCAGCAGCGGCCGGACTGGATGAAGAACAGACAGCCGCATTACTGAGCAGTCTGGGAGACATTACAGTAAGCGTAGGTATACAGACCAGTCCGTCTGCGGAACTATCTTTTGAAAGTGCAGGACAGAGCCAGGCAGGTGAACAGCTGGCACAGATTGAGGCAGGCTTTGGCCAGATTGCCGCTCAGCTGGGTGCAGTGGATATGGGACAGACGCAGGCTGGCATCGACGCCCTGGCAGCAGGTGCAGACAGTGCAGCGGCAGGAGCCCAGCAGATGCAGCAGGGGGCAGATGCCCTGGGAGCGGCATCAGGAGCTCTGAATCAGTTTGGAGAGGTGTCCAAACAGCTGTTATCCAGTGTGGATCAGCTTTCGACAGGAAGCGCCCAGCTGTGCAGTAAGAACGATGAAATCAATCAGGGGGCAAAGAGCCTGACAAACGGAACCAAAGAGCTGAACACAGGAATCACATCCCTGTCCAAAGGCTCCAATACACTGAGCAGCGGCGTATCCCAACTGGCCTCAGGTGCAAAGTCACTGGTATCCGGGACAAAGAAATTAAAGAAAGGTTCCGATACGCTGGTATCCAATAATGAGTCATTGAACAACGGCACTGCCCAGCTGGTATCTGGAAGTCATCAGCTGGCATCCGGGGGAAATGAACTCAGATCCGGCGCGGCAGTACTAAGCGGCGGCATTGGGCAGCTGGCAGACGGGGCATCTTCCCTGAAAGCAGGCACCGGGAAACTGGCCGCAGGCGGTAGTGAGCTGAAAAACGGAACGAAAAAATTATACGGCGGTTCCAAAGAACTGGCCGGAGGAATGAAGAAATTCGACAAAGAAGGAATTCAGAAGTTGACCGATGTGCTGGACGGCAAAGTCCAGGATGTTCTGAGCCGGATGAAAGCGGTAGAAGACGCTGATAAAGCCTATAAAGCATTCGACGGACAGACCGATGATATGGAAGGTTCAGTGAAATTCGTGATTGAGACTGCTGGGATTGAAAAATAGAAAATTGTAAGAGTCAGCTGTCAGGACTTAAAAAAGATTCTGGCGGCTGGCTTTTTGCTGTTAAGAGAAAGTTGTTCCTGCACAGCAGCACCGTCTGCTGCCATATCTTCAAATAAATCGGTAATGGGGTCGCCTTTGGACTGGAATTCACAGGAGTTTACCGGAATTCCGCCGGCAGCCTGGGGCCATACACCGACGGTGTGGTCAATGTAATATGGTCCAAAGCCAGACTTTTCAATTTCCTCCATGCTCAGGTTCTGGGTCAGCTGGTGGACGATTGTGGAAACCATTTCTAGGTGGGCCAGTTCTTCTGTACCTACCTTGTGCTCAGAAATGTTCCAAATCAAGCCTTATGCGGACAAGCCCAGTGCCTTCGGATTGTCTGTACATAGCTTTGTCAGCTATGAAAGGATTGGAAAGTGGGATGAGGAAAGATACAGGAAAGGCGGCAGAAAGCCTTATTTTATCAAGCTTTGCGGCACACCGAGATGGATAAATCTCTATGCAGTAGCGGATGCAGATGTCTATTATAACTATGCAGCGTGAGAAAATGAGCTTGTCTGAAAGAAGTTGGACAGGCTCATTTTTCTATAGGAAACCACACCATCGTCAGCTTCAATCGTGTGTACTTTACTAAGTTGACTTTTTGAAAAAAATTGGATATACTATAGTAAAGTACACAATCGTTGAGAAATTTGCGTGTAGTTTAGTAGAGGTGAGACAATGCTTGATGAAAAATCGATAAACGCTGTCAGGAAGATTTTTTCCAAACACGATTATATAATGACTACTGCCCAACTGGATTCCTACAGAATTTACTATGCTGATATTCAACAATTATTAAACGAGGGATTCATTGAAAAAATCAAACGGGGCTATTATCATTGGACGGAAATCTATGGCGAACAGGAAGTTAAAATTATCAACCGTCTGTTTCCCGATGCGGTGCTTTGTATGGAAACTGCCCTCTTTTACTATCAGTACAGCGACCGCAATCCTGCCGAATGGAATATTACGATTGATAAAAATGTCTCCAGAAGCCGTACAAATATTGACTATCCCTTTGTAAAGGCATATCGGGTTGAGCCTGTTTTAGTACCTCTTGGCGAAACAAAAGGCAGCATTAATTTTGTGGATGTCCGTATCTATGACCGTGACCGTACTATTTGCGATGTACTGCGGAATATGAACAAAATGGATAAAGAGATTTTTAATAAGGCAATACAAGGGTATGTAAAAGACCCGAAAAAGAATATACCGAATCTGATGGAGTATGCCAAAGTATTGCGAATGCAAAAAAGAGTAAAAGAATTAATTGGAGTGTGGTTGTGATGGCTGATGTAGCGGCATCTGTTTTGGCAAAGCTTAAAAATAAGGCGAAGGCGGCAGGCATCAGCTATCAGCAGTGCCTACAGCTTTTTATGCAGGAGGAATTTTTGCGGAAGCTCTCAAAGTCTGGATATGATGATACACTTATTCTCAAGGGAGGATTGTTTATCTATACGCTCACCAATTTTGAAAGCCGAGCAACAATTGATGTGGATTTCTTGCTTTGTAGCGTTTCCAATTCATTGGATGAGGTAAAAGCCCTTATCCTAAAAATCCTTGCCACGCCTACGGGCAATGATTATATTGAGATGACTGCGAAAGGATTTGAGGAAATCTCGCCGCAGAGGAAGTATCACGGCATTAGTACACAGATTATCGGAAAGATAAAAAATGTCCGAGTTCCATTTAATGTGGATATTGGCGTGGGCGATGTGATTGTTCCCCGTGCCGAGCAGCGGACTATCCATACACAACTTCCCGATTTTGAGGCTCCTGTTATTATGACCTATTCTATTGAAAGCACTATAGCGGAAAAGTTTGACGCTATCCTGCAACGATTTGAACTAACAGGTAGAATGAAGGACTTTTACGATATTTACTATCTGGCAAGGAATTTCGATTTTGACGGAGCGAAATTGCAAACGGCAATATCCAGAACATTGGAACGGCGAGGGACACCCTACGAAAAGGACAGTTTTAAGCGTATTCTCACACTTGCCGAGGATATGGATATGCAGAAGCGGTGGAAATATTTCTTGAAAACCATAAAAGATGATACGCTTGAGTTTTCGGTGGTTATTGAGGGAATACGGAAATTCCTTGAGCCTGTATTTGATGCAATTGTGAATGAGGATGAGTGGCAAAAACAATGGACTACAATTAGTGGATGGAGGTCATTATGAAGTTTAAATCTATTACAATAGAGGATATCTTTATGTTGCTGTCACACGAGCAAAAAGTAAGCTAATTATTGTGAAACTAAACAACTATAATGCAAATTGTTTCCAAACTAATTTGGCAAAAATATTTGCTAAAAGTGGCGTGAGTATAAATGATGTACTTATTCAAAAGTAGGCGTATAGATTGGTTAATAACGAAGTGAGCCATTTTCGTGACCTCGCCCCAGAGAAGCAGCGGTAATGTTCCACTTACTGTATTTTGGGACGGGCATGATACGGTGGGATTCCCGATACATAGCTTTTCGACATTTGAGAGGATAAAGAAGTAT
>CAJURF010000027.1 GCA_910588825.1 uncultured Lachnospiraceae bacterium
CCTCCATACCTCCATTGATTTTCTGCTGTCTGACCAATACGAAAATCCCTCTCTGGCACTGGACAGAGAAATTCTCAGGGTTCTGGAGGGATGCAGCTGTCAGAAAAAAGAAAAAATTTTAAAGATGATCGAGATTATGTAAAATCTTCTTTTGTACTGCACTCCAGAATTAACTTAACTGCTGTCCGAAATCCGATTCCAAATGACGATTTCTGGGCAATATAGGAGATGGAAAATACCACATCCCTTATCTGCTCGTATTCCTGTGTGGACAGCCGTTCCCTGAACAATTGTAACCGTTTTTTGCATTCTGTTGTAAGCAAAGTATTTAACTGTTCAAATTCCTCACCTTGTTCCATTATTAAAAATAACTGTTCTACCATTTTTTCCATGGCTTCTCCTTTCCTGCTCTTGAAATGCAAAAAAACCGTTCTCCCTCAAGTAAAGGGGAAAACGGCTTTCTGACACCTTTTTGGCTTTCATCTATTTTTCCATTTCCTGCAGCTGTTCTTGTTTCTCTCTCATATGTACAGCCGCGTCTGCCCGGCATTCATCCATTGCATCCAGATAACGGCTTCCTTTATCTTCTATGGTATCTTTGTCGGTTTCCCAATCATAGTCTTCTGGCAGATAGCACTCCAGACGGTCTAAGATCTGAGCTTTTACATAATCCACCTGTTTTTCCTTCCATCCGGCGAACCAGTAGTTGATGAACATATAATAGTAATAACCATGGTTATTTTCCTGAATCGTCCTGTATTGATCGTGCCAGAACTCCAGCTGCTGATAAGCAGAGTCCGAACTTTCTACATCCTCCATATATTCGCAGAGAGTGTTTACATCTTCCATATACCCCTGCAGCTCTCCTGCACGGAAGTTCCCGAATGCTTCAAATTCTTCCGGAATAATCCCGTATTTTTCCAGAAGCTCTGACATTTCTGCTGATACCTGATATGTTTTTACCGTATTCTCAGCTTCCTGCAGCTCACGCCGCGCCTGACGGGCTTTCTTCAGCGCTTCCTTGTGTTCCATCTCTCCCGCGAGATATTCCCCGGCCGCTGACAGGGCATCTTCATACAGCTTCCCATCTCCATCCATAGGCAGAAACACCCTGGCATGCTCCATTACCACCGATTCATACGATGGCCTTCCCTCTGGAGTGCAGCCAGTGGCCGCTGCTGATATTACCCCGCACAAAATAAGAAACATAATTGCCGCCTTTTTCATATTCATCCTCCCAATCCCTGAACCATAACCGCTTTTTTTATACTCAAGAGCATACGTATCTGCCAAAGTTACTGCTTTTTCACCCTGCTCCCCCTGGTATCCCTTTTCCCCAGTCTCAGCCGGTTCAGTGACACAGAGCTGCCATTATAGTCGATGGAATACTCTGCAGTGCTGTCCAACAGATAGACATATACAGCCAAATCGCCGTTACCCAGCCGGATTCCCCGCACACCTCGGGAATTTTTCTTCTGAAAAGGCACTTCGCTGACTGGAATCCGCAGAAAATACCCTTCCCCGCTCTGCATAACCACATATTCTGCATGGTCTGAAATTCCCGCAAAAATCAGTTCATCATCTTCTACCAGCTTGGTGGCTGCCACTGTACGCTTGGAAACATCATATTCCTGTCCTTCCACCTGCTTCACCAATCCCTGTGCTGTGGCGAATAAAAGCGAAGACTCTTTCACCTGAGCCAGACTTCCCACGAATACTGCCCGTTCCTCCTGACTGTTATAATTACTCACATTGTCGATGGGAACGCCTTTGTCTTTCACCTTTCCCTGAGGCAGCTCCATCACTTTCACCAGATGCAGCTTTCCTGTATTGGTAAACACACATATTTTATCTGTATTCATACAGGAGAACACATATTTATATTCTTCCCTTACTGTCTCCCGGTTTCTCTCAAAAGCCGCTTTGTCAATAGTCTTAGCGTACCCAAACTTATCCATCAGGAAAACCACTTCCATCTCCTCCGGCCTTTTCTCCTCAAAAACCGCTTCCTGGGCATTTTCCACCACAGTCCGTCTCTTCCTGCCGTATGCCCGCTTGGTGGCGTTCAAATCACTGACAATCACATCCATCATAACGGTATAATTGTTCAGGATTTCCTCATAACGTGCGATATTGGCCAGGGTCTCTTTGTGCTCCTCCATCAGCGCCTCCACTTCCAGCCCGATAAGCCGGTATAAGCGCATATCTAATATGGCATCTGCCTGTCTGGATGTGAAACACAGTCTGGCCGCCTGCTTTTGCGCGGTCTTGGTTTTGAAACGGATTCCCTGTGTATTCCCGTCAGTGAGGCACTCTTTGGCCTGGCTCTTACTCTTACTGCCCCGGAGGATTTCGATAATCAGGTCAATCACATCACAGGCCTGTATCAGCCCTTCCTGGATTTCCTTTTTCTCCTGCTCCTTTTCCAGCAGAATCTGGTGCTTCCGTGTGCAGACTTCAATCTGAAAGTCCACATGGTGTTCAATGATCTGTTTCAGATTCAATGTCTCAGGCCGGCCATCCGCCACTGCCAGCATATTCACAGAGAAGGTATCTTCCAGACGGGTTTTCTTATATAGCATATTCTTCAGATTTTCCACGTCTGCTCCCCGGCGCAGTTCCAGTACAATGCGGATTCCCTCTTTGGAGGACTGGTTGGAGATATCTGTAATATCCGGCGCAGTCCTGTTTTCCACCAGCGCTGCGATATCATTCAGAAATTTCCCGATATTGGCGCCGATCATGGTGTAGGGAATCTCCGTGATAACCAGGGACTGGCGCCCGCCTTTGCCCTGTTCCACTTCCACTTTTCCCCGGATGCGTATCTTCCCGCTTCCGGTGCTGTAAATATCCAGCAGGCTGTCCTTATTCACCACAATCCCGCCAGTGGGAAAGTCCGGCCCTTTTAAATAGCGCATCAGCCCTTTCACCGTAATGGCATTGTCTTTGATGTACGCTTTTACCGCATCTGCCACTTCCCCCAGGTTATGAGGTGGAATGCTGGTGGCCATTCCCACGGCAATCCCCTCTGCCCCGTTTAACAGCAGATTGGGAATACGCACCGGGAGCACACAGGGCTCTTTCTCCGTCTCATCGAAATTCGGGAGAAAATCAACCACATTTTTATCCAGATCCGCCAGATATACCTCCTGGGTAATCTGCATCAGACGGGCCTCTGTATAACGCATGGCCGCAGCCCCGTCCCCCTCAATGGAACCGAAGTTTCCGTGACCGTCCACCAGAGTCTGCCCCCTCTTAAATTCCTGCGCCATCACCACCAGCGCATCATAAATGGAACTGTCCCCATGAGGATGGTATTTACCCATGGTATCTCCCACGATACGGGCACATTTCCGGTATGGCCGGTCGTAACGGATACCCAGCTCATACATATCATACAGCGTCCGCCTCTGCACGGGTTTCAACCCGTCTCTCACATCCGGCAGAGCCCTGGATATAATCACGCTCATAGCATAGTCAATATATGATCTCTGCATTTCCTCCGAATAATCGGTTCGAATAATATTTTCTTCCACCTGATTGGCCATGGGCTCCTCCCTCTCTTCTCACTCTCTTTTATATGTCCAGCTGGGCATCCCGGGCATGCTCATAGATAAAGGCTTTTCTGGGCGGCACTTCACTCCCCATCAAAACCTCTGTCATTTCAGAAGCCATTCGTGCATCCGTGATTTCTACCCGTTTTAACTTTCTCACAGCAGGGTCCAGTGTAGTCTCCCACAGCTGCTGGGCATCCATCTCACCAAGGCCTTTGTATCTCTGCAGAACAAAAGAACCTTTATGTGTTTTCCTGTACTGGGCCAGTGCCTTGTCATCATAAAGATACTGCTCTTTTCCCTTCTTGGGAATCACTTTGTACAGAGGCGGCATGGCAATATACACATGCCCCTGATGGATCAGCTCCGGCATAAACCGGTAAAACAGCGTCAAAAGCAGTGTGGAAATATGCGCCCCATCCACATCGGCATCTGCCATAATAATAATCTTATCGTAACGCAGTTTTCCAATGTCAAAATCATTGCCATACCCTTCGGAAAATCCACATCCAAAGGCATGAATCATAGCCTGTATCTCTGCATTTGCCAGCACTTTGTCGATACTGGCTTTAGCCACGTTTAATATTTTTCCCCGAATGGGCAGAATCGCCTGGTAATTCCTGTCTCGGGCAGTCTTGGCAGAACCTCCGGCAGAATCACCCTCCACAATAAAGATTTCACACCGTGACGGGTCCTTTTTCTCACAGTTGGCCAATTTGCCATTAGAGTCAAAGGAGTATTTCTGTCTGGACAGCAGATTATTCCGGGCCCTTTCCTCTGATTTTCGAATCTTTGCGGATTTCTCCGCACAGGAGAGCACGGATTTCAACGCCTCCAGATTCCGGTCAAAATGAAGGACAAGCTCCTCACTGACCACCTTGCCCACTGCTCTGGACGCATCTGGATTATCCAGCTTTGTCTTGGTCTGTCCTTCGAAGCGGGGAGCAGGATGTTTGACAGAAATCACCGCCGTCATGCCGCTTCGGATATCCGCCCCTGTAAAATTTGCATCCTTTTCCTTCAGTATCCCAATTTCACGGGCATAATTATTCATAATAGCAGTAAATGCTGTCTTAAATCCAGTGAGGTGGGTGCCGCCCTCCGCATTGTAAATATTATTGCAGAACCCCATCACATTCTCCTGAAAATCATTGGTGTACTGAAACGCCGCCTCCACACTGATATTCTCAGATTCTCCCCGGAGACAGACCGGTTCACAGACTGGTTCTTTCATTTTATTCAAATCAGCCACAAAGCCTAAAATGCCGTCCGGCTCACGAAACTCCTCCACTTCCGGTGTCTCTTTTCTCCTGTCCTCAAACACAATGGCCAGCTGAGGATTCAAATAGGCTGTCTCATGAAGCCGACTCTTTACCTCTGCTGCGGTAAAATTAGTCTTTTCAAATATCTCCCCGTCCGGCAGGAAATTCACGCAGGTGCCAGTCTCCTTTGTCCTGCCCATCTTCGGCAGGGAACCATCCTCCTCCAACGCAAGAGCGGGAATGCCTCTTTCGTAATAATCGTGATAAATCCAGCCATCCCGGCTGATCTTGATATCCAGATATACAGACAGCGCATTGACCACCGAAGAACCCACCCCGTGAAGCCCCCCGCTGGTCTTATAAGCAGAACCGTCAAACTTTCCTCCTGCATGAAGGGTGGTGAACACCAGCCGTTCTGCAGGCATTCCCTTTTCATGCATGTCCACCGGTATTCCCCGGCCGTTATCTTTCACCGTGCAGGACCCGTCCCGCTCCAATATCACATGGATTTTGTCACAGTAACCTGCCAGATGCTCGTCCACTGCATTGTCCACAATCTCATAGATCAGATGATTCAGACCTTTTCCTGACACGCTGCCGATGTACATCCCCGGACGCTTGCGCACCGCCTCCAAACCTTCCAGCACGGCAATGCTCGCCGCATCATAAGAATCTTTTCCAGCCATATCCGCCAACCTGCCTTTCTGCAAGAATGTTCAAGAATCCTTACAAAGAAAAAACTTCTGCTTCACAGGAAACAGAAGTTTTCAACTTCAACAGTTCGTACGGGAGTCGAACCCGTGTTTCCGCCGTGAGAGGGCGGCGTCTTGACCACTTGACCAACGAACCATGCCTTTTTCGTACTCACATATAATATAACAGTTTTACAAAATTTGCAAGTACTTTTTTTCATTTTTTTCAAAAATTTTTCAAACTGTTCCTTACCAGACCGGCGGAATCTCCCCCCCATGGGATCCCGCCTGCCTGTCGAATTATTATGTATTTTCTTATGCAACCAGTTCTTTTGCTTTCTGGGCACAGGAAGCAGCGTCTTCTGTGTAAGCATCTGCACCGATCTCATCAGCGAATTCCTGAGTGATAGGAGCACCGCCAACCATAACTTTGATGTTTGAGCGGAATGACGCTTTATTTAACACATCAACAGCATCTTTCAGAGCCGGCATGGTAGTTGTCAGCAGAGCAGAGCAGCATACGATCTTGGTATCCGGATTTGCTTCTACTGTTTCTACGAATTTTTCTTTTGCCACATCCACACCCAGGTCGATTACTTCGAATCCTGCGGATTCCAGCATCATAGCAACCAGGTTCTTGCCAATATCATGAAGGTCTCCGGCAACTGTTCCGATTACCACTTTGCCCGCTGCGCCTGCTGCGCCGGATGCAAGATGGGGTTTCAGCACCTCAACACCTTTTTTCATAGCTCTTGCAGCTACCAGCATTTCCGGTACGAAGATTTCACCGTTTTTGAACTTAACGCCTACTTCGTCCATTGCACCGATCATGCCTTCGTTCAGAAGCTGTGCTGGATCACATCCGGCATCCAGTGCTTCCTGCACTGCACCTACGATCATTTTTGCTTTGCCCTTTACTAATAAATCATGTACCTCCTGAATTCCTGCCATGGTTCTCTCCTCCTTGATTGATAAATATATATTTTTATTTTTGCGGACCAAAAATGCCTTCTCTGTATGCTCCGATATACTCCATACAGTAGTCATCCAGTCCAAGTAAAGCCTCAGTTGCGTAGATAACACCCATCATATCTCTGTTCAGCGGGTCCAGTATTGCGCTGTCCAGTCCAGCGTTCATGGCCAATACTGTGTATCCTAAGTTCACCAGTTTCCGAACCGGAAGGTTGAAAGAGATATTGCTGACAGCAGCTGTCAGATGAATATCCGGATACTGTTTACGGATTGTGTTCATTACTTCCACATTCATAGCCATTCCATCTTCCGATGTGCAGAGCATTTCTACCAGTGGATCTATGTAAAGACGGTCCGGGCTGATGTTGTATTCTTTTGCCTTTGACATAATATAGTCAAACACTTTGAGACGGTCAGCCGCTGTTTTTGGAATTCCTGTGTCATCTGACAGAAGGCAGATCACACCCCATTTTGTGTCGGCAATCAGCGGGAAAATGGTGTCCACTTTGCTGCCTTCCCCTGATACAGAGTTAATGATTCCTTCTTTGTTACAGAACTTATATGCCTCTTTGATTACATCCGCACTAGGGCTGTCCACTGCGATGGGAAGATCTGTTGCTTCCTGGATGCACTCAATCATCCATTTTAATGTCTCTACTTCCTCTGCCTCGGGAACCGATGCGCAGCAGTCGATGAATGTTGCCCCGGCCTCTGCCTGAGCCTTTGCTCTGTTCTTTATAAATTCAGCATCACGGGCAGCGATTGCTTCCGCAACAGCCGGAATGGAGCCATTGATTTTTTCACCGATAATGATCATTTCAATTATTTCCTCCTTGTTTTCAATGACCAAAGTTTATCATACACCATGCATTTCTTCTATATACAAAACTGCTGATTATTTTAGAGAATTTCCTACATTGTGTAGAAACGGACGCTTCATAGGTGTATAATAGAACCACTAGTACACCGTTTCGTAGATACTCGGATACTAAGGGTGTACTAACTATCCGCTCACAGAAAGGATGTACATATACGCTCATGAAACTCAGTGCGCTTTTAATTTCCTACTACCTTCAGAAACAATACGAGATGACCGCCTCCTTGTGGCTTTCCAGTGAACCTCATTTAAAATATCCCGTCTATTATGAAGGACAGAATGTAATAGAGGACGGATTGATCTACGTAATTAACAACCCGGATTTCATCCCGCCCACCCACCGGCTTTCAAAAGTCTTTCTTGTTTTTACCGGAAACCAGTTTGACGTGTCTGTAGCTGAATACCCCAATGTATGCATCCTGCCTGCCTTTGCCTTGTCCGGCCAGGTCTTTACGTACCTGCAGGAGATTTTTTCTCTTTATGAAGATTGGAATCAGTCACTGTTCGAATCCAGGCTGAAAAATTCTTCCGTACAGCATCTTCTGAATCTGACTGACCACATCATTCCCAATCCCATGACCGTCATCGGCATGGATTTTACCATTGTGGCCGCAAAAAAAACATCCTACGGAGAATTGAAAAACTCTGTGCTGGGGTCCAATGAAGAAACCCGGGCACTGGTCAATTCTATGAAGCAGGATGCCAATTATACAGAAGCTTACAACCGCACCGGCTACTTCTTCTATCCCGGAAACGATGTGGCCGAGCCCCAGCTGTGCGTGAACATTACAAAATTTGACAAAACCGTGTACCGGCTTATGACTTCCATCGGTGAGATTCCCTTAGACGATACTTTCGGCTTTCTGCTGGAATATTTGGCCCGGATGATCTCCCACGCCCTGTCCACCAACACGGTCAGCCTCCGGGACAGCGCCTATTCTCTGCACCACATTTTCCAGAATCTGCTCACCAACTCTGGAGCGGACTATGTAGACATCAGCCAGCAGATATCCGCCGCAGGCTGGACCTCTGCCTGCCATTATCAGTGTATTTTAATCAAAACCGGCATTCTGGACTTTAAAAACCTCACCCTGCGCTCCATCTGCAGTTACGTGGAGAACTCCATTCCTGCCTCCTGCGCCATAGAACATCAGGACAATGTGGTAGTGTACATCAATCTGGACCTTTGCAGCCTGACCACAGATACCATATCTCAAAAGCTGGCCAGCTTTATAAGGGACAGCCTTTTAAATGCCGGTTACAGCCGCAGTATGCTGGGACACTTCAATTTCCACAGGCAGTATATCCAGGCTTCCATTGCCCTCCAGGTGGGAAAACGCGTCAATCCCTCTCAATGGATACACTATTTCGACCAGATTGCCCTGTCTTATATCCTGGAGCAGATCACCAAAAAGCTCCCTGCCTATATGGTGGGCCACGAAAAGCTTCTGGAGCTGAAACACGCAGACGATGTCAACCACACCCAGCTCTACCCCACGGTGCGGTGTTATCTGGAAAACCAGCAGAATATTACCCGGACTGCCGAAGCGCTTTTCATACACAGAAGCACCCTGCTGTACCGGCTAAAAAAAATCAAAGAAGTCCTGAAAACCGATTTTTCGGACCCGGACGAACTGCTCTACATGCTTCTCTCCTTCCATCTAATTGCCCTGGACGAAGCATAGGTGTTCATCCAGCTAAGGAGCTGCAGGAAAACCCAGTTCCGAAATATAAATGTCACCAAACTGGGGGTCCTGTGTCAGGTCAAAAAACTGCGTGTCTTTGGCAATCTGGCTGCATCTGTCATATTCCCCCCTGTTGGCGGCCGCAATCTGGGCTCCTTCCCCTGCGGCATTGCCAATGGCAGTGATACGGCTCTGAAGCTCCCTGGGAAACATCCCCACAATGCTGGCGCTGTCCGGATTCAGATAATACCCAAAAGTGCCCGCCAGCAAAAGCTCCCTGATTTCTTCCGGCCGGATGTTCTTTTCCATGCACAGCAGACGGATTCCCGCTGCCACTGCCCCCTTGACCAGCTGTACCTCCCGGATATCCTGCTGAGTGAGAAACACCCTCCTGGTAAAGTAATACGTCTCTTTAAGCCTGCCGCTCTGATCGATTTCCTCCAGCTTTAGCAGGCACGCCACAGCATCCAGCAGGCCGGAACCGCAGATTCCTATGGGGTCTCCCCCGCCCATCACATGGAATTTCATCTCTCCTTCTTCCAGATATACCTGGTCAATGGCCCCCGGACCGCCGCGCATGCCGCAGACGATTTTGACCCCCTCAAAAGCCGCGCCCACAGCAGTAAAGCAGGCAGTCAGACCACATTTTCTATTACCCAGTACAATCTCCACATTCACCCCAATGTCCACCAGAAGCGTCATATCCTCCCTCTGGTCCATGCCGGACGCCAGCAGACATCCCACAGTGTCCGCCCCCACAAATCCTCCGATTCCGGGCAGCCAGCACAGCTGTGCCCACGGATAGACCATCAACCCGTATTCTGAGGCCCGAAAACGCAGGGCGTCCTTTTTTGTCCATTTATGAGGGGCAGATACCAAAGGCCTGGGGGAAATCTCCAAAAATAAGTGCTGCATGTAAGAATTTCCCACCATTACAATCTGTACAATATCTTCCTGGCTGCGCCCGCACTCCCTTGACGCCTCCCGCAAAAGCACATTGACTGCGCTGCGGATACAGCCGCTCAATATCTCCGGCCCGTTTTCCAGAGCATAGCCGCACCGCTGAATCACATCCATCCCATACTGCACCTGGGGATTCAGCATACTCCTGGCGGCAAGCCTCTCCCCGGTCAATCCGTCCAGAAGATAAACTCCCACAGAAACAGAGCCCACGTCCACCGCTGCCATCATGGGACATTCCACATCCTCCGGAAACGATTCTGGCAGAAACTCCACCATTTTTCTGCACCCCGGCATCCAGATATTTCTTTTAGATTTATCCGCATGACTGCTCATTCTCCCATCGCCATTCCTTTCCCAGTTCCTTAGCTGCACAAGTTATTTCGAGGTGTTTTCTAAGACTGTACCATGGCATAGGGGAAAAGTCAATTATATCGGCAAAATGATATTGACTGCCATTGTGTAAAAATGTTAGAGTATAGTATATAGAACAAACGCGAAAGAAATAACCACTCTCTAGGAGGAAATTATTGTGGAATACACGATGGACTTGCATACGCATACACTGGTAAGCGGCCATGCTTACAATACCATGCGGGAAATGGTACAGGCCGCTGCGGACAAGGGACTGAAAGTTCTGGGAATTACCGAACACGCCCCGCAGATGCCAGGAACCTGCCCGCACTTTTATTTTCACAATCTGAAGATTTTGAACCGCTCCATGTCCGGCGTGGAACTTCTGCTGGGCGCGGAGGTAAACATCCTGGATTACGACGGGCATGTGGATCTAAACGACAGGGAGATGTCCAGCCTGGATATTGTAATTGCCAGTATGCACAAACCCTGCATACACCCCGGAAGCAGGAAAGAGAATACCCGGGCTTATTTAAAAGCCATGGAGAATCCTTATATTAATGTGATCGGCCATCCCGATGACGGACGGTTCCCGGTGGATTACCAGGCACTGGTAAAAGGGGCCAAAGAGCACAAAACCGTCCTGGAACTAAACAACCATTCCCTGGACCCCTTATGTATGAGAGCCAATGCCAGAGAAAACGACAAAGAAATGTTGAAATGGTGCATGCACTATGAACAGCCCATCATCGTGGACAGTGATGCCCACGCGGACACTTACGTGGGAGACTTCTGTCTGGCAGATGAGCTGCTGAAAGAACTGTCATTTCCGGAAGAGCTGGTCTTAAACAGAGATCCACAGGAAATCCTCCCCTATATGAACAAATACAAAAGCAGACACGGCCGCAGTAAAGGAGAAAGAAAATGAGCAAGGAAATCAGGACAGAGGCTGTCAATCAACTATTTGAAGGCATAATGACTTTAGAAAATATCGAAGAATGCTATGCTTTTTTCGCCGATATCTGTACCATTAATGAACTGCTGTCTCTGTCCCAGCGCTTTGAAGTGGCAAAAATGCTGCGGGACAAGCGGACATACCTGGAAATATCTGAACAGACAGGAGCTTCTACTGCAACCATCAGCCGGGTAAACCGCTCCCTGAATTACGGCAGAGACGGTTATGAACTGGTATTCAAACGTATTGAACCATCGGAAGAATAAAGGAGAATCTGTCTATGAAACGCTGGAGGGATAAACCTTACTATTCGCTGGACGCCATGCTTCGGCTGAGATTTGGAGAAAAGGTCTATAAAATTACATTAAACGGTGGGATGACCTGCCCCAACCGGGACGGAACGCTGGGAAACAAGGGCTGTATTTTCTGCAGTGAAGGCGGGTCCGGAGATTTCGCAGGCAGCCCGTCCCTGTCCATTCCTGCGCAGATTGAGCAGCAGATACAAGCCATCCGTCAGAAACGCCCTGTCCGCAGGTTTATCGCCTACTTTCAGGCTTACACCAACACCTATGCGCCTGTAGACTACCTGGAGAAAATTTTCTGGGAGGCTGTCAGCCATCCGGACATTGCCTGCCTGTCCATCGGCACACGCCCGGACTGCCTCCCCCAAAAGACCCTGCAGCTGCTGGAAACATTAAATGCCGTAAAGCCAGTCTGGGTGGAATTGGGTCTGCAGACCATCCATGCCCAGACAGCCCGATATATCCGGCGGGGATATGACCTGGAATGCTTTGAACAGGCTGTCAGGGACCTGCACCGCCGGAATCTGGAGATTACCGTTCACACCATCCTGGGCCTTCCGTCTGAATCCAGAAAAGAAACCCTGGAGACCATAGACTATCTTAACCGCCAGCCCATACAGGGAATCAAACTGCAGCTGCTCCACGTGCTCAGGGACACAGACCTGGCCGCCGACTACCTGGCTGGAAAATTCCAGGTTCTGTCCCGGGACGACTACCTGGATCTGGTCATCGACTGCCTGGAACGCCTCTCCCCGGATATTGCCGTGCACCGCATCACAGGTGACGGACCCAAAAGTCTGCTGATAGCCCCCCTGTGGAGCTGCCGCAAACGGGAAGTACTCAATGCCCTGCATCACCGGATGAAACTGCGCAATACCTGGCAGGGCCGATGCTTTCAGAGTCTCCCTGGATCATCTCAGGGATCCCCCTCTCATTAAAGGAGATGTTTTATTATGCAGCAACCGCAAACACTATATAAACTGATCATTCTATATATGCTGGACAGCACCAAGTACCCCCTGACCAACTCTCAGATTGCCAATTTTATGCTGGACCACGATTATACCACATATTTCCATCTTCAGGAAACCCTGGCAGACATGGTTGAGACACAGCTGGCCACCATGAATGTGGTACGGGATACTTCTTATTATAAGATAACAGAAGAAGGGGAAACTACCCTTTCTTATTTTACCAATGAGATCTCTGATACCACCAAAGAAGAAATTCTGGAATATCTAAAAAAGCATGGGGCAGAAGTTCGCTGCCGCACTTCTGTCCAGGCAGACTATTATAAAAACACCACACGGGAATTCTCCGTGCGCTGCCTGGTAAAAGAACGGGATACCACATTAATTGACCTGACCTTGACCGTTCCCACAGAAGAAGCTGCCAAATCCATCTGTCAGAAATGGAGAGTCAGATGCCAGGACGTCTACGCTTATCTGATGGAGAATCTCATGTGACTCCCAGAATCTGCACTATGCCTGCTTTTTGATGGATTCCAAACGCTCTTTCAGCTGTTTCTCATATCCCATATCGCTTAGCTCATAAAACCGGGCATCCCGGATTTCATCCGGCAGGTACTGCTGTTTCACATAATGGTTGGGGAAATTATGGGCATACTGATAACCGATGCCGCGCCCCAGCTTTCCCGCCCCCTTATAGTGGGAATCCTGCAGATGCGCCGGCACCGTGGTCTGTACCGTACGCACACTCTCCATAGCATTGAAAATAGCATTCACCGCCGCATTGCTCTTAGGCGCGCAGGCCACATACGCCGCCGCCTGGGACAAGATAATCTGTGATTCCGGCATTCCCACCCGTTCAACAGCCTGAGCCGCAGAAACTGCCACCGTAATCGCCATGGGATCTGCATTCCCCACATCCTCAGAAGCGCAGATCATAATCCTTCTTGCAATAAACTTCACATCTTCCCCTGCGTACAGCATCTTTGCCAGATAATAGACTGCCGCATCCGGGTCAGACCCCCTCATGCTTTTGATAAAAGCAGATATAATATCGTAGTGGTTATCCCCCTTTTTATCGTAGCGTATCACCCTCTTTTGTATACACTGGGAAGCTGTCTCCAAATCAATGTGAATCTTCCCATCCTCGCTGCGCTTGGTTGTCAGTATTCCCAGCTCCACTGCGTTAAGGGCCGCCCGTGCATCCCCTCCCGCCATATCTGCCAGAAACTGGGCAGCATCCTCTTCCAGAACAGCTCCGTAGTTTCCCATTCCCTTTTCCGTGTCTGAGACAGCCCTCTTCATCAAAGTCAGGACTGCCTCCTTGTCCAGAGCTTTTAACTCAAAAATCACAGACCGGGACAGCAAAGCACTGTTGACTTCAAAATACGGATTTTCCGTGGTAGCGCCCACTAAAATCACCGTCCCGTCTTCCACAAACGGCAGCAGGTAATCCTGCTGGCCTTTATTGAAGCGGTGAATTTCATCAATGAACAAAATGGTCTTTCTGCCATATGCCCCCAGATCCTGCTGAGCCTGCTTTACCACTTCTTCCATATCCTTTTTCCCCGCCGCCGTGGCATTGATCTGGGTAAATCCGGCGCTGGTGGTATTGGCAATCACTCTGGCAAGGGTAGTTTTCCCCGTCCCAGGCGGACCGTAGAAAATAACAGAGCTCAGTTTATCCGCCTGTATAGCCCGGTAAAGCAGCTTATCTTTGCCGATAATATGCTCCTGACCCACCACTTCTTCCAGTGAAGACGGGCGAAGCCTGGAGGCCAGCGGCGCTTCCTTCTTCAATGTTTCCTGTTTCGCATATTCAAATAAATCCATGACTCCTCCTTATTTCCCCTGCAGGGCCCGCTTATAACAGCACTGGCACCGGCTGGTCCAAAACGATCTCATCCGGCCGCACCTGGCAGTCATAGGCCAGAATCTGCACCCCCGCCCGCGCCGCCTCCTGAAGTGCACTGCCAAACGCAGGATGCGTATCCCAGTTGGGCGCAAACGACTGTATCCCTGTCATCTGTATCACAAAAAGCAGATATGCCTCATATCCCTCCTGGACACACCCCATCAGCTCACGGACGTGTTTGACTCCTCTTTCAGTGGGCGCATCAGGAAACCGCGCCTGTCCCTCCACTTCCAGAGTCACTCCTTTCACCTCCAGAAAAGCTTTTCTCTCCCCTGCCTCTGCATAAATATCAAAGCGGGAATTCCCATACCGCTTTTCCATCTGTATATTTGCACCCTCCGGAAACAGGCTGCCTTTTCTCAGCCATTCAGCCGCCACATAGTTGGGGATTTGAGAGTCCATATTGATCAGCATTTCTCCTTTTTCCACCGCAATCAAATCGTATCCCGTCTTCCGATTGGGATTATCACTTTTCTGCAGATAAACAACCGCCCCCGGATTTAATAGTTCCCTGCACCGCCCGGTATTTTTTACATGACACAGAACTTCCTGCCCCTCCATCTCAACACGGGCCAGGAAACGGTTGGGCCTCTCCAGAAACTTGCACCTGGACACATTGGTGTATCTCATCTTCTAATCCCCTTCTTTCTGTTAAACATTCTGCAGACATGCTCTATTATAGGTGCTGTCCCAGCGGGAGTCAATTACTTTCCCACAGGGGAAAGAGAATCTCTATCGCAAACTGCTGGCAATCCTGCCGCACCCTGCAGACTCCTCCCATCTTTGCCATCATATGCTTCACGTTCTGAATTCCTACGCATGTGCTCTCCACCTTTTTGCCAGTTTGATTCACACCGTTTTCAAAAGAAAAACCTGCCATGTTTTCCACACTTGTCATTTGGATTGCCACTGGCTTATGGATATCCGCATATTTGATAATATTGGAAGTGATATTGTCCATAACCCGGATCACATAATCCATATGAACCCTGGTGCTGCACCCCGTCCACTCCACTTCGCATTCTGTCTGAAATCCCCTCTGCTGAAGATAGCTGCAGGTTTCTGATAACAAATCATAAAATAAAATCTCAAAACTCTCCGGATCCTCCAGCTCCATCTCCGTCTCCCCTGCCACCAGAGAATACTCAAAAAGATGATCGGTCAGCTGCTTCATCCTGCATGCCTGCCGGTCTATCCTTTCCACATATTCTTTCATCTGTTCTTCCCCGCTGTATTTACCCTTTTTCAAAATTTCTGTGTAAAGCAAAATGGATGTGACTGGTGTCCTCAAATCATGAGACATCTCCGTAACAACTTTCTGATTCTCCTGTACAATCTCTGCCTCTCTTTCGATCATACTCTGAAAGGAAATCCGCATATTTTCCAACCCCTCTGCCAGTACGCCCAGCTCATATTTTCCTTTCACTGTAATTTTATAATCCAGACTTCCTCCCTCCAGTATTTCAATTTCTCTGCTTAGCGTCAAGATATCCCTCATCTTAGTACGGATTCCCAGAATTACAAATACCAGAAATAACAAAAAACACACTGCCAGCTCCGCTGTCAGCGCATAATTATAGAACTGATATGCATACATTCCTGAAATACTCACCCCCGCCTTTCCATCGGAAAATGTAACAGAGTAATAATTTTCCCATTCATACTCACGCATGGCAATGGCTTCGTCCCATAATTCCTGTTCAGGATATTCTGTATCAAACACCTGGAGTCCATCTCTATAAATACGGATGGAAATCATCTTCTGCTTTTTGACCCAAGAATACAGTGCTTTTGTATCTCTGGCCGCCAACTGGTTTTCATCAATATATTTCTGCAGTTTTTCTACATATCTCTCATCATTCTTTTTAATATAATCGGGATGATAACAGTACTGGTCAATGGCAAAATCTCCGGCATAGTTCAGACCCAGAAAAATGAGCAAAGCCGCTGCCGCCGACCCCACCAGTAACTTCAGGAGCTGAATATAGATAGAATCTCTTTTATTTACTGCCCGCATCAAATTTATACCTTTTCCCCCACACAGTCTTGATATACCCGGGATTCTTCGGATCCTTTTCTATCTTCACCCGCAATTTTCTAATGTGCACCATAACCGTGCTGTTGCAAGAATAGAAATATGGCTCCTGCCAGACACCGTCTTCCCTGCAGTAATTGTGAATCTTACCCACCAGAAGAGCCCCTATTTCCATCTGGACAACTTGCCCAAACTGGGGCGAAGAAATCACCGTATATTCCCTGCTGTTTTCTGTAAAAACTGGGACGGATGTACAAGCAATGGGACGAACACAGTGCAGTCTCCCTGGAATCACCCTGAAATCCTGCTTTGTACCACTGCATACATAACAATAACGATGATAAATCCTGCGATGTCAGCCGGAGAATCAGACAGATACCGCCTGAAAACTTCCCTGCCAGACTCTGGTTTTTAAGCAGCTGTTCCAAGCGGTATTCCATCTGCTTCACGTGGTATATCCGTTTCTCATCCACTGGGTATACACTCAGATAACCATCACCAGGTCTGATCATATGCCCCGGCGTAATATCAATCTGATTCGTAGACCGCTTTCTTGTAAAAAAATCATTAAAAGAATGATATCTCTCATCCTTGTATTCACACATATCGATATGATGCCTCCGGATGAACAACGGCACCAGTTGACTGGACAGCCGGGAATTCAAAAACATGCCTGCGTATTTTGATAAGGCCGGCTGGGTAAAAATTTTCAAAAGGAACCTTCCTGCCGCTGTCCCATATAAAAATCTAATTGCTCTCGTTTCAGATCTCATAATTCCAATCCCAACCCCAGTAACAGAATAACAAATTCTACAACTCCAGTAAACACAATTCCTATTTTTCCTGCGAAATATGGTTTTTTTATTTTAAATGGCGCGATAAATGCCCCTGCCATGAGTATCAGCAAAATGGAAAAAAGAACACGTGCATCCCAGGCATACCTGTTCCAAAAGACATAGACGGCAGGTATCACCAGGGCAGCCGATGTAACCGGAAGCCCCAGATACCAGATTCGCTGCCCGCCTTTTGTATCCTGTCTTTCTTCCTCCAAAACATTAAAGTACGCCAGCCGTATCAGCGCACACAATATATATAAACATCCGGCCCCAAATGCCAGATAACTATTCTGACCAATCTTACAGGTAAACAACGCTGGAAGCGCTCCAAAACAAATCAAATCACTGAGTGAATCAATCTGAATACCGAACCGTTTTTCGTTTCTGTCTCTCTGTTTTGTCGCTGCAATCGTCCCATCGAACATATCACAAATTCCCGCTGCCATAAGACAGATTGCTGCATGTCTGAATTTCCCTTCCATAACAAACATAATCCCGGTAAAGCCTGCAAGCAGTCCCAAATATGTCAATACAACCGTGTAATCGTAATAACCGCACAGTTTCTTCTTTTCTTCCATTGATTTCCCCCATCTTTTTGCCACAGTCTTTTTTACTGTGGCCTTTTTGTAACACTCTGCATGATATTCTCAGGGAACTGCCGTCGAAAACAAAATGCTGTAAGCCAAAATACACCAGGGTTTTCCCAGTACAATAATTGCGGCAAACTTACGGGTACTCATTTTGGTAATCCCGGTAAAATAACAAAAGAAATCATCCGGAAACAGTGGGAGTACCATTCCCAGAAACAGTATCATTGTATAAGATTTACTCTCTGCCGCCCATGAAGACCATTTCTCACACTGTCTGCCTGGAAACATTTTGCTGACAAGGCCTTTCCCATACTTTCGGGCAAGCAAAAAAGCAATCATCGACCCTGCGGAGATTCCAATGTAATTGCACCAAAAACCGCCCGCCCATCCAAACAGCACAGCCCCGGCAATACATCCGAAGAATCCGGGCAGAACCGGAAGAACCACCTGTGCTGCCTGGATGAATGCAAGTATTAATGGTGCCAGAAGACCAAATCCTGCAATATATTGCTGCAATGTTTCCGCAGAATCAAACTTTCCATCCAAATACGCACGAAACAGAACTGCCCCCAGAACCAGACATCCTGCCAGCAGACCCACAGACATCCCCTTTTTCCACTGCTCTGCACATCTCTCCATCATTTTCCCGCATCACTCCCCATGGAAAACATGTGGACTGCACGTGCAGCACAGTCCACTTTCTTTTAGACAAAATTATTTCGTAATGCTTTTTCTTTTTAATGAGCTTCTGTTAGTACTTACCGAATCACTTTTTTTGCTGGATTTGCTTCCATTTCCTGTGCGATTTTGTGCTGCACCTGTATGCTTGCTTCCCTGAGCAGACTTCGAACTGGATGTGCCCGTTTGGCTCTTGCTGGAACCTGCCGAACTCTTGCTCTTGCTGGAGCCTGTTGTACTTTTGCTTTGACTGGAACCTGTTGTACTTTTACTCTGGCTAACTGACGTACTTTTCTGTGTTGATGGACTTGCGGAGGGGCTGGCTGCCGCACTGCCTGACTTATTGTCTGCTGTTGACTTAGAGGATTCCGTTGCTGTCTTCTGTCTGGAAGAACTAGATTTCTGTTTTCCCCCACATGCGGTCATGCCAAACACCATCACACCTGCCATACACAATGCTGTACCTTTTTTCATGATATTTTTCATCATCTTCCTATTTTTCATTTGCTTCTCCTTTCACCGCCTCGTCTGATAAGGCATATTTAAGATTTTTTGCACTGACTTCTGAATGTATATCAAAGTTGTTTCCTTTGATATGATTATTATCACAGGAAAATCTTAATCGTTTCTGAATCAAATCTTAACAAATCTAAATACCGCGCCCTGTCGCAAAACACCTGCCAGAACGGCCCCTGATGACTCTTTGTCAATAATTTTGCCTCACTTAAACATGTAAAAGGATAATAACAAGAAGACCTTTATACCTTTTACTACATCCGGTGGAAGCCCCATTGGTGATTCCAGAAAAATATGTAGTCTTTGGCGCCATCCGCAAAAGTGATGAATGCAAAACGATTCCCTTCAAATACCACAGGCCTTGCATTTGCCCACTGGGCATCTGAACGGTTATAAAATGTATCTGAAGAAAGCCCGGAGGAATCTTCCCTCCGGGCTTTCTTCAGATACATACGCAGCGAGCTGCTGTGAAACCTTTTGACCTGCGCAGGCGGAAAAATAGGCGGTCAAATGGTCATTTGCATATTTATATTCTTTTTGATAATGTCTTCCTTTTCTTTGGTTCAATCCTTTTAACAAGAGCCTGCATTTGTCAATTGCTCTAATATGCCCTGACAGCCCTCTGCCACATCTCTCCATGTGGCGTCAAAGTCCCGGGTATACCAGGGGTCGGCAACATCACCCGGCCGGCTGGTGTAGTCCAGAAGCAGATGTATTTTTCCATCTGGGTCTCCTCCGCAGATTCTCTGCATATTGTGAAGATTCGCGTGATCCATTCCAATGAGCAGGTCATAATCATGGTAATCTCTGCTCCTAAGCTGGCGGGCCGTTTTTCCGGTACAGTCAATTCCGTGTTCAGAAAGCTTTTTACGAGCAGGCGGATATACCGGATTGCCCAGCTCCTCACGGCTGGTCGCGGCAGACTCAATGTGAAATTGAGATTCTAAGCGGGCTTCTTTTACCATATGTTTCATTACAAATTCGGCCATTGGACTTCTACATATGTTGCCGTGGCATACGAAAAGTATTTTAATCATATATCTATAACTCCTTACTTATCTCGATTTTTCCAGGTTTTATGCGGTGTTGGGGGCTTTACACATGGATGGCTCAGACTTTTGTTTTCCGGCTTATTCTGGCTCAATCCAGCCTGTTTTTCCTTTCAGGCTGTGTAAAAATCTGTGTAAAATGTGTAGATTTTTTAAGTTTACACAGTCACTTTAGAAGGCGGCTTCCTCATTTACCACCCCCTGTCAGGTTATTCTCATTGCCGCAGACCACTTCGTTTCTGCATATTTTTGATAGGTCTGATCTCTTTCTCCGCCGCTTCGAGATTCTCAATTTCCGCCCTTGCATCGTCCAGTTTCAAATGGGTATAGGTATTCAAGGTAACGCTGATGTCACTATGCCCCATCAGATACTGGAGGACTTTTGGATTCATCCTTGCCTTTGCCATGTTCGAGCAATATGTATGACGGCATACATGGGGAGTTATTTTTGGAAGCTGATTTTTATAAATACTATTGTATCGTTCTACAGCGTGCTGAAAATACTTTTCCCAATGCATGGCCACCATGGGTTTTCCCTCTTTATCAAACCAGAGGAATCCGCTGTATCCGTCAATCATCGGCTCGACCTTAGGTGGATTTCTTCTCTCCAGGATGCGCTCAAAGCACTCATACACATCATCCGGCATGGGGATTACCCTCTTTCCGGCATAAGTCTTAGTGGTGTCGATGTAGACCAGTGTCCCTGTCTTCTGTAACTGGTGGTCAATATTAATTGTGCGGTTCACCATATCCACATCCTTGACTGTCAGTCCGGTAAACTCAGAGATGCGCATTCCTGTCTTGAAAAGGATATACATGCCGTCATAATACCTGCAGTAATGTTTGTCATTCTTTACAAAATCAAGAAACGTCCGTTCTTCTTTTCTTGTAATTGCTTCCCGGGTCACCGCATCGTTTACAAGAACTGTGGCCAGCATAAATTCAAATGGGTTTTTCCTCAGTATATCATCGTCCACAGCCATCTGAAAAGCGGGCCTTAACACGCCCCTGACAGAATGGATAGACGAATAACTTTTTTTGTCTTCCTGCTGCAGCTTGATCAGCCACCCCTTCGCATCTGATAACCGCACTTTGTCAATGCGCTTTGCTCCAAAGGGGTCTTTTGACAGCAGGTTGAGCACTGTATAATACCCCGCTCTCGTGGTGTGCTTCACGCCTGTCTTCTGGCTGACATATTTCTTTGTCAGCTCCAATACCGTAAGTCCGGCCCCTTCTGGCAGAATACTGTCATCTAAGTCTCTGCGGATGAGCTTTTCCTTTTCACGCAGCGAACCAGTATCCTTCTTTCCAGCAGGGACAGGGTCTGTGGCCACCAGACGCCAGCTGTAAACACACTGCGTCTTTCCGTTAAAGTCCACATAACGGTACATATACTTGCCATCTGACCGCTGGCTCTCTCCAGTACGGAGAATGCGGTTTTTATGATCACGCCTTTTTCCGCCCATAATCCTCTCCTTTCATGGAGAGCCCCGTCAGAATATACTAACACATGAACAGCATACCATAGACGGGGCTTTATTTCCATACTGAAATACACGAATCCAGTTTTAAATTATGTCAAATCACATCCATATTTTCATCCAGATATTTCTCAAACTGGATTCTTTTAATCTGGGCTCTGTTCCCATTCCACAGGACAAACTTCTCATCAGAGTGTTCCGAAACAAACTGTCTTAATTTCTTATAGCCAATGCCGAAGTATTCTGCCGCTTCATTCAATGTCAGGGTATATTTCTGCCACCATTGAAGTTCCTGTTTTTTTGATGTACTCATAGAAAATTCCTCCTTTTTTCCGTTGCATTTGTTCCTGCGGTTTCCTATTCACTTTTGACCATACATCAGGCATTCCTTCCTGCTGTGGTATACTCTGGATACCGAAGTTTTATCCCCTGCCATAAATATCTTGCATAATCACAGCAAAATATTTCATTTACTGTATACTGACTGCATTCTTCTAATCGTTCCTGTTCATTGTGACAGTCACTTATTGTGGGGGTCCAGCCTGTATACAGGTTAAAAGCAAGTCTGATGATTTTTTCAGAGCATCTGTTTACCCATCCCTGACATAGACATTCTACCTTTATGTACCCGCTTTTCACGTTGAAAATCTGGCCGAAATGCTCCCTGGTGATTCGGGATATCCCAAGCAAATAAATCAGTGACTTATTGTAACAGTCGGGGTATCTCACTCCCTTCATCGTTTCTAAATAGAAGTTTTCATGCTCCGAATTTTTGAATGTTATATTGTACATACTCTTTCCTCCTCTGTATAATAATATATCTTTTAAATTCTAAACTTTTACATTTTTGATAATTCGGTTAATCATTAATAATTAACAGAAAATAGTGGCTTTTGAGAATCACCAAGGGATATTTTTTCCTTGGTGATTCTATATCGCCGTATATTTCATTACCGCCATAAAAATTTTTCTCATTCAAAAAAACTGCAGTATTCATCCAACGCATCCAGATTAATTATATAACAACGTTCTCCATTAATTTTTTTGGTAAATTCATTGCCCTTATTATAAGTAATTAATACATCTGCTGTTTTTAGCTCTTGAATAATCTGCTTCATTGGAATACGGCTTGTCTGCAGGTAACGTATCATCCCCAGCTGTAATGCTTTGGGGGCGATATAAAGTCTTTTTGCACTGTCTACATGTATGGTGTCTGCTGATGCCCTAAACTCTTTTCCATTGGGTATATTCTTTAGAAGCTCCGGTGCTCTCAACATATTTCTTAAAGTGATAAGATGCGTTCCATGCTGTTCCCACCCTTTCAAAATTTCCATATGCCTGCTCTGCCGTTTTTGATGGATGAGAGTATCGTTTTCTATGTCTGTATACTGAAAATTTATTCCATATGCCTGGCAAAAGAATACCTGGAACAAATAGGACGCACAGCGGATGTAATCCAAATAGCGGCTGCAGCGCAGGCTGGTCTGTCCGTCAGAAATACGTTTTCTGTCTGCCATCGCACAAAAACTTCTGATTTTATCAATAACAGCCTCTCTGTTAGCAACTATCTGTACAAAGAAAGCCGTCCGTATTTCCCTGAGCGCCTCCTGCCTGCTGTTTAAAAAGGCTAACGGCTCCCAGTTTACTGGTTTTTCTAAAAAGAGCTGTACCTCCCTGTCCTGCATACTCACGTGCCCGCCCAATTCTTCTGAGGATATAAGAATATTCGGTGCATTGCTGTCTTCCTCGACCAAGCGTACTAAGCGGTCTTTCAAAGAGTTCTGCCGTTCATAGGTATATTTGTTTTCAGCAGGATGGTAATCATCCATTAAAATCGTATGGCCTCCGAGTCTTTTTATTTCCCGCAGGACAGCATCACTGCGCTGTGGCTGGCTGAAGGAAAAGATATTTGATGGACTACAGATTGTTTTTATCAAACTTGTCTTTCCGAAACCGCTTTTTCCATAGACATTAATAACAAATTCAATAGGATAGCCTGCCATTTCAAATGGATATTTTAATATATCGAAAAAAGATGTTATGTAGACAATCCATGAAAGGCTTTCTGCAGCTCTTTGTATTTCGCAGAGGATATTTCGGACTCCATCCGTATGAAACCTATAATTTTCCACCTCAACCATCTTTGTAACTTCTTTTGTCTTCACGATATCTGGCACTGCTTTTGTAATGACCATTTCATTGAAAAATATGCACCCAGAACCTACACTGCTCCATCCTTTTTTGTCCAAGAGAATTTCCTTATGGCACGGGAGCTCTGCAGCCTGTTTTTGCAGGTAACCTTCAATTAACCGTCTTTCTTTGCTGGTAAGGCCTGCATCCGGGCAATGAGCAGACAGATCAAACCAAGAGTTTACATACAATTTAGACAGCCATGCTTCTTTAATAACCTCACCATTTCTATGTATCTGTATTCTATATTCCCTTTTTTCCCCCTTGGATGTTGTAATCTGTTTTACTTCTGTCACATAAGGGGCAAAATCCAATACCTTTTTACCATGTATCCACAGGCAGTCGTCTTTGGCATCTACTATGGAAGCTGTCATATCCCATCACCTCCATTTCATTATAATCTTCAAGCAGTATTTCATTATATGAAGTGCCGCCCTTTCGATTCATATAGCGCAATCTGCTGAATCTCTGCTTCTGTTGTCTCTCCAGTCGTTCGATTTCGCGATTCATCCTTTTTCGCGATTCATTTTTAGGCATAAAACTTATTAACATCCGTATGTAGTTGTACACTTCTTCAGTATCTCTCTGAAACAGGTAAGCTTGCGCTTGCGCTTCTTGAAGTTTTAAACGCAGCCTCCAAATTTCCGCACACAACTCTCTTATCTGATTACTGTTTACTGTGTTTTTTTCGTACTTCTTACTTTCATCTGCCATTTCATCAAAGTGTCTTGTTTCCTGATCGCACATCTTCTTTACCTCCTTGAAAATCAACGAGTTATTTGTTACACTGTTATCATTCCAGATTTATCACGACTTAACAACTGTAATGATAGTCGTGATTTTGTAACTGAAACCATAGTGGATAATACAATTTTCTGTAAATTTCGCAGATTCAGATTATTTTCGGCAAAAAAGAAAGGAGCAATAATTTTTATGAGACATACTATTACGTTATATTTAGGTGAATACGAAATTGTTACTGCAAACGACGGTACAAAATATCTATCCTGTCTAAATACCTGCCGTCCTGTAAACTATACATTTAATACCAAAGCTGATTCCAAAGAATTTATACGTGATATCATTGAACTGGATTTAATTGACGAAGACGCAATCAAAGAATTTCTAAAAAAGAGAGGTTTACCTATCAATACAGAGAGCAGTTCTGAATTTCCTACGTATTGCGGTCAGATGATTCCAGAGGACTTCGCTAAAAAAATCTCCCCATCTTCCTCGGGAATATCCATGTCTTTGGGGTTATTTCAGTACACATTCAGACTGATACGGAACGTGCTGCAGTTATCTACCGAAATATCCTATTTTGAATTGAAACCACTGAAGTCTTTTGAAACAGATTTCAATAAAAATCTTTATATAAAGGAAAAAAGCCAACTTATTCAATCTTTTTTGTCATTGCTGTATCAACCTTATGCGATGTATTCAACCGCAAAGGAACAATTAAATTGGGTATTAGGGGGAACTACTCCTCTTTCCAAATTCGCATACCACTTTCACTGCGTGTTATTAGGCCTGGATTATAGATTTCTTTTTGAAGATTACATCTTAATGTACAATCATGCGTTAGAGGATTTATGCAAAAAGAATTGGGATAGTTATAGAAAATTGAATTCCGATACTTTTGATTCAGAGTCAGATGTTCCTGTTTTTAAAGCCGCTAAAGAATTGATATTAAAAATGCATGTTTTAGGAATACCCAGCAGTCAATCGGAAATACTAAACAGTATAGATTCTAATGTATTCAGAGATTTTCTTAAAGACGATAGTTTCATAGTAAAAAGAATACTGCCATCAGTGTTAGAAATTCCTGACACCCTAAAACCATATGAAAAGTTACTAGATTTGTCTTTTACGGATGCAGATTATTCCACAGTCCCAGGAGCTGAAACTGAGGGGAATATAATATGCAATCTCTCAAATGACTCTATCCATTATAGAGATTTGATAGCACTTCTTTTGAACATAGAAAAATATTTTACTATAACTTACAAGGATTCTGAAATTCTTGTAAAACGTAAAAACATTGAAAATATAGAAAGCATTTCAAAATTATTCAATGATGTAGCTGAATTTGGGAAGAAGCTTATAGCGGAAAATATAAACATATATATATCAAACATTAACTATTTACTTAGCGTTGAAGAAAGCGGCGAATACATATTAGAGTTTAAATCAAATTCATTGCTCCAAAGTATTTTTTTCGAGATAGCCAATTATCTTGGAAGTTATAACGCAAGTATATGTAAATATCCACCTTGCAACAAATTGGTTTTCTCGACCCGTAACAAGCCAGCCTCATGCTGCTGTCACAATCACTACACGAATTATAAAGGCCTCCTTGACCGTAAATCAAAAAAACTGTTTCAATGATATTTTTCCTCGTAAACGGACATTTTTTTCCGTTTTCAAGAGAAAAGAGAAGAAAGATATAGGATATGCATACCTTCCTGGCTGTTGCTTACAATTGGCAACAGCCGTATTTTATATTATCTAAATAAATTTACGCCTATCATAACCACTGTTCTTTGTTCCAACTTCATCTGTCTTTACAGTCCGATTCTATCCCATCATACAAGCCGCCTAATACTTATTAAAACCACTGTTATCTTTTATTGGTTTTTTAATCCCTTTAAGAATTAGGAACTATTATTATAAATTATTTGGCATATACAATTACGTAAATGTGCAGCTGGTAAAAATTACTGATTATTCAAAAACACTCCGCCCATCACGGACAGAACCCATCTGGGGGACTGTAATTATAATACCTGCATACGATTCCTGTATAGGATATCTGTTTTCTCTTATCCATTCCAAATATGGAAAAATGATAAATATGATATCTATCACTTATTAAGATTTTTCAAATACTAGAGCATCTTATTATCCACACTTTCTATAAAACATAATGATATCCATATCCGAGAAATTATATCACTCTTAAAGATGATATGACACAAATTCTATCCATATAATCTGGATAATAAGAAATTAAATATTATTAAATATACACTTGACTATTATGACAAATTTAAAAATCTATTGCTATTAATACACAGAATTTAATTATGATTGAATTCCTGATTCATCCTAATAGATTTTTATTTTTAATCTATCAATTATTTAAAAAGGCAATCAAATAAAGCTGACAGGAGGTAAATATTAATGCCACGTAAAAAGCAGGAAAAAGATTTATGTACGGAGCATATATCCTTCCGCTGTACGAAAAATGAAAAAAGAACCATAAAAAAATCAGCTGAAAAGAATAACCTTCAGCAAAAAGAATTTATCATGAAATGCATCTATGATTCCTGTAAAAAGGAACAGACAGTGACTCAGAGGATGGCAGATCAGGCTATATGTGCTTGTGAAGCGCAGGCACTGGTAAATCATCTAAAAAGGAATTATAAAGAAGATTCTTATATCAAGGAGGCCAGTAAAAGATTATGGAATTTAGTAAAATGATACTTCCAAATAATAAAAGCTATTATAAAAATGCGGGTTCGATAGCAAGGCTGATTAATTATACATTAGCGCCTGGAAAATCCTATTATGATGGGAAGTTTTTAAAAAAAGTACATTATTGTGCTTCCAACTGTGTGGATATTTCGACAACATATAGTGCTGTTTGTCAGATAAAGGCAATCAAGCAGTTTTATGATAAACTGGACGGAAGACAGATGTACCACTATATCCTCAGTTTTCCCAGCTCTGTCCAAGATCCCCATAAGGTATATGAAATAGGGATGGAAATTATGCATACTTTTTTCAAGGATTACCAGACAGTATTCGCAGTCCACGAAGATTCTGATAACCTGCATATACATTTTGTTTTCAATTCTGTCTCATACGTTACCGGTAAAAAGTGGTGTCCCAAGTATAAAGAGTTTTATCGTTTGAAAGAAGCGGTTGAACATATG
Organism: uncultured Lachnospiraceae bacterium; assembly: GCA_910588825.1. GTDB lineage: Bacteria > Bacillota > Clostridia > Lachnospirales > Lachnospiraceae > MGBC164599. The sequence continues at coordinate 27,810 of CAJURF010000027.1, forward strand.
GCGGATTCCCATTTCTGCAGAAATGATATATCCGTTTTACTGGAATGAGCAGCATTTACGGGGCATGTCATACAAAGAAAAAAAGGACCTCCCCGTCTTATAAATGACAGGGAGGATTCCATTTTTGGACTATTTTGCTGACATCATGACCTGTTCACTCAGTTCTTCGATAAATTCCAATGAAAGAGTGGGAATTGACTTTCTCACCAGTTCAATGGAAGCACCATTCTGTAAAAAGGTTTTTGCTGTTTCTTTGTCGTGTTCAGCCATCCTTTTCCTAAAATATTCTTCAACAATATCTGACATACTGGCCGCTCCTTCCTGTGATTTCTTAAAATACATGGTCGTCATCATCTGACTTTTGAACCTCCACGTTAATCTGTGCCCCGTCCCCATAAAATATGCGATTCCATAATCTGATATAATATTTTCGATGTTTTTTGGATTTATAATCAGCGCATCCGACTTTTTTACACGGATACCTTCTTATCAGTAGCACTACACACCCCCATCCAATAGATGCACTCTTTCAGATGGGGGTTCACTATCTAGGTCATTTTGCCGACATCATGACCTGTTTACTCAGTTCTTCGATAGCATCCGCTGAAAGAGTGGGGATAGACTTCCTCACTAATTCTACAGACGCTCCATTCTGCAAGAACAATCTTGCCGTTTTAGTCATTTGTTCGTCCATCTCTACAGCTATCCTTTTCCTAAAATATTCTTCAACAATATCTGACATACTATCCGCTCCTTCCTGTGATTCTTTAAAATACTTCACGCGGTTTGAGAGTTTAGGGAACTTACTGTTCTTCCCTTTAGTGTTTTTAAAATACTGCATCAATTCCGCAATATCTGACCCATCATCCACCGCACAGTTAGAAAAAATCCGGTAAACGCCATCATTAACAGATGTTCCTGTCTCTTGTATGGCCATTCCCAGGTGATAGACCGTCCTGCCTTCTCCAAATACATCAAATTTTGATAAGAACACCACATAGATATCCGGAAGTTCTTTATAGTCCAGGCCTTTCTCAGTAAAAGTGGTGTCGATATTCGAGATATTGAACCGTGTCCGTTTTACATGGTCGTCATCATCTGACTTTTGGACCTCCACGTTAATCTGTGCCCCGTCTCCATCCTGGCAGATCAGGTCAAGAATTACGGAATGCGCGCCCACATTGCGCAGGTAACGCTGTGTCTGTGCTTCGATTACCTTTAAATCTGGTTTCTGGAGGATGATCCGCAGAATTTCTTCGCAGACCGCTTTATCTTCTGCGACTTTCTGGAAGAACACATCATCCATTAAATTCATCTGCTGGATTAACTCCTGCTGTTCTCTGCTTGTCTGCAATTTTCCCGCATCCTTTCTTTTTGCAGAAACGCCTTCTTATTAGTTATTATACATTGAAATCCGGTTTCCGGCAAAGTATTTTTTATGTTTTCAGCATCTCCTGTTCACATGGGCTGTCTGCCGGCTTTATCAATCATAGTCTTCTTCATGGAATTTCACCTGCCCGCCCTGTTTCTGTTCTTCCTGTTCCCTTTGCAGTACGTCCAGCAGTTCCTCAATCTCTGCCATACGGTGATAGTTCAGGTACTCATATTTCAGATATATCCTGTATAATTCCCCAGTCACGTCCGGGCACTTCAGACAGGCTTTCAGATGTGCCGTCTCAATATCCTCTGCATACATAAAATATTCATAAATACAGGAATAGAAATTGATTTTTCCGCTGCCCGCAAAGATTTTCTTCCTGCTCTTTGACAGCATCCGGTATTTAAATTTTTCAAACTCTTCCTTTATTTTTTCGGTAACCTGTATTTCAAGGTCTGTGAATGGCCCTCTTTTCATGTTCCTCTCTCCTCTCTCTTTATGCCGCAATGGTGATTTCTTCGTTCTCCCTGCTGTACCGGTATACGTGATAAGACAAGATGTCTGATTCCGGAACCTGCGTTTCATTTACCTGGTATACGATACCAGCCAGCTCACGGGCATAGCCCGGGTCTCTGCCGCCCCAGTCCACAGATACGAGAATCAGTTCGTGTACGGAAGATGGCAGTATGATATAATCCGTTCCCATGGTATCTGCGGCATCTCGTAATATTTTCTTATTCAGCATCTGCACAGCCCCGCAGTAGAGGTTCTTATTGGTAAGGACATATAGCGGAAGCGATGATGCGTCAGGATAATCTTCCCAATTTATCATCTGGCCGGTTATGGCATCCATCCGCTCAAACAGGACTTCTGTCCCATTTTCCAGTTCCGTGTATACCGATTCATACAGCTCCGCTTCGCTTATGCCCCAGCTGGCAAGGAAGCTGTTGTCTGCCACAATATTCCTCCTGCGGTCTTCAGGGCTGGGAAGTTCCATGGTATAGACCAGTGACAGGTCAAGGAAGTCCCGGTGCGGGATTTCCTCCAAAAGTGCCTTGTTCCTCTCCGTATTAATCAGGCATCCTCTTATTTTTGTGCCTGCTTTTATTTCTATAAAATCCTGTAGAGCCATTTTTTCCTCCTGTTATGTAAAATCTGGATTCCTTGTTTTTTTATTTTTTACTGTTGTCTTTTTGCATAAAACAGAGCTTTCATGAAGCCCTGAAAAATACTTTTGGGTTTATGCCGCAGTTTTTGTCTTGGCCAATGCCGACATTACCTTTTGATAAAGTTCGTCTGTCATCTGCTCCGGCTGTTCAATCTGGTATCTCGCTTTTACCGCATCCATCCCCACGCCTGTACGTTTCAGCTCTTTTTCCAGGGATTTCATCTTTGCGCCGGACAGGCCCGCCCCGGCTGTCTGTCCCTTTGTATTTCTTCTGCCGGAAGTGCCGGTGTCCTTTCCTGGTTCCGCTGAATGGGTACCTGCCCGCAGTTCGTATACCACCTGCCCCTGCCGGGTGTCATTGGCCACTGTCAGGGCATTGATTTCCCGGTTCCCGTTATATCCGATGGAACGGACGGAAAAGCGGTCACTGCAGTACAGGCGTTTTTTGCTTTTATCTTCTTTGATGGACGCATCTGCGGCGGTGACCCATATGAACGGAGCGGTATAAAGCTCCCTGCCGATGCCCCAGTTGAAGCAGGCCCGCTTAAAAGAATCCGACGCCTGTGACTTTTCTTTCTCTGCATATCCCGTTGTCCCTACATCCTGTTTGGCTATCCAATCTCCTGTTTCTTTATTGTAGACAGATACGGTACAATATAAATTCCCTTCTATACACTGGTGGCTCCTCTGCCATCCAAACGGCCCGAACGTTTCATCCAGGATGCGCTGGTCTACCCTTGCATCTTTATATAGGAGCAGGCTGAGTCCGTTCTCTTTTACTACAGATACCCGGCATTCGATTTCATCGGCTTTTAAAGTGCGTATCATATTTTCTTCCATCGCTGTTATCCTCCTGGCTGCTGTAAATAGGAACTGGCAGGGAAAAGCGGTATGCCTGCCCCTGCCATTCATGATATCACGCTGCTTTTACCGTAAACCGGCGCGATGATGTTGTTTTTGCATAGTCAGCGTAAATCTCCGGCCTTTCCTGTTTCAGCCTTTTGGCATCAAGCCTTGTTGTGTCCACGCTGTTCCAAGAGATCCTGTAATGTTCATTGACTGCTGATTCATTCCCCTTCATATAGAGTTTGATTTCCTGCTCGATTTGTTTCTGCTCCGTCTGCAGATGGCTGATCATTTCCAGGATCTCTGTCCTGCGTTCCAGTTTTTCGTCGAACCCGACCAATGCTATTGTGCCTGATTTTCCTACGTTTTTAAAATACTGATTTAAAACTCCGTCGCAGGCATCTGAGCCGTCTGGCTGAGGCATGATCCCTGGCACTACATGGTTTTCCCAGAACTCTTTTTCTACTTGAATCAGCCGTCCAATCAGGGCATCATCCCATGTGAGTTTCCGGTAAGTAAATCCACGCCCTAAGATTACACAGGCGATATACCAGGTGCGTTTTCCGGTGACGGCCATATAGTGGTAACACTGCATCACATAATGGAGGGGGATTTTCCCGTCCGTCCACTTGTCCGCACTGTAAGCGCCTGCTGTTTTGCATTCCAATCCGGCATCTTCCCCGATTACCAGACGGTCTATATCTGCAATCATAAATGGATAGTCTTTATTCCGGTACATATAATTGGAACGGCGTACTTTCAGGCCGGAGGCTTCCATGAACCGTTCTGCCACATACTGTTCCAGATCGTTTCCAATACGGACTGCTTCATTATTGATTTCTTCTGTCTCATCGGATGTCTTATCTGCAAATACTTTCATGGGACTGCTATAGGGGTTCAGCCCGCATACTGCCCCGGCATCCGAACCGCCGATCCCCTGTTTCCTTAATTGGAGCCATTCCTCACGGCTCAATCCTGCTGTCGGTATTTTCTCGTACATCATATGTCGCTCCTTTTAAATTTTTTCTCGTTCCTGTCTATATAAGAGGCCTGCATCTCCATCTTCCTGGAAAATAAATACGGTATCTATTAGGGATGGAAAATTTTTAGGGAGATGGAGATAGGAAGCTCTATTTCTTAAAACGACAGGTGATTTGCTGCAAATATTCAGTATTGCATTTCATGTATTCTAAATATTAATGGGCAGACAGCCTGGAACATGAACAGTCTGGCCGCCTGCATCTCCCTGGTCTATCTCCCTCTTTTTTATGCCGCACTGCGCATCATCTGGTACGCTTTGTCAATCATGGGGTTCCCTTCGTATGTCTTCATAAACAGGTTTTCTTTATAGTTTTTCGTGCGGCGGATAGGGGCTGCGTGGGTGGCGAAGTCAGATACCGCATTGATAAAACGGTATGCGTTATTTCCCAGCCCTTTCAGGTCGGGGGCGTCGAAATAGCGTGCCGCCATATCGTCCCGGAGCTTCTTGATATTCCTGGCTGTCACAGGGCTGGCGTCTTCTTCCACCGGCAGGAGCATCTCCATATATTCCCTGGCCTGGCGTTCGGTTATTTTCTGCCTGCGGAGGCGTTCGAATTCCATTCCCAGTGCTTCCATATACTGGTCTGCCATGAACAGGGTGTGCTTCGCTTCCTGGATCTTCCCCTTGATGTTCCCTGTGTGAACCATGCTGAAACTGCGGCGTGCGGTGTCCAGAGCCAGGTTCAGGGTATTGTTGCAGCATACCCGCACCGGTGTCACTGCCACCCGGACAGCCCCGCTCCCATCATGGGTATTGCTGAATACCAGGTATGGGCTGATCCTTTCCCCTGCAATCATAAATTCCCGGGGCAGCCTGGCAAGCAGCCATACTTTCCTTCCGTTCTGCAGGGAACCGGCTGTTTCATATCTCACCCCGGCCCCTAACAGCTCATCGGTAAAGGCAAATGCCTCTGTATTCTGTACTACCCGGTAACGGTCGGTCACCACGCCCAGGAACTGGCCGTCAGTGCCCCGGACATTCGCTTTATATCCGTCTATTTTCCCGTTCTGTGTATAAATGATCTTCTGGCACACTTCCCAGTCCAGCCCCGCAAGCCGGAGTGCTTCCTGTGATGTGGGGGCTTCCTCTACGATTGTCCCTAATCCATGCCATGGTTTTTCCCTTACGGAAAACATTGTTTCTACATTTGCTGCCATTTTGATATCCTCCTTGTTTTTATACTTTCTCAATATGTTTCTTTACTTGTGTCCTCCCAGGTTGTCGCTGATGATGCCGATGATGCTTACAAGGGCAGACAGCAGGCTGACTACATGCCCCAGCATGGGAAGGTTCCCGTCTTTTCCTGTGTTTTCCCATTTTTGGCCTTTATTGTCCATGCCGGGATTGTGGTGATGGCTTTTATCCTGCATCATGTTCTCTCTGATTCCTCCTTTGCCTTTATAAACTGAGCACCAGGGCGGCTGCGAGTACCGCATTCAGGACGCATTCTGCGATTGCGAGTATTTTTCTTAATACCTTTTTCATATGATGTTTCACCTCCTTTTTTGTGCGTGGATGATAATTTATCAGGAAATTTTTTCTCCAGGGCTCTGGAAGAAAAGATGGCCTATACTCTGCTGGTTCCATTGTTTTAGGTCATCTTCATAAGAATAATATGTGGTTATAATTTCGGAAACAGCGTATTAAGGGACATGGTAAACTGTGCCGGGAATAACAGGAGGTGTTTGAAATGTTTAAAGAATATGCAGATATCATGACTGCTAAAGAGGCTATGGAGGCTCTTGGTATAGGGAAGAATCTTATGTATAGGCTGTTGAATGAGGGGGAGATTAAAGCTATACGTGTTGGCGGGAAAGTTTGGCGGATCAGCCGGAAGTCGCTTTCTGATTATGCGAAAATGCATATAAATTAAAAAGGACTTGCAGATGACATCTTATCATCTGCAAGTCCCCATTTTTGATATAGTACCTACAGGTTAAGCCATTTTTTAGATTGACCAGACAGGTTTGTATCAAAAATATTATTCAGATAAAGCAAGGCAAAATACCCCTGTGATAGCTTTTAAAATCCAAAAAAATTCTCTCTATCCTTGCGTCCACTATCCAGGTTCATATCAAATTTCGTCCCGAACTTCACAAATGTCTTTGTGTTACCGAGGACAATGGGGCGGACTATGTTTGGGCGATGCTCATAATCCAATGCTACACAAAATGCATTTTGTTTCCATATATGTATTTCTGCTGGCGGTACAGTCCTAAGATTCCTTGGATGAGCGGGGATTCTGCTGTCTTTATATGCAAACATGTATTATTGATTTACACAACATTTCTGTCGTTATGCATTTATGGAAATCAACAAGGGTGCTGTGATTTCTCGGTGCGTTTATACATGAAAACCAGTGATTAAACACTAATCATCAAACACTGATTCTCCAACAAAAGAACAGGTTGTATCTTTATGTTTCTAAAAAACATACTGGTGGTACCATTGCCCCATTTTTTGCCGCGCTTCTTCGTTTCCTTGTGATGCAGATCGTCTCAACCATTCTTCAGCTTTTTGATAGTTTTGGGATGTACCACTTCCTCCGTGGTAACACTTCCCCACCTCTAATTGTGCATTAGCGTTTCCTTGTTCAGCCGCTTTCATAAACCACTTAAATGCTTCTGTTCTGTCCAACATAACCGCACCGCCTTTGCTATATAAAAGCCCTACCATATATTGGGCATCTGGATCACCTTGTTCGGCAGCTTTCATATACCACTTAAATGCTTCTTTTTTATTCTCCGCAACTCCGTCTCCATAATAATAACAATTTCCCACAAAATATTGAGCTTCTGGACCACCTTGTTCGGCAGCTTTCATAAACCATTTAAATGCCTCTTGCGTATTTGGGGCAATGCCTTCTCCATTCATGTAGCTACATCCGACAGAACATTGGGCAGGGGCAAAATCCTGTTGAGCCCCCTTCATATACCATTTGAATCCTTCTGTCTTATTCTCTGCAACTCCGTCTCCATAATAATAGCAATGCCCAAGCCAATATTGAGCCTCGGCATAACCGCCTTCCGCTGCAATACTAAAATATTTTACAGCTTGTGAATAATCTTCTTCATTAACATAAGACGCACGTCCAAGTTCGGTAATTTCAGCATAGTCCCTGATATCTGATGTTGTCACATCTTCATTGATTGGACTTTCTCTCCTGACTGAAACCAACCCATTTTTGACATTGATTTTGCTGTCCAAAAAAGCATCATATATCTCATCCATGGATAATGAGACGGATGCATCCAGTCTTCCTGCCTGTATGATCTCCTTGATCAGTACTCGTTTATCTTTCATCTTTCTGGCAAGATCAGGCAGGAAATAATAGCTCTCCATAACACCTAGAATGACGCTGGCCATGAAATTATCCCTGATTGTGCCAAGTTCCAGATGGATCTGCCCAACATCTTCCATAGGCAGCACTAGGATGCTGGCAAGGTATTCCGTCAGCTTTATCTGGTTGCCACTCAGTATATTCTGCGCATAAAGGCTCCGGCTTATAATATCCAGTTTCCGGTTATCCTCCAGGATCCTGTTGTCAAACTGCGACATCACTTGGCAGACCGCGACAATCGGGGGAACCTGGCTATAAACCCCATGGTCAATTTCCGTTACGAGCATATGGAAATTGTCAACGCTGTCTATCTTTTCATTCAGTTTTCCCACAAATGCCCCCAGCATCTGTTTTAACTGGGTATGGTCTGCATAGAGTTCATTGATCTGTACGCCCAGGCTCATCATAACATTATGGTCTATACAATTCCTATTGTATAATTCTGCAATCGCTTCTGACAGATAAACATTCATTTTTTCGTGGTTTTGTCGTATTTCTGCCAGTGTCAATTTATTTTTCCCGGCTATCGTTTTCGCCATCCGCTGGAACCAGTTCTGAGATTCCATTGCCGATGCCTTGCCCTCAATGTCATTCATCAGTGCAGTCATTCCTGCCAGGATCATATTAATCTTTCCAGACTGCTGCTGTGCCAGATAATTCATATCTTCTGTTGCTACAATGCTCATTTTCTTTCCTTCCTTAGATTAAATTGTATAAGTCCTGCAGTTCTTTGTTCAGTTCCATGCTTCGGTTTTTTAATTCCTGGTGAGCCACGGACTGCCGCTGCATCTGAGTGACAAATATGTAGTACTGTTCCGATGCGTTCTGCATACTTTCAATCAAATCCTGATTGATTAATGCCATACTTTGATAATATTTCGCTTTGCCCAAAATCTCTTTATATTTTCCCCTCCCAAAACAGGGTGCTATAATCCGGTTGACCGCGCCCCCTACCACAAAGGCAACCGGAATCGTCAGTAATGTGGAAGCACCCGCTGCTGTTACTGCCGCGGAAACCGGAATCATGATTCCTGCCGTTGCTCCGGACGTTACTGCAGATTCCCCTCCTGCCTTCAGAATTTCCTCTAAATATTCCTGGTCTGTGATCTGTCCGCTTTTCCAGGATTTATAGGACACAATCGTTTCTGTCCCGATGCCTATCACGCATCCAATCAGCCCCGCTTTTGCCATTGTCCCGGCTACGTTTTTAAAATTATAGGATGGGCACGCCGTTCCATCCTTAATCTGCTCCATCCTTTTATCTGTGGAATTTTTTATCGTCTCTGCATCCTGGAAACTTTCAACATTCTGATATCCATTTTGTTTGACAACACTGGTCTTCTCGGCATTTGTTACAACAGTCATGTCTTTTGGCGTGTTTTTTAAATGGGGATTCGTTTTGCTACGATAGGCTTTCATCTGGTATTCTGAACTTTTACCTGTAAGCAGGTTATATTTGGTTACATCACTGCCCACCCGGTTTGACACATCCCCGGCATCAAAGGTCTTGAAAAGATTCTTTGGACTCCTTCTCTGTGCTGTTATCCAATCCCGTTCATAGCCTTTGCCCTGAAGCTGTTTCATCATCCATTCTTCTTTTCCGGCCCCCTGGCTGATATACTGCTGCATGGACTCATTAGAGGCAAATATTCCAGAACCCCTATAATTCCTTTCCATCCATTTCCAGAATTCCACATTATTTGTCAGCGCATTGCTGCCCTGATCCGCAACCGCTGCAGAAGACAGATAATTTACATTTTGTCTTGCTACAAGCTGGCTGGTGTCATTCATCATCTGTATCACATCATCGTCGGATACGTTTGCTAATTCATGCTTAAGATTATCCATTTCGTCTGCTCCTAACCAGGTATGCCCTGTGCTTTTATCTTATCGTTACCTTACTGATATTTTCCCCCTGGCTCCGCAGCCACATATCAATACCAGTCCCAAACACTTCTGCCGATACCTTATAAACTCCGTCTTCTTCCGAAAGAACCTCTGCCGTCGGAAGCCTGTCCAGAACCGCATCAATGTCACTCCCGCAATATTCAAAGGCCACTTTTTGCAGCTTCCCGCCATACATGAACTGGATCCGCTTCCGGAATTCCCCTTCCTGGAACCTGTCACGGTATGGGATATGGAACCTCTCGTCTAAGACTTTCAGACTTTTTATCCGGTCAATTCGGTAGATTGTCGGGAAAGAATCGTTGATGACATCAAAGTGTTCCCGAATCTCTTTATCGTCAATGAACGCCGTCAGATAAAAATAATACTCAGAGAACATGACTGCCACAGGCTGCAGCTTCCTCTCGACCAGTTTTTTATCTTTTGACCTCTGATATTCAACTTGGATATAGCGTTCTTTTTTGATAGCCTGCCCGATTTCCCACATCTTGTCTATAAATATGGTCTTATGCCGCGGCTCTATATAATGGAATTCTTCGTTTATAATCAGCTCCCTGACCAGCCGCTGTTCGGATTCCGGTATACAGCATGATACCAGTTCGTGCAGAATACTTTCCATCTCCTTTTTTGTGAATGCACGGCTGTCCAGCAGTATTTTACAGACAGCTAATATCTCACTGTTCGAGAGTCCCATCTTATCCCGCTTTTTTAAGCGGTAGCCTTTTTCTTTCCGGTCATACACAACCATATCCATATGCCCGCCATCCGCTCCGTCATTTTCAAGATAATCCCGGATTCCTTCAATATCCCTTTTGATACTGCGTTCATGCACTCCATAATTCTGCATTTCTTCTTCTATATTTACCAGCCGGCCCTCCTTCAGCTTTGTATAAATCCCCAATACCCGGTTTACCTTGGCACGGCCTTCACTTTCTCCTGTCACAATACTGCCACTCCTTTCTACATATTTTCATACATAGAATACCATACCAGGAGGACAGAAACTGTCATCCTGGGTATTTTTTGTTACTATCTTTCCATTTCATTCGTTCCATTATCTCAACTGCATAAACAATTTCAATTCCTTAAACAACGGCCCCTAGTTTGCGTATAGTCGTTATTATTATACGATAAAACATATTCATGTGCAACGCTAAAATAAATAAAATTAACGAAAAAGTATATGGATGGTAAAAAATATGATTGATGTATTGGAACGTATTACTTCTTACCGGCAGAAGAAAGGTTGGACAGAGTACCAGCTTGCAGAACGATCGGGGCTTACCCAATCCACGATATCTTCCTGGTATCGGAAAAACATAGTCCCCACGATTCCCTCCCTTGAAAAAGTCTGTACGGCATTGGGTATTACCCTATCCCAATTTTTTGCGACAGATGAGGACAGTTTTTCTTTGACAGACACTCAAAAAGAGCTGCTCCAAGAAGCAGCCCGGCTGACGGAACAGCAGCAAAAGTCCCTGATTGATTTCTTCCGCACTTTGTAAAAAAAATTAGAGTTAACACTTTTAATCACTGCCTGCATGCCATACATAATTGCATTGCATAACGAAATCCTCTATAAAAACCAGCTTCTTCCCCAGCCTCTGCAGCTCTAAAAGCCATATCCCTACATCTTTCATATGCTGTCTGACCAGGATATGCTCCGCTGCTTTCCATTAAATGCAGGATTTCTTTTTTCAACATAAGACTTATGTCGTCTTCATCTATTTCCTGCATCAGATTTTTGTAAAGTTTTTGCAATGTTTTATCCATACTTGGTTCCTTTTCTTATATCGTTGGTGCATCTAGCAGGAGAGAGGGCTTAAAAATCCCCCTATCCAACCGAAGTAATCTTCTTGATTGCTTTTTATGCCATTAAATACAGGATAGCATATCAAGGTGACAGTTCTTCTCCTTGTAATTTCTTAAACAATCAGAACTGAATACTTCGCTGTGCCATGCTCTCGTATGTTATGTAGCTTTCCGTATATATACATAATATTTATAGGAAAGCGTTCTCAATTTTAGTGTTTTTCCTATCCCATTATTTTATCATCACATTTAATGCATATCCAAAAGACATTATTGTCCCAAAAGAAGATCGGTGCGGAAATTTTTCAAAACGCCAGGAGCCAGTTAGTTGTAAAGACTGAATTTCTTGTTTTGGCTGGTTTCCGGCGTTTATCGGCAGGGTGCCCAAACAGCTTTCTATTTTAATTCTTCAGCAGCCCTAACTGCACAAACATTTTCACAGTATCTTTAATCCCCGCTATGTAGGAAATATCTGAATAGCGGATGCCTGCCGTTTTCACACAGGCTATGTAATCATCAATCAGGACTCTTTGTTTTCTTGGCAGATCAAGTCCCAGGTACCTCTGTCCGAGGGCGTCCTCATCCCTTTTATCCATCAAATATACTTCATCCTCCAGGGTAAGTTTTTCCCGGCTCTCATCTATAAAGTCTCTTATCCCCATATTTATCAGTTTATCCATTATATTTTCCATATTATTTCTCCATGGTGCAGGAAATCAGACCGGATTTCCTGTATTGTATATGCAGGCCATTTTCTATACGCTGCTCTTGGCCCTCCTATAGACCTCTGTATTCCTAATTTCTCTGCTGCCATACCACTCCCCCTTTCCCTTTTGATTGTTTTTTGTGCCTCTGAATATAGAATAGCATATGAGAAGGACACATCCTGTCCTTGTGATTTTTTTCTCAAAATTTTTTTAAATATAGAAAAACTGCCGGTATATACCGGAAAGGCTAATGGTACAACTTGCAAAAAAATAATAATAGCCACACCATTATTTCGCGCTTCCAAATATTACCACATGATTTATGATTTTTTCACTATTAGGTAATATTAAAAAAATAAAGGTGGTAAAATTGTGAGTGGACAAAACGAATATAAGCCCGCCATGGGACGGCGTATCCAGAAAGCACGCAAAGCTGCCCGGATGACCCAAATGAAATTTGCGGAAAAAATCGATGTTTCTACCCAATATGTTTCGAATCTGGAGCGCGGTATCGTGGGCTGCTCTGTTGCCACGTTGTTAAAAATATGTGATGTGCTGGAAGTTTCTTCAGACTTTCTTTTAATGGGCCAGAAAGCAGACTCTCCAAATTTTCCCACATTGGCTGAAGAATTTTCGGATTTATCCCCTAAGGAACAGAAATTGATGGAGGAAGTGTTTGCATTATTGAAAAAGGCTTTCTCACTGAAACATACAGAGCCAAAAAAAGATGTGTGACAGGCTTCCCCCGCAGATGCCAGCTTGGACATCCGTGGGGGGCTTCATGATATGATGTGATCCTAGAGTGTTATTCCCAGCATTTTTCCATCCTCTTTAAACTGTACCCCTAGTCAGGGACATTTTCAAAATTCTTTCGTTCACGATTTCTAAACCACAAACTCTTTCTTGAACAATATCCTTTTTGCAGTTTGTTGACAAGTATATTACCCTCTGGCCACTTCCTTACTGACGGTCTTAGACCATTTCCCGTATGCACGCCTGCTATTGACACTTTTATACGCAGGCACTATTGCTTTAAACTGCGAGAGAGACAGGCTGATTATTAAAACTTAATCAGCGTCCCTTTAAATCCCGAACTGCTGCGGTACTTCCGGACTTTTACAAGTTTTTTGCCCTTCATTTTATAGCAGGTGAACCAGCTATTAGCAGCGCCATTAGAAAAAGAGATATAAATCTGTTTTTTCTGTGCATTACGATAGATGCCGCCTGCACCCGTAGCATCTAACATTTTTATGACTTTTCCCTTTTTGTATGTATAAATCTTATATCCGCTGCGGACACCAGCCATATAGTTGAAAAGCATTTCAGGTATTCCGTCCCTGTTGATATCGTATAATTTGGAGCTGCCATATGGATAAGATGAAGATGACAGATATCTCCGCGCATAACTCTTATAAGCCTTTTTCGCTTTATTTTTGACTGTTTTCGTGCTTGCGGCAGATACGTTCACTTCCTGTGATACAGCCGTGAGCTCAACAGCCAGGATAAGTACAATCAGTAAAACTGCTATCTTTTTTAGTGTTTTCTTCATTAATAAACGTCCTCCTAGTTTTTTCTTCTGTCCTTGAATGCCCTTGACCTGGTATCATAATGTTTGGGTGGGTCTTTATTATCCATATACATTCACCTCCTTGTATAATAATGATGCAGCCAATCAAGACTGCTTGGTTAATAAATTT
>CAJURF010000028.1 GCA_910588825.1 uncultured Lachnospiraceae bacterium
ACATTCGTCACATGTATGATAGTGTGTTTCGCTGTTCAGTTATCAAAGTGCTTTTACTGCTTTGTTTCTGCTGTGCTGTGGGGTGTTCCCCGCGCCAGCTCAATCATAATATCATGGTCTCATATGGTTGTCAACATCTTTTTTCATTTTTTTCATTTTTTTGCATTTTGTTCCAAAAACCTTGTTCCAGAAACAGCTCCAAAGCTACATCCCATAAAAGATATTCGCAAATACTTTTACAAAAATATCCCATTCATAGAGAAATGAAAGGACAAAATCTTTCTCTATCATCTCCATACACATTTTCCCCATTGGAGTATTACACAAAACGGTCGCAGCAAGTCCCAGAATCCACACCACTGCCAGCCCTTTCGCCAATCCGATAACTGCTCCCGCGCTTCGGTTAATTCCCCGCACTACAGGAAGATTTCCCACAACTCCAAGTGTACAGACTAAGATCTTCACAGCCACAAAGGCTGCTGCAAATGATATGAGGAATCCAACTCCGTTTGTCAATGTGACAGCTGCATAATCTGCCACATAATCAGTAAAACTATCCACTGATAATAATTGATACACTTCTGAATTATTATTCGCTGTAAGTCCCTCTTTCATATTGTCCGGAAGAGGAAGATGATCAATCAGATCTTTCTGCGCCTCCCGGCCAATCTCAATTCCAGGGGCTATTTTTTCCTCTATACTTTCTTTACAGTATTCCTGTACCTGTGTATAAAACGGCGTGTAGTCTTTCACCAGTGAAGTAACAGCAGGATTAATCAGCCACACAATTCCCAGGGACAATACCAGGGATACCATAGAAACTGCTTCTTTTATAAACCCCCTGGCATATCCTGCTGCCCCGAATACTGCCAAAAGCAGAATAACTGCCATTCCAAGCCATGTCATTTGTAATTCAAACCTCCAAATTTATATCCACGTAAGTACCTGTGGGCAAAATGATTTGCCAGCGGGCCTTCACTGTTTTAAGCAAAACAGCAAATCATTTGGAAAATACGTATGCTCTTGAGTATAACTACTGATATTGCTCTACTTCAGTTTTATAACAGCCACTGTATGTTCCAATGCAAGTACATATTTATTGCGCCCTATTTTGAAAAAATCTTCAATATTTCCCTCAGCGATGCTTCCTTTAAATTTCTGAGAGCCATCTGTTCCCATGACGCATACCTGGGAATCATTGTTCATTACAATTGCCCCCTCACTCATGCGAATGTTTGAGTAAGGGATGTTGAACTCAGTCTGAAATTTTTCCCTGCCTTTTGTATCATACACCTGCATGGTATATAATTGATCTTTCCCCTCATTTTCAAATACCATGCCAATATTTTCTGTATCATAAAATGTACTGATAATTTCTTTGTCAACAGTTATATTAGCACTTTCCTTCGGTATCTGTTTTCCTTTATAAATACTGAATCCATCATCGCGGAAAGCCACAGCCGTGGATGAATTCAGATAAACGGTCTGGGGAATTACCACTCCATTGTATTGATAGCCGCTTACAATATTATCAATGCGGCCCTGGCCGGCTGTTCCAAAATTATAAAACGCTACATAGCTGGCGATTTCGGCCCCGTCAATGAACTGATAGGTTACCATAATCAACTGCCCGTCTTCAGACACTGCAATATCCAGCGGGTACCCCGGCTCATCTATGCGCGCCTGATTCTCAGCAATCAGATTTCCCTTGGAATCGTAAAAATTAATCCATGTGTCACTGCCATCATCCAGAATCACAGCCACAACACCCTGTTTTGCCACGCATACTTTCACAATGTTTCTCTCAGTCTGCGCAGACCCCATTTCTCCTTCTCTGTTAAAAAGGACCATAGTAGTTCCACCCTGGTCAGCTGCCACAATGGTAGAATCACATGCATCCACAATGGGACTCTGCATCTCATAGGGAACAGTCCAAAATACGTTTCCTTTCACATCCTGCAGGGATGCGCCCTCCTTGCTGTAAGTAAACAGATTCCCCTCCACTTCCAGGTATTGAGTAGATACACTTTCTTCCCGCTCACTGGTATTGAGTACTTTGTAGCTGCTGTAAGTCTTATTGCTCTCATACACATAAACGCCCAGCCCAATAATTGCCAAAAGAGCCGAAACCATAGCCAGCTGCAGGATTCTTTTCTGCCGCCTTCTGGGTCTTGCGCTCCTTTTGCCTGTTCTGCGCCGGGCTCTTCTCATCCGTTTTTTTATTGCGTTTAACATTTCGCTCCCCTTATCTTCCGACTGCATCTTTCTGGAATTTCAGCGAGGCGTGTCCGAAGAAGCTCTTTTCAAACACATTCATGTGCCTATTATAGCATACTCTTTTAAGGTAGTAAAATTATTTGTCCAGGATAAATAATATCATTGATGTTCAGATTATTTAATTTACAGATATTGTTAATCTGTCCTGCGCTGCCGTATACCCGCTTGCTGATGCTGGACAAAGTATCGCCCCGCTGGACTACATAGGAACCCTGAGCCGCCGCCTGGCTCTGTGAAGCGGTATCCTGAGCCTGTTCCTCCTGCACATCAGCTGTTTTTGTTACTTCCAAAGAAGGAGCCGGTTCAGGCAGAGTGTTTTTTGTTTCCTCCGGTATTTCTGTCTCTTTGGCCTCTTCCTCAAAATCATACGTGCCGGTCACATTCTCTGATATCTGCTCTGCCTCCCTGTCTTTTGTTTCTTCCTCACGAAGGACAGTCTGCTGGGTTTCCACTGAAGTCTCCTGGGTTTCCTGTGCATTATTCAGATAAGTAATTCCCACGGCAACAGCCCCAATCACCACACATGTCCCAACTGCATGGAGCAGGGAAAATCCCCCGCTTTTCTCTGGAGTCTCTTTTACAGGCTTTCCTGATATGATTTTGCGGAAATCCTGAACCGCTTTGTCTTTCACTTCTTCCTTTTTCTCTATGGGAATATTTTTATTCATACGGATCATGTACTCCTGCATAGGTGTATTTTTATCGTAATAGAGATAAAATCCCTTCTGTCTGCTCATACACCCATTTTCATAATGGAAAAAAACCTCCTCTTTTTCCAGGGGTTCCATCATATACAACAGCTTATCATTTCCGCCAAAATAATTGAGATGGGTGCGGTAAAGCATATCCGTCAGCTCCATAGGGCACTCCGGCATGACAAAAAACCATCCCACCACCTGCTGTCCCAAAAAACAGCGTTCTGTTTCCGCCTCCGCCTGCTGCCATATTTCGTCAGTGAATGAAATATGTTCCAGAGAGGCCTCCATATTTTCCATCAAAAGAGCACTCCTTATGAAAATATAAGTAACGCCGTCCATCCAATTAGATTTACCCAGGAGCAGTCCCACCCGGACTTCTGATTCCTGCCCGGCAATCCGCGCCATAAATGTATGGACATAGTCTTCCATATATATTTTATAAGCAGCGCTGATTTCTCCAATCTGACGGATATTTTTCGGCAGCTGGAAAAAGCTTTCGTTCCCCACCGCTTCTTTCTTTTCCTCTTTGTATACTACTTCTATCATCTCATCACCCCTTCGGGAAAAGCCTAACATACCCGGGATGCGGAATTTATCATTTTATAGGATGGGATTACAAATATTGTATGACTGGCTTCGACATGAGCTGCAATATCTACAAAGACGAATAATTTCTCAGAAATTGGATATGATGAAACATAGACACGCTTGTAAAGGAGGGAGGCCCATGACTTTCTACATCAATACCCGTCAAAAAGATTCACATGAAATGCTGGGGACTTCACTGGAAAAATGTATCAAAAGCCATGAAGGCGCCTGGAAAGAACTGATATTCATCTGTATTGGCACAGACCGTATCACAGGGGACAGCCTGGGGCCATATGTGGGCTACTGTCTGTCAGGATGCCCCATGATCCACGGGCAGATATATGGCACACTCAGCCACCCCATTCACGCATTGAACTTGACAGAAGCCATGGATCACATAACCAGGCAGCACCCTAACGGGCTTTACGTGGCCATTGACGCCTCTCTGGGCACAAAAAAACACCTGGGCTTCGTCACCGTTGCTAACGGTGCACTCCACCCAGGTGCAGGTGTTCAAAAACAGCTGCCGCCTGTGGGCCACATTGCCATCACCGGTATTGTCAATGCATCCGGATGGATGGAACATCTGGCACTTCAGACCACCCGGCTGTCCACTGTGATTGCTATGGCAAATATGATTACACGGGGAATCCTATACACCCTTTCCAATATCTATGGATTTTCGGAGGAATACACAACACCCCGGCTGCACACTCTGAAAAACACCCTGCTGGAACAGGTTTAATCTCCATTCACGCTCCCTGGAAAAGGTGTATCAGTTTCCTGTACAGCGCAAACCGCTGATAAAACATTCTGTGGCGGTCTCCCACCGTCTCACACGTGCTGCAGTATTTATCGGTTATACATATGACAAAGCTCTCCGCCCGGACAGGCGGAACCGGCGTAAGGGGCCACATATGCTTTTTGATCATTTCTTCTTCCAGAGAAGTGAGAACAAAATGTTTTCTGGCATTTTTCAACGACTCCCTGGGATGTGTAAGCCCGTGAAAATGGTTTCCTGTTTTTTTCGCATGGTCATGCCAATCGTAAAGGAAAAGATCATGGAGCATGCCTGCCCGGGCTGCTGACCGGGCATCCAGTCCCAGCCGTCTGCAGATCTTGTAATTATAGTACGCCACCGAAAGACAATGCTGGTAGCAGGTTGTGGTGCCGTGCTGTATATAATTTTTCATTTCCTGTACAATTGGATGACTGGCCAGGTCTTTAATGCATTCGTAAAATTCCTCACAGTCTGTCCCGCCGGATACACGGCCATTTTCATTGATATGGATTTTTCTCATTCTACAACACCACCCTCCCTTCCAGTGCTCTGAGCAGAGTCACTTCATCAATATACTCCAGGTCACCGCCCACAGGCACCCCGCTGGCAATCCGGGTAACCCGGATTCCCGTGGGCTTAATCAATTTACTGATATACATGGCAGTGGTCTCACCCTCCAGGCTGGAATTTGTGGCAATAATCACTTCCTTCACTTCCTGTCCCTGGAGACGCTGCATCAGCTCTTTCAGACGGATATCATCCGGTCCTATCCCCAGCATAGGAGAGATGGCACCGTGCAGCACATGGTATACCCCCTCATATTTCCCAGTTTTCTCATATGCACCCAGATCCCGTGTGTTTTCCACAACCATAATCTGGCTCTGGTCGCGCCTGGAATTACTGCAGATGGGACACACTTCCTCATCTGTCAGAGTCCAGCAGTATTTACAATAACGGACTTTTTCCCTGGCCTGTGTCATAGAGCCTGCCAGCTGTTTCACCTGATCCGCCGGCATATTCATAATATGAAAAGCAAGGCGCTGGGCAGATTTGGGGCCAATCCCCGGCAGATGAGACAGCTGTTCAATCAGGCTCCCGATATGCCTGCTGTAGTATTCCATCAGAAGGGAAGTCCTCCCCCCAGCCCGCCTGTAAAACGGGACATGGCCGCGGCCGTTGACTCATCCACCTGGCGCAGGGCATCGTTTACTGCCACCATAATCAAGTCCTCCAGCATCTCCACGTCATCCGGATCCACAGCTTCCTCTGCCAGCTTCACCTGAAGCACTTCCCGGCGGCCGTTGACTTTTACTTCCACAGCCCCGCCCCCGGCTGAGGCGGTAAATTCCTTTTCCTCCAGTTCTTTCTGGCTCTCCTCCATCTGTTTCTGCATTTTCTGTGCCTGTTTCATCAGATTGTTCATATTTCCAGGCATTCCCATTCCCCCGGGAAATCCGCCTCTCTTTGCCATTTTTTTATCCCTCTCAATCTTCTATTTCTATATTTATATGAATTTCCTTTTCCATTATATCATCAACAGACAGTTCTGCCAAGCCTTCCTGACGGTTCCCGTCTGCCATGATCATCTCCACCTGCACAGATTTCCCTGTCTTATCTGCAATCAATGCCTCCAGCTGTTCTTTTCCTTCTTTCCCTTCCACATAGGGCTGGGCCAGAAAATCCTGGAATTCCACATACAAAATGGGCTCTCCTGTCTGTCCGTTGTATTTCGGCACACTGCGCAGCAGCATCTCCTTAAAACGTCCGCTGGTCTCTCCCACAATGGTCTTCCAGCTCTCCATGATTTTCTGGAGATCTTCCGGCGCTGCTTTTGGAGGCGGTGTTTTCTGCTCTGCGGGGGTCTCCTGGGGGCCAGGCGCCGGCTGGCTGGCAAACATGAACCCTTCCTCTGCCTTTTTTTCCAAAACCCGGATTCTGTCCAGCACCGAGTCCAGATTTGTCTCCATGGCGGGGCGGCACAGTTTGATTAACGTAATCTCCACAAGCACCCGTTTTTGTGTCTCATACCGTATCCGGTTAGAAGTCTCAGAAAGCACCCGGATATACCGCATCAAAGTATCCACATCCACCAGACTCTTTTCTTCCTCCATCAGTTCCATGGTGTGGGCGGATACATCTATCACTTCTTCTTTTTGTCCGTTTGTTCCGGATGTGGACACCAGCAGCAGATTCCGCATATACCAGATAAAATCGTTCACAAACTGGCCCATTTCTTTTCCCTGGCGGACCATTTCCTCCAGAATCCCGATGCACTCTGTCACATGGCCTTGTACTGTTTTTCTCAGCAGGCGGCTGAATATATCTGTATCTACGGCTCCCAGCACCTCCAGAACATTGTCATAGGTAAGGGTCTCACCCAGATAAAAGGCAATACAGCGGTCCAGCAGACTCAAAGCATCCCGCATGGAACCGTCTGCAGCCCTGGCAATATAACGAACCGCCTTCTCATCTGCCTCCACACACTCTTCTTTTAGCAGATGCGACAGCCGGCTGGCAATGGTATCAAGGGATATCCTGTGAAAATCATATCTCTGGCATCGTGATAAAATGGTAACCGGTATCTTGTGGGCTTCCGTAGTGGCCAAAATAAAAATCACATAAGAAGGAGGTTCCTCCAAAGTTTTCAGCAGGGCATTGAATGCCCCTGCTGATAACATGTGAACCTCATCAATAATATAGACTTTATAATTGCCCTTTGTGGGGCGGTATGCTGTTTCTTCTCGGATTTCCCTGATATTGTCCACCCCGTTATTGGAAGCCGCGTCAATCTCAATCACATTCATAGAAGTCCCGGACAGTATCTCCCTGCAGATTTCACATTGATTGCAGGGGCTTCCCTCCACCGGCTCACGGCAGTTTACCGCTCTGGCCAGTATCTTCGCCACACTGGTCTTTCCCGTCCCCCTGGTTCCGCAGAACAGATACGCATGGCCAACCCGGTCATTTTTCAACTGATTGGTCAGGGTTGTGACAATATGGTCCTGTCCCTTTACGTCTTCAAAATTATCTGGCCGGAACTTCCGGTACAGAGCTGTATAGCTCATAGCTTAGTCTCCAAAACTGATACCCATCTGTTTCGCTGCCTGAACCAGCTGATCTTTCGGGGATACGGTCTTCAGCTTGCCTGCACATTCTTCCAGAGGAATGGTCTTGATTTGACCGTTGATGATTCCCACCATCACGCCGTATTCCTCATTGGTAATACACTCAGCAGCGCCCACACCGATTCTGGTGGACAGCACTCTGTCGTATGGACAGGGGCTTCCTCCACGCTGCGTATGTCCCGGCACTGTAACCCGCACTTCATTTCCTGTCTTTTCTTCAATCTGATGGGCAATCTCATAGGACACAGACGGATACTTCTTGGCTCTTTTCGCCAGCTTGGCCTTATATTCCTTCTTGCTCAATTTGGCATCTTCTTTGGAAATGGCGCCTTCTGCCACAGCAAGTATGGTAAACCGCTTGCCCGCCTTGCTTCTCTTGTCCACAGCGTCCACAATTTTATTGATGTTATAGGGAATCTCGGGAATCAGAATAATATCCGCTCCGCCGGCAACCCCTGCGTGCAGAGTCAGACTTCCTACTTTATGGCCCATCACCTCCACGATAAACACCCTTCCATGGGACGCAGCCGTTGTATGGATACAGTCGATGGCATCTGTGGCAATATTTACCGCGCTCTGGAAACCAAAGGTCATATCAGTTCCCCAGATATCATTGTCAATGGTTTTCGGAAGATGAATGATATTCAGCCCTTCCTCTCTGAGCAGATTCGCTGTTTTCTGGGTACCGTTTCCTCCCAGTATCACCAGACAGTCCAGGCACAGTTTATAATAAGTCTGCTTCATGGCTGCCACTTTATCCAGGCCTTTTTCATCCGGCACGCGCATCAGCTTAAACGGCTGCCTGGAAGTTCCCAGGATTGTCCCGCCCTGTGTCAGAATTCCTGAAAAATCCCTGGATGTCAACATACGGTACTTGCTGTATATCAGTCCCCAATAGCCATTGTCAAATCCATATACCTCAAGCTGGTCAATGGATGAGGACAACCCTTTTACCACACCGCGCATGGTGGCATTCAAAGCCTGGCAGTCGCCGCCGCTGGTTAATAAACCGATTCTTTTCATCACTTCGCACCCCGTCTTTCATATAATTTTGTATAACCAGAGATATCAAAGTATGGATACTCTAATCATTTATGGTTAAATAGTACCATATTTTTCGTTCTGGCTCAACACTATTTTAAGCAGATGTATTGACTTTTTCATAAAAAGCAGTTATACTGTAAGTCCGTGCAGCCGGGGAGTCAGCGGTGCCCTGAACCTGCAATCCGCTATAGCAGGGGTGATGCCAATCTGAGGATTTCTGCTGTGGAGCAGCCTTTTATAAGTGGCGTTGACGTCTGGGTCTTACGCAACAGGATTCTGTGAACCGTGTCAGGTCAGGAATGAAGCAGCACTAAGCAGAACCCCCTGTGTGCCGTAAGGGCGCCTGGGCCGAGTTAACTGTAAAAGTAACGTCTGTGTCAGTCTTTCGAGGTGCGGCGCACGGAAAAACAAAATAAAAATATTATCATATAATATACTAAACTGCAGGTCTGCCCAGGGGGAGAATGGTCACACATGGGAACCAGTAAAAGATTCATTTTGAAATTCGGAGTAACTGCCTGTCTTTTAGCCATATTAATCTGCGAAGGTTTCTTATTATATTGCCATTATGTGAAACATGTAGATGCTGTACAATATGCATCTGAGAAACTTAAGCTTGTACAGGAGTGGATTTCCAGCAGCGGCACACAGACAGCCAATGCACAGGCTTCTGATACTTCCGGCGCCAAAGAGAATTTCAGATATCATTCCGTTATACAAAAGCCGGTTTTATTCGTTTCGGCTAAAAGTGCCATTGATCAGATGATCCAGCAGAACAATGCTGTTCTGGCTGTTTCTGAGAACATGACAGAACCGGAGCATTCCGAAGATCAGGGTGAAACATCTGCTGAGGCCAAGGAAGCAGAACCTGCAAAGAAAACATCACCTAAGCCAAATCAAAAACATATCCCTGCAAAATCAGCAGACCCTTCCGGAATGACAGTCACAAACATCAACGAACTATTAGAACGCCAGAGAGCCGACGGAATAACCGAAAACACGGACAACAAGATTCAGCTGAACGCCGAATCCATTCTTCAGAATCCTGAACTGCCCACAGGCTGCGAAGTCACTTCGCTGGCCATGGCACTGAGTTTTCATGGTTATGGTATCTCAAAAGAAAAGCTGGCAGATGAATACCTTGAAAAGGCCGCGCCTGGCACAGTCAGCTACCGGACAGCTTTCTGGGGTGACCCCCGCAAAGAAGATTCTTTCGGCTGTTTTGCCCCTGTAATCACTAAGGCGGCCAACCAGTTTCTGGCCAAAAAGAAAAGCCCCCACATGGCCTATAATCTCACAGGCACCCCGCTGGATGACCTGCTGGTAGAAATCCGCATGGGATATCCGGTAATTGTATGGGGCTCCATGTACATCAACGGTGAGATTGTCTTCTCATACGGCTGGGAGATTGACGGTGAAACCGTTACCTGGCCTTCCAACGAACACTGTATGCTGTTAATCGGGTTTGACACCGAAACCAACTCTGTGATTGTCTGTGACCCCCTGGCGGGTATCACCAGCTACGACAAAAATGCTTTTCAGCATCACTATGATACTTTAGAGCAGCAGGCCATCGTTATATATTAATTATCAACAATTTTCAGACCCGCTCAGGGACATCCTCAGACAGAGTCCGGGCAAAAGAAACAGTTTCTTTTGCCCGGACTCGTGACATCTGGATACATTCCCAAACCATTTTACTCTTCCACAAGATCCCCCAGCATTTCAAACAATTTACCCACATCCACAGGCTTGGCGATATGACCATTCATCCCACACTCCAATGCCGCCCGCTGGTCTTCTGCAAATGCGTTGGCAGTCATGGCTAGAATAGGTATGGATGCCAATTTCTCGTTCTCAAGATTTCTAATTGTCCTGGCCGCCTCGTATCCATCCATAACAGGCATCTGCACATCCATTAAGACAACTTTATAATACCCTGGCTGGGATTTACTGACCATCTCAACGGCAATCCTGCCATTTTCTGCCGTCTCCACCTGGAATCCCGCTTCGCTTAGAATTTCTACGGCAATCTCCTGATTCAATTCATTATCTTCTGCCAGCAGAATGCGTCCGCTGTAATGTTCTTCCGGTATTTTTTTCAAACCGCAGGCATTCTTTCTTTTGGGATTAAACGCATCACTGAGGCATTCCCGCAGTTCTGAAAAAAACATAGGTTTTCCGCAAAACCCTGTGACTCCTGCCTTTTGTGCCTCCTGTTCAATGTCCATCCAGTCATACGCAGATAAAACAATAATCGGCGGCTCATCACCCACTTTTGCCCGGATCTGCCTGGCCAGCTCAACGCCATTCATATCCGGCATCAGCCAGTCAATAATATAGAGCTGGTATTCATCTCTGCGATTAACTGCCTGATGAACCCGCAATACTGCCTCCTTCCCGGACAACGTCCATTCTGAACGAATCCCCAGCTGCTGAAGCATGCCCGTCACACTGTCGCAGGTATTGAAGTCGTCATCCACCACCAGCGCGCGGCAGCCTTTCAAGTCTAAAATCTCCTGGGGTTCCTGATGGGCAGACTGCAGACGGAACATCAGCGATATAATAAACTCCGTACCGCTTCCCTGCTCACTCTCCACCTCAATCTTCCCATGCATCATATCAACGATATTTTTCGTAATCGCCATTCCCAGACCCGTACCCTGAATTCTATTCACATCCGGTGTTTCTTCTCTCTCAAACGGCTCAAAAATATGTTCCAAAAAATCTTTGCTCATCCCCACGCCGGTATCTTTAATTCGAAACTCATAATTGGCATAATTATCTATAGAGCACGGTTTTTCCACAATGTGCATGGTAATGGTTCCTCCTGCCGGCGTAAACTTCACCGCATTGCCCAAAAGATTGAGAAACACTTGATTCAGACGCAGCTTATCGCAGAAAATTTTTTCATTTACCACATCAATGGTATCAATATAAAAGTCCAGACGTTTGGAAGACATATCCCCCTGCAGGATATTTCTGAGCTCATGCATAATTTCCGGGAGACTGCACGGCTGTTCTTCAATATGAATTTTTCCGCTCTCAATGCGGCTTATATCCAGCACATCGTTTATAAGGCTCAGCAGATGATTTCCAGAAGACATGATTTTCTCCAGATATTCTTGTACCTTTTCCTGCTGATTGATATGCTTTAATGCAAGCCCGGTAAACCCAATAATGGCATTCATCGGCGTCCGGATATCATGAGACATGTTCGAGAGGAATGTACTTTTGGCACGATTCTCCCGTTCCGCCTGCGCCAGCGCATCTTCCGCCAGATTCCTCTGCTGAATCTCACGCTGGATCATTCCCGTGATCGTCCGCTTGGCCAGAACAATCTGAACGTTCCCTCTGTGTCCGCACACTTTTGTGAAACTGAACTGTATATATTCCATCTTTTTTCCGGAATTGCTTCGAATATTTACATTATAAATAGACCTGTTCTGGAGCTTTTCTAAAACACGTTCCATATTCGCCGCCTCAAGCCACAAGCGGCGGTCTTCCCGGTATACATATTGGGCATATGCCTCAACCACATCTTTATACGCTCTGCTGCTTGTCCTGGATTCTTCCACCTCCGGAAGCTGGCTCTGTCCCTTATATATTGACATCTGTCCATTTTCACTGTCCACCAGCGCAATAAAACTATAATCGCTGCTCAGACCCGCTATGATCTCATAAGAGTCTTCCACCAACTTTTTCTGGGCCATTTCATGGCGGATTTCCTCTTCCACACTGCGGAATCCCAGCACAATGCGGTGGGATTCTGTCCACGCGCCTGCCCGCACAGCTTTCATCTGAAAATACTCCGTCTCACCGTCTCTCATGGCGCGGTAATTCACGTAATAAGAAGGATCTTTTGCCATCCTCTCTTTCAAAACAGACACTGATGATTCTCTTTTCAACAGTTCTCTGTCTGGCTCGTAGACCACGTCCTGAATATATTGATGCATCCTTTCCTCATAAGGAAACTCTCCAGTCATGGTTGTGCCATACCTGCGGACTATATCATCGTTCATCCGGCAGGAAACTGCAGATCCTATATCCAAATCCACAAAAAACACAGAATTGAAATCCATACTGAGTGCCTGAAGCATCTGAGACTGGCGGTTTTCTTCCTCCAGTCTCCGCTTTTCCCTCTGCGACTCTTGTTTTGACCGGGCAAAAAGAGACTGCTGATAGAATAGTTTTTCATGGTCTGCCGCCGCAGCCTTCGCCGCTCTCTCAATGTAAATAATATGCCTCATCACCCGTCCAAGTTTGCGGACAGCCTCCCGCTCCTCCTGTGTCCACTCTCTTTTTCCGTGGAAATCGGCAAGCCCAATAAATCCATCGCAGCTGTGATTCCGCAAAATTCTGTAATAAAGCACTGCTGAATTTTCCGGCTGTTCCTCACTGTAATCCCTCAGGCTGTCACCCTTCATGCCGTCTGCACTGCTTTCTTCCATGCTGTAATGTCTTACCTGCCCCAGCAGGTTATATTTCTCCTGTGAAAAATTCACATGAGTAAACACAACGCCTTTTCGTTCCAGCAGCACTTCCGCAATGTAAACTAAATCCACCCCAAATTTTACCCTGTATGCGTCCATCAGACGCCAGATATCTTCCTCCTCGATGTAATCCTTATTCTGCAAGGCTAAATAATAATCTTGTAAATCCTGGTCTACTCTGGTCGGCACTGCCATCTTTTACTCCTTTTCTTTATAAAATCTGCACCCGCAGCGTCCATGCTCCTTTACCTGATACAGAGCAGAATCCGTCAGGGCATAAAGCTCATCCGTAAAACCATTATCCGAAAAAGCTGCTCCCACACTGAGAGATATTTTCGGCAGTCCATCTGTGGGATTCTGTAGTACATGATTCATGCCATAAATTTTGCCTTCAATCACAGACTGCATATCCGCTGTGACATCTGTCATGATCACAGCAAACTCATCGCCGCCGATCCTAGCCGGGTAATCCGAAACACGGAAATTTTCCACCAGGAGATTCGCCACTTTTTTCAAAATCAAATCCCCGGTTTCATGTCCATATCCGTCGTTGATTAATTTAAATTTGTCTACATCCACCAGCAGAAGCGCCAGAGGTTTGGCGGAAGCTTTCAGCTGCTGTTTCAAATGTTCAAAGGCTCCCCGGTTCATAATACCGGTCAGAGGATCATGCTCTGCCTGATGCCGCAGCATGGCTTCATTGGCAGCATTGATCTCATAAATATCATTATATGTCAAGGCCAGGTATTGAAATTCATAAGATCCTGTGATCTCCAGCCGCTTTTCTTCCCGGATACACTTCACATAAACCTGCAGAGGTTTCACAATCAGGCAGATAATCAAAATAAATGTAATAATATTCTGAACAAATAAGATGCTGATAAATATCTTTTGCTGTGTCATGGTACGCTTCAATGCCCATACACTATCCGCCTGCGCCTTCTGTGTCCAATCTACCGCATCATTTAAAAAATATTCAACATTCTCACGGATTTGCTTTTTTGTATCCTGGTACTCAAACCCAAACACCATATCCATGGCTTTCTCAAGTTTTTTCTCTTTTCCCAGCTTGGTGTCCGCTTCTGAAAGCTGCGCCTCCTGCACTTTTGGGGGCAGTTTTTCTATATCCGCTTTGCAGGCTGATGCCGTCAGCTTCATTGCATAGATTTCCTTTTCCATCAGCTGATTGGACCAATCCAGGGCTTTTTGGAGAAAATCATTGGCTTTGTCACTGACATGTTCTTCGTTTTGCTGCTCCAGCGCTCTTTCTCTCCGCCTGGCTGTATCCACTTCTTCAAAATATGCATCTATATACTGGGCTTCCTCTGTAATTACATAGAGCCGCACATACTCTGTCATGTCATCGGAAGCCTCTGACACCAACGCGGCATTTTCCTGACAAGCAATATATTTGTTTGTGGCCTCCAGCATGTGATCACATCTTGTTGAGATATGAACCGTGGCCAAAATTAAAAATATGTATAAGACACATGACAGCAGAATCATAACAAAATTCAACGTTCGTATCCGCATGGCCTTAATCGATGTTTTCTTTTCTTTCATCCCCACAACACTCCCCCAATCACATACACAGCCAGTGCAGCCACATAGGCAATGGCGCATTGCCCCACGGCCACGCCCAGCGCCCATTTTCCTCCCAGTTCCCGTTTCACTGATGCAATCGCAGCAACACACGGGGTATATAGAAGACAGAACACCAGCAGACTCGCCGCTGCCAGCGGGGTAATAGCGCCAGTCAGGCTTTCCTTACTTCCAAACAATACCGACAAGGTGGATACAACACTCTCCTTGGCCATAAATCCTGTGACCAGAGCCGTGGAAATTCTCCAGTCACCCAAACCCAGCATTTTCAATGCCGGTGTAAAAATTCCCGCAACGGCTGCAAGCATACTGGAATGAGAGTCTTCCACCATATTTATCCTGAAATCAAATGTCTGCAAAAACCAAATAACGATGGTGGCCACAAAAATTACGGTAAACGCTCTCTGCAGGAAGTCTTTTGCCTTATCCCAGAGAAGATGTCCCACATTCTTCGCACCCGGCATCCGGTAATTGGGCAATTCCATGACAAAAGGCACCGCCTGCCCTCTGAAAGATGTCCCTTTCATCACCAGCGCACTTACAATACCCAGAATAATACCCAGCAGATATAAGCCGATCATTACCAGCGCTCCGTATTCCGGAAAGAATGCTGCTGTAAAAAATGCATAGATGGGCAATTTCGCGGAACAGCTCATAAACGGAGTCAGCAAAATAGTCATTTTCCTGTCCCTCTCCGATGGCAGGGTTCTGGTGGCCATCACCCCTGGCACGGTACATCCAAACCCAATCAGCATAGGCACAATACTCCTGCCTGACAGACCAATTTTCCTCAACAGCTTATCCATGACAAAGGCAACTCTGGCAATATAGCCGCTGTCCTCCATGAGAGACAGGAAGAAAAATAAAGTCACAATAACCGGCAGAAAGCTCAACACGCTGCCCACACCGTTAAAAATACCGTCCATCACCAGTGAGTGCAGAACACCGCTCACATTGGCAGCTGTTAACGCTGTATCCACCAGTGAAGAAACCTGCGTGATGGCCATCTCCAGCAGACCCTGCAGTCCGGCGCCGATCACATGAAATGTCAGCCAGAAAACCATCCCCATGATTCCGATAAATGCCGGAATGGCTGTATACTTTCCGGTCAGAACCTTATCAATCTTCACGCTGCGCACATGCTCCCTGCTCTCCCGCGGCTTCACCACCGCTGTGCGGCACAGCTTCCGGATAAAAGAAAAGCGCATGTCTGCAATGGCCGCCGCCCTGTCCAGTCCGCTTTCCGTCTCCATCTGACAGATAATATGTTCCAACATCTCCTGTTCATTCTGATCCAATTCCAGACTGTCAAGAATCCGCTTATCCCCCTCCGCCAGCTTGCTGGCGGCAAAACGGACAGGAATCCCTGCATTTTTTGCATGATCCTCAATCAGATGCATAACAGCGTGCAGGCACCTATGTACAGCTCCTCCATTTTGATTTTCACTGCAGAAATCCACCCTGCCCGGACTCTCCTGATATTTCGCCACATGAAGAGCATGTCCTATCAGCTCTCCAATGCCTTCATTTTTGGCGGCAGAAATGGGCACCACAGGAATTCCCAGCATATCTTCCATCTCATTAATGCGGATGGACCCGCCGTTTCCTCTCACCTCATCCATCATATTGAGCGCCAGCACCATGGGCACATCCAGCTCCATCAGCTGCAGAGTCAGATAAAGGTTCCGCTCAATATTGGAGGCATCTACAATATTAATAATCCCTTTGGGGTGTTCGTCCAGAACGAACGCCCTGGTCACCATTTCCTCGCTGGAATAGGGCGACATAGAGTAAATCCCCGGCAGGTCTGTAATCAAGGTATTGCTGTGTCCTTTGATTACGCCGTCCTTCCTGTCCACAGTGACACCAGGAAAATTCCCCACATGCTGATTTGCCCCTGTCAGCTGGTTAAACAATGTGGTTTTTCCGCAATTTTGATTCCCTGCCAGGGCAAACGTCAAAACCACGTCATCTGCCAGGGGAGTTTCTGTTGCCTTCTCATGATATTTTCCACTCTCCCCCAGTCCTGGATGAGGCGTATGGGATTCTGCTGTTTTGCTCCCATCAAATTGTTCTGGTTCATAGTCCCTGACCCGTTCAATCTCTACCTTTTGGGCATCAGCTATCCGCAGAGTCAGTTCATATCCATGGAGCATAAATTCCATAGGGTCTCCCAGCGGCGCATATTTCACCAGCACAATATCTGAATTGGGAATGACACCCATATCCAGAAAATGCTGTCTCAGGGCACCCTCCCCGCCAACAGCCGTAATTGTCGCTTCTTTGCCAATGGGCAATTCATCTAAAGTCATTGTATTTTTCCTTCTCCCCTCAAAGCTGCCTGAAACACCTGCCTATACGCCAAAGGCCAGAGACCGGAGCCTCTGGCCTGCAAGCCACTCCTACACAGCAGCGTGTTTTGCCTCTTATTCAAAATTAATTTCGTACCACAGCAAAAACATATAAACAGTCCAGATCTTCCGGCTGTAGTTCTTCTTTCCAGACTTATGGACTTTCAGCAGACGCAGCAGCTCTGAAGTGTTGAAATATTTCTCCGCAGTTTCCGAAGTAAATGCTTGATATACTTTCTGATAATAAGCATCCTCCCGCAGCCATTTGGTAATAGGCACGGGGAAGCCCAGCTTTTTGCGCTTTGCATTTTTCTCCGGGAGATATTCCCTGGAGACTTTGCGGAACAAAATCTTCGTGTTTTCATCCGTCACACGCATTTCCGGCGGCAGCGACAGAGCAACCTTTGCCACTTCCATATCCAAGAACGGCACTCTCACCTCCAGAGAATGGGCCATACTCATGTGGTCTGACTTTCGCAGAATATCTCCCCGCAGCCAGAAGCACAGATCAATATACTGCATCTTTGTCACATCGTCCAGGTCGGATACTTCCTCATAGTAAGGCCGGGTCAGCTGCTGGGGTGTCACATACCCCCTGCTTTTTTTCAGCAGTTTTCTCACCTGTGCCGGATAGAAAATATAGGCATTCCCAATGAAACGTTCCTCGATTCCCTGCCCTGCCCGGATCAAATACTGCTTTCCTTTAAAATCAAAAGGACATTTCAACAGCAGTTTACTGACCGCACGCCGGAGCACCCGGGGAATCATTTTCACCGGACGCAGGGAAAGAGGTGTATGGTAAATGGTATAGCCGCCGAACAGCTCATCCGAACCCTCCCCTGACACTACCACTTTTACATGGCCGGATGCCAGCTTACACAGATAATACAGGGGGATAATAGACGGGTCTGCCACCGGCTCATCCAGATATTCCTGTACTTTCGGCACAGCGTCCCAATACTCCTCCGTGGTAATGATTTTATCATAATTTTCAATTCCCAAGTCTGCACTCAGTTCTTTTGCCAGATTTACCTCATTCCACTCATTCCACTCAAATCCCACACTAAAGCTTTTCTTAAATCCACTGGCCGCTGTCAGGAAAGAAGAGTCAATTCCTCCTGAGAGGAAAGATGCCATTTCCACATCACTGATCTTATGTGCCTCCACAGAATTTTCCAGGGCTGCCTTGAGTCTGGCGGATGCCTCTGCCTCCGATAAATCCTGCTGAATATGAAACTGAGGCTTCCAGTAACAGCGCACACTGACCTCTCCGTCTTTCCAGTACATATAATGTCCCGGAAGCAGCTGGTAGACTCCTTTGAAAAACGTCTCTTCCATGGCATTATACTGAAAAGAAAGATAGTTTCCAAGTGCCGCCTCATTGAACTCCTTCTTCATATCCGGATGAGCAAAAATGGCTTTAATCTCAGAACCGTAATACAATTCTTTTCCCTTTTTTCCATAGAACAGCGGTTTGATTCCAAACATATCACGGGCCAGGAACATGATTTTCTTTTCCTTATTCCAAATGGCAAAGGCAAACATGCCGCGGAGCTGATTGAGCAGATCAGGGCCATATTCCTCGTAGCCATGCAGAATCACCTCGGAATCTGTATCTGTGGTAAAAACATGGCCTTTCTCAATCAATTCCTTCTTTAATTCCGGATAATTATAGAGCTCTCCATTATATACCAGAACCAGCGTATGGTCTTCGTTTTCAATGGGCTGCTTTCCATTCTCCAGCCCGATAATACTCAGACGCCTCATCCCCAGGCACGCCGTATCATCACAGTAACAGCCCGCTTCATCCGGCCCTCTGGAGTAGATGCGCTGCATCATATCGTTAATTACTTTTTCTCTGTCATACGTATTATTTTCTGTAATAAAACCTGTAATTCCACACATTTTTCTAAAAGTATCCCCCTGACTTTTTAATTCCGGTTTCCTGCAGTGGTGTACTATTCTGTCTGAGAAGAATACGAATAAACCACATTCCCCTTGGAATCATAAACGTTATATCCCGGTTCACATACACTTTTCGCATTTTCCAGCATACCAAAAGCTCCCAGCTGGCTGTCAATGTCCGTCCACTCTTTTCTCACCCGGTAGTAACCATCCCGGTAAGACAATTCAGCCCCTGAAACTCTGCGCGGTACCGCCGCTTTCTCAACTTGAAAATCTTTTTCGGCCTCCACACCTTCCAGATTATCGAAACGGGTCAGATCATATTTCTCAATAATCCCGCATACTTTATCCACATAGGAACTGTCAGTGGCATACCCGCCATCCTTGATAATCTGTACTGCTTCCCGGTAATCCTCCTCATCCTGCAGCCCCTCATAGCGCAGACCATTGTCCTTTTTTGCCCCCAGCAGGTAGGCGGAGTGATCTGCCATGGACTCCTCCACACTGTTATACTGCCGGAACCCGGCTTCGATGGTGACAACCTGTCCTCCATATTCTTCCCGAGTCTGCTTCGTATAAACCGATTCTCCATCCCAAGTGCTGTTTTCCCAGTCATTATTTGACAAAACTGCTTTCATGCCAAAACAGTTATTTGCCTCAGAAGCCAGCTCTGAGGCCAGAAAACCGGACTCCAGAATACACTGTGCTGCCGTCACACTGGCCAAAACCCCTGTCCGGGCGTAATCCAGACGGCACATTTCACCAATCTTGGAAACCTTTTCCTCCTGAGTCAGATCTATCAAATCCAAAGCCTTGGTGGACGTGCCAAAAACAGCCGCTGCCGTCTGGGCAGCGCCCTGTGCTTTGTTCTGTGACACCGAAGGCTTCGGGATACGCGCGCCATATACTGGAATGCTGCCGCACAGCACTGCCGCACAGCATAAAACTAAAAGCGCCTTATTGTTTTTCATTATTACCTGCCACCTTTCTATTTCCTATTTCCACTTATATCGCAAAGTACTTCCAATGCTAATATTCCCATTATACAAAAAAAGTTTCATGAAAACAAGTGCCTGATTTTTTTGTTTAATATTCAGAAATTTTATGTTATAATCTGATTATCATGATAACGAACTATATTAAGGAGGGTTTCTCTATATGGAAAGAAAAATGTATAAAATCAGTTCACGCTATGACAAGGATATTTTTTTGAAAATCATTCCCGGACATTTTGCCACATCCCACTCTCATGTCACACATCATCTGGACATTGTGAATATGAAATCCCGTCTCTCCGAAGCTGAACGGGTGGCCCACGCCCTGGCGCAGAAATATGAATCTTCAACGCCAGTGGATACCATTGTCTGCCTGGACGGGCTGGAGGTGGTGGGTGCTCTCTTAGCTCAGGCACTGACCAAGGCAGGGATTCTCTCTCTAAACGCTCATAAAACCATGTATGTAATCAGCCCGGAATACCGGGGAGATATTATGATGTTCCGTGACAACATCCAGCCTATGATTCAAGGGAAGAATATTATTCTCTTAATCGGCACTATCACCACAGGAAACACTCTTGGAAGCTGCATGCAGTGTATCCGCTATTATGACGGCATCCTCCAGGGAGTCTCCGCCATATTCAGTGAGATATCAAAAGTGGGAAGCATCACCGTCAATTCTCTGTTCACCGGAAAAGACCTTCCTGGATACGAGAGCCACAAACCCACAGAATGCCCCTACTGCCAGCAGGGACAGAAAATTGATGCCATTGTGAATAATTATGGATATTCTAAAATGTAAAAGGTATCCGCATTCTTCGTCAATCTGTCAAGAAACATAAAAAAATTTTGTCTGATTCCTCTATGGTTTCTTTCTGCTGCCTCTTATATACTGTGTCTAGTACAGAAAAGATATAAAGAAAGAGTATATTTGGGAGGTAGTATAGAAATGGCAAGTTTATCATTGCAGCATATTAACAAAACATATTCCAACGGATATGAAGCAGTAAAAGATTTTAACCTGGAAATTGAAGATAAAGAGTTCATCATTTTCGTTGGACCGTCTGGCTGTGGAAAATCTACGACTCTGCGTATGGTTGCCGGTCTGGAGGATATCAGCAGCGGAACCTTGTTAATCGACGGAAAGAAAATGAACGATGTGGAGCCTAAGGACAGGGATATTGCAATGGTATTCCAGAACTACGCCCTGTACCCCCATATGACCGTATATGACAACATGGCATTCGGTCTGAAACTGCGCAAAGTTCCCAAAGACCAGATTGACAAAATGGTAAAGGAAGCTGCAAGAATCCTGGATCTGGAAAAATTACTGGACCGCAAGCCCAAAGCTCTTTCCGGCGGCCAGAGACAGCGTGTGGCTATGGGACGTGCCATTGTGCGTGAACCAAAGGTATTCCTCATGGATGAACCTCTGTCCAACCTGGATGCAAAACTTCGTGTACAGATGCGTATCGAGATCTCCAAACTGCACCAAAGACTGGGTTCCACCATCATCTATGTAACCCATGACCAGACAGAAGCCATGACTTTAGGAACCAGAATCGTAGTTATGAAGGACGGCATTGTACAACAGGTGGATTCTCCCTCTGTACTGTATTCTCAGCCTGCCAATAAGTTCGTAGCCGGATTTATCGGTTCACCCCAGATGAACTTCCTGGATGGGCAAGTGGTGCAGAATGGCGGGGAAATACAGTTCAAGGTAGAAAATTACGCCCTGACAATTCCCAGCTCTAAGGCATCTGTGTTAAAAGACAAAGGCTACGTGGGCAAAAAGGTAACTTTGGGAATCCGTCCGGAAGATATTTATGATTCCCAGGTATTCCTTGAGTCTTCTCCTGGAAGTGTAATGGAATCTACCATCAAAGTATATGAACTGCTTGGCGCAGAGGTTTATCTGTATTTTGATCTGGGCGATGCGCAGATCACTGCACGGGTTGACCCGAGAACAGCGGCCAAGAGCGGCGATCCTATCAAATTCGCATTGGATATGGAAAAAGCACATTTCTTCGATTCCGAAACAGAAATGTCGATTGTCAACTAAATGGCAGCCAATATAAGATTAAAAAAATCAGTGTACCGTCGGATTTCTATCCAGACGGTACACTTCGTTTTAAGGAGTTTATGAATATTGACTATACACCGCACTTTAGAAAAATCTTTAAACAGATGGAAAGAAATCAGCGGCCTAGACTTTGCGCTTATAGCCCCTGATGGAAAAGAATATGTAAATACCGGTTCCCGGAAACTGCCCTCCAGTCAGAATCTGGAAGAATTTCTATCACAGACAGCCATCTCCAAAGCTTCTGGAAACCTGCACTATTTTAAAATATATCAGCAGGAGGAGCTGAGCTGCCTGCTCCTGGTATGGGGCAAAGGCGTCTCTTCTCACACCATCGGAGAACTGGCAGTCTGTCAGATTGAGGAACTGACAGACGCCTGTCAGCAGCGTCTGGATAAAAATACTTACATGCAGAATCTGTTGTTGGGCAACTACACCCCCATCGATGCCTATAACCGGGCAAAAAAACTTCGAATCGCCCACCAGTGCCCCCGCGCCGTCCTGCTGGTACAGACCAAAAAGTCCAGGGACGAAGCGGCTCTTTCTATGGTAAAAAATCTATTCACAGCCAGAACCGGCCACTATATCACCTCAACCGATGATGACACAATTATCGTAGTAAAAGAATTGTCCCCCGGAGAATCTCTGGATTCCCTGGAAAATACAGCCATCACACTGGTAGATATGATCAATACCGAAATTATGACACAGGCATGGGTGGGATACGGAAATACTGCCGATGATCTGAATCAGCTCCCCCAGGCATATCAGGAAGCACAGACCGCCCTCACCATTGGCAGAATATTTTACAGCGGCCAGACTACTTTTAGTTATGACCGGCTGGGCATTGGCAGTCTGATTTACCAGCTTCCTATGCCCATCTGTGAAAAATTTATCAAGGAGACCTTTCAAGGTGAGTCCCTGGATTCCCTGGACGATGAAACTTACACCATCATCCGGACATTTTTCGAAAATGACCTGAATCTTTCTGAAACCGCCCGGCAGCTCTATGTACACCGAAATACACTGGTTTACCGTTTCGAAAAAATCCAGAAAAAATACGGGCTGGATCTGCGGACATTTAAGGATGCCCTCACCTTCCAGCTGGCCATGATGGTCAATAATTATATCGAATACCGGAATTCAGCTGACAGTTGAAAGAGCTGTCAATAAATAACTACTCTGTTTGACCTGTACATTGGTGGAAATCTGTAAAGTTGGCCCACTTAGTGGTAGATCTGTGCCAAACGAAAGAGACATAGCGGGCTATGTGCAGACTGAACCTGGCGCAGATACCGCGCTAAGTGGGGCGTTCAGATGGCGGGAATAATTTTAAGACACGCTCTCATTATCTTACAGGTATTCCTACGAATTTTCTTCCTCCTGCTCTGTCTCTTCAGCCGTCAAATCCTGCATGTGCTGAAGCCCGGATGCTTCCCCGGTTTCTTCTTCCCTTTGCCCGCTGCCCTCTAGCTGCTGCTGTTTCTCAATATGTTCCTTTTCCTCATCCTTCAGAGACACATTCAAATCCACATATCCCTTCATTGCCTCTGTATAGAGCTCATCCGCCTCTTTTAACACCTCTGCCAGACGGTCTTTCTTACCCTGAGAAACCCCTCCCCTGGAATTATCCATCTTGATTTCCATACTCAGAATACTGGCATCTCTTTTTTTCTGCTCATGGGCACTGTGGACCTGCTTCACCTGCTCATAATCCAGGGACGCATTGCTCAGATTGTTCAGCTGTCTAATCTGCAGTTCTTCTTTTGTTTCCGGTTCTTTTTCCTCTTTCTCTTCTGCCTTCTCCAGCTGGTCTTCCACCATGTCTTTCATGGTCTGGCTGATCTGTACATCAATATTGTTGATCTGCTCGTCATACAGAGAAACCAGCGCACGAATGGAATCCATATCCCCTCCTGCTGCCAGCGTGTCTGCCACCAGCTGGTTTTTCTGCTCGATTAAATTCTGCTTCTGCTCCATCAGATGATCCAGCATACTCTGGGCCTGCCGCATGGGATTCAGCTGCACCCGGTCCTCCCTGCTCTCCTGGCCGTTCTTATTTTTCCCGGACTTCATACTGCGGCTGGCACTCTGGTTCACCGCGTGGGCCGCCTGCTGTACACGGTTTCGGAAACCGGCGCCGGCTGTGCTCAATGGTGTTAAAATCATATTCCTCTTTTCCTCCTCTTCTATTCCAGTTTCTTACTCGTATTATCGTCTATTTCCGGGAATTCTTAAGCGGACTCACTTTTTCTCTGTACTCTCTTCAAGTGCTGTGTGCAGTTTTTCCGCCAGCTTTTTCAATTCTTCTCTTTTCAAATCAGTATACAACATAATCTTCTCCCATGGCTCATTTTCACGTAGCATTGTCTCAGCTATTTACATCCTTTTATCTGAAATACAATGAATCTCTAATTCAATTTTCTCATTTATAATAAAAAAATTCTTAAATTCCAATATTGACAATAAACCCTGTTACAATTACAATCACCATAAATTCTTTTTCATCTGCAGCATATTTTTCTGGCTATTGATGCCACAGGTAATTATTGGAGAAAATTTCAGATAAGGAGATGTGTTCATAATTATGATTATCGAAGGCGCAACTATGACTGTAAATCAGGTCAAGTTTTCCATTGTAAAAGTAAAACCATCTGTACTAAAGAGTCCTGACATTGAACTCACCCGCCAGAGCTTTCAGATGGTTTTCGGTAAAGTGCCCATTATTTTATCTGCACCCGATACCCGGGGAAATATACAGTATCACGGGCGCAGCGACATTGTTAATTTTCTTGCTTCCTATCCTCCCGCCAAAATCCCCTGGGCCCGGTATTCTGTTGTCTGATGCGCCGAATCCTCTCTTGAAACCAAAGCCCCCGCGTGCTATAATGCGGTGAAGCTATCCACTCTGATGAAAACCACACCATAGACAATATATTTGGAGGTAGTCACATGCTTTTTGTAGAATATCCAAAATGCACCACATGTAAAAAGGCCAGAAAATGGCTGGATCAGCAGGGCTGGGAGTATACCAGCCGTCATATCAAGGAGGAAAACCCCACCGCTGAAGAATTAAAAGAATGGCACCAAAAAAGCGGTCTGCCGTTAAAAAGATTCTTCAACACCAGCGGAGCCCTCTACCGGGAGATGGGGCTGAAGGACAAACTGGCGGATATGAGCGAAGAAGAACAATATGCCCTGCTTGCCACAGACGGAATGCTTGTAAAGCGTCCTGTATTGGTAGGAGAAGACTTTGTACTGACAGGTTTTAAAGAAAAGGAGTGGGAGGAAAAATGGAAACTTTATCAATGAAAATCTTAAAAGCCCTGGAGACCAACAGCCGGCTCACCAACTCAGATCTGGCTATTATGATGGACGTGCCGGAAGACGAGATACGCCGGGAGATCTCCCGTCTGGAGAATGAACATATCATCTGCGGTTACCACACTCTGATTAACTGGAATACAGTCAGCGATGAGGATGTAACCGCGCTGGTGGAACTGAGAGTGACTCCCCAGGGGGGCGACGGTTATCAGAAAATTGCGGAAAAGATCAAAGATTTCCCCCAGGTGGTGACCCTGTATCTGGTGTCCGGAGCCTATGATTTTCTCGTGACAGTAAAGGGGCGGACATTAAAAGAGATCTCCCTTTTTGTATCAGGCAAGCTGGCATCTCTCCCAGAAGTTCAGAGCACCACCACCCACTTTGCACTGTCAAAATACAAGGAACTGGGGGTAGACCTTGATGTAGAAAAGACGGATAAAAGAATGGTGGTGACACCATGAGAGAACTGCTTTCACAAAAAGTTCTTCAGTTAAAGCCCTCCGGTATCCGGAAATTTTTCGACGTGGCCAATGAGGTGCCCGGAGTGATTTCCCTGGGTGTGGGGGAACCGGATTTTGACACCCCCTACCACATCCGCGAGGCTGCAGTCCAGGCCATGCAGTCCGGAAAAACCTTCTACACCGCAAATCACGGCCTTCTGGAACTTCGCAGGGAAATCTGCAATTATACTTACCGAAAAACAGGACTGAAATATGATCCCGAATCCCAGGTCATGATCACCGTGGGCGGCAGCGAAGCCATTGATATTGCCCTGCGCACCATCATCAATCCCGGCGATGAGATCTTGTATATTGAGCCCAGCTTCGTGTCCTATCTTCCCTGCATCATCATGGCAGACGGCGTTCCGGTGCCCATTGAGCTGAAACAGGAAAACCGTTTCCGCCTCACCAGGGAACAGCTGGAACAGGCAGTCACGCCAAAGAGCAAAGCACTGTTTATCTCCTACCCCAACAATCCCACGGGAGCGATTATGGAGCGGGAAGACCTGGAGGCTCTGGCGGACGTTATAGAAAGGCACAATCTGCTGGTCATTTCGGATGAAATCTACAGCGAACTGACTTACGGACAGGAACATGTGAGCCTGGCAAGCCTGCCTGGCATGAAAGAACGCACCATCATGATCAACGGATTTTCCAAAAACTTTGCCATGACCGGATGGCGGCTGGGATATGCGCTGGGTAACCAGGAAGTGATTGAACAGATGATCAAAGTACACCAGTATGTAATTATGTGCGCCCCTACAGTCAGCCAGTACGGAGCTATGGAAGCTATGGTAAACGGAGAGGCTGATGCCGTCTCCATGCGGGAATCCTACAATCAGCGCCGCCGCTATCTCCACCACGAACTAGAACGTCTGGGGCTTCCCTGCTTCCAGCCGGAGGGGGCATTCTATATGTTCCCTGACATCCGGGAATTCGGCATGTCCAGCGAAGACTTCGCCATGGACCTGCTGAATGAAGAAAAAGTCGCCGTAGTCCCGGGCAGTGCCTTTGGGGAATCGGGAGAGGGATATGTGCGGATTTCCTACGCCTATTCCATTGCGGAACTGAAAGAAGCCTTGGCTCGGATTGAGCGGTATATACAGAAAAAAAGAAGTGAATAAAAACCCGCAAACGGTCCATACTTTTGATAGGAAATACCCTTGAAAGGAGTGTGGATAAAAATGGGAAAGAAAAAAGAACCGGAAAAGGAAATTGACCTGGACGAGCTCACACCCCAGGAAAAACTCAAGTATGAAATCGCCGAAGAATTGGGACTGCTGGACCAGGTTCTGGAAAATGGATGGAAAAGCCTTCCCGCCAAAGATACCGGACGGATTGGGGGGCTCATCACAAGACGTAAAAAAATGCTGGAAAGATCTCAGGAATAGCAACCGTGAAAAAAGCAGGAACCCCCGTATATACGGGAAAGTTCCTGCTTTTTAAATTCCTTATTGCTGCAGGCATTTTCATATCAATCCTGTATATAACTGTAATACTCCAGAAACCCTCTTCTGCCTTACGCAGGATAAAATCTTCTATCCTTTGTACACTGCTTCTTTTAATCCCCGCCCGCGTATATAGAACAAGACTGAAAAAGCAGTCCCCATCGCCACCCAGGATGCAATATAGATCCATACGATACATTCCATACTCCTATATCCCGGTAAAATGGCCAAAATACATATAACTCGGAGCAGACATGTGCAGAGCAGCGTTATGAGCATAGGTTTTACTGTATCCCCCATGCTGCAGCAGGCTCCGGAAAAAGATTCCGCCAAAGCATAAAACACAAAAAACGGGGCCATGAGCTTCATATACCGGACCGAAAGCGGGACTACAGTCCCCGCATCCTTGGCAGAGACAAACCAATGCCCCATAATGTCCGTAGCAAAGAACAAAATGACACTGATAACGGCCACACAGACGGCAGACATGGCCGTTCCCACCAACACACCCCGTTTGACGCGTTCCGCTTTCTGCGCTCCCATGTTCTGTGCTGTATAGGTGGTCAGCGCAGGACTCATAGCGTCCGCGGTCAGCCAGATCAGCATATCCAGCTTATCACAGATCCCCCACGCCGCGATCTGATCCGTACCCATGCTGTTCACGCTGGCCTGAACCATAGAATTGGCGACGGGGAAAAGGATTGCCTGCAATGCCAAGGGAAATCCTATCTTGACCATAAATAGCATATGTTCTTTACAAAAGTGCATATGCCATATCTTCTTCTGTCCTTCCTCCCGTTCAATTTCGGCCAGCAGCCACATTGTATAGACTGCGCTGAGAATCTGAGCCAAAACAGTCGCAGCGGCAGCCCCTCTGACGCCCAGACGGAATCCCCCTACCAACAGCAGATCTCCCGCTATATTGAGGGCGGAGCAGAGGAGCAGAACATATAAAGGCCGCTTAGAGTCCCCCAGTGCCCGCAAAATGCCGGACGCCATATTAAACAAAATCATGGCCCATATCCCGCCGAAATAGACCCGCGTATAGGCAGCGGTCTCTGCGTATATATCCTCCGGCACCGCCATGATATCCAGAAAAAAAGGTGTCATAAGTACACCGGCAATAGAACACAGAAGTCCCAGAACAACCGAAACCGTATAAGCCGTCCGGATCGAACAATGCAGGCTCTCCCCGTCTTTCGCCCCATAGTATCTGGAGATCATAATCGTCGCCCCGGCC
This sequence comes from uncultured Lachnospiraceae bacterium, assembly GCA_910588825.1. Taxonomy (GTDB): domain Bacteria; phylum Bacillota; class Clostridia; order Lachnospirales; family Lachnospiraceae; genus MGBC164599. Next base: position 28,452 of record CAJURF010000028.1, read on the forward strand.
GCCAGACCATTCATAAAATTCAGCGGAAATTTAAAAAGAGTATGCACACTGTCAATGGCAGCAAGACCGCTTTTTCCGTTAAACTGACCCACAATGACCCCGTCCGCCGTTATATAAAGCTGCTGTATCAGGCTTCCCAAAATAATGGGCGCGACGAACAGGAGTAATGCTGTAAAAATATTTCCTTGTGTTAGATTGAGCGTCTTTTTCTTCATAGTTTCTCAAAAAACCTCCCAACTGTAGTACTAGATGACCGGGCTGGAACTGTATATCCCGAAATCTTGCCGTATTTTGCGGCAGAACACCCCGCGGGATAGTACCCGCTGACATCATGACAAGGATATAGCATACCCCAAACCTCCACAAGCCCCCGGGGGATAAAACCGCACAAATTTTCCTCCCCCGGAGTTCTCCACACAGGGAAGGTTTCAGATTATTTTCTATATAAGATACGAATTGAATTCAGAAGACACAACACCGATACGCCTGTATCTGCAAACACCGCCACCCTCATATACGCAAAGCCGAATAGCCCGGCAATCATGACCACCACATCCGCCGCTCCCCATAGCTGCCCTTTCATGTCTATCATGTCTCTCATCATCTCTGTGACCGCGGCCTTTTTTATGATTTTTCACGATCGTCTTCCTCCTTGTCATTCCCCCCTCCTGACTTTTGCTTCTTTCCAAGTATAAGCTTCTGCCAGAGCTTTCAGCTTCTCAAAACTGGCTTTCCCATCATATACTTTCATCACAGAACACAGGTCTTCATAATCGTAGGCATTCACATAAATACCTGTTGCCAAGGCATATTGATCGTTATACTCCTTTTTATTTTTTGAGAGCCAATAACCCTGGGTCATCTGGAATGCTCTGCCGTTTTCACGGAACTCATCTCCATATCCGGTCACCGCATTATACATAGCGGCGAATGAGGGGCCAATCGTAGAACCGAATTTACCCGCGACATAACATAAGGTCCCGTTTGCGAACAGCGCCTTGTTAGTCATACTGTAACAGTCAATCACACCCTGTTTCACCCCTTCCTTTTTCAAAACATCCACCATACTGTACATAGAAAACATGGAAAGGACAAGATCATACTCTGTACTCTCCAGTTCCTCCACTGCCCTCTTTTCAACATCTTCCCTTGTGGTATATCCTGGGAAAACAGTCAGCCCTATATTCCCAGCAGTTAGTTTTACCGCATCTTCAGTCACTGCCAGTTTTTCCACACTCTGCCCAAGATCTCCGAAATATTTTTCAAAGACCTCCAAAGCCCCTACAGACCGCATCCGGTGCATCTCATTTCCTATGGCTGCACCGCCGGTAAACAGGATATAAGAATCCCCCTCCATCTCATTGATGAAATATTCCGCCATATCTGCGCCTGCCTGGCGTTCAATCTCAAGACCAGGCCCTACGACTCCGAGAAAATACGGTTCATCTGCCACAGCCTCGTACGCCTCATCTGTCACTGTACCTGAAGCCAGCATATAATATATCCCTTTTGATGCGCAGTAATCCACCTCCGCTGCAAGGTCATAAGTAATGAATGACATAATCCCTTCTACCCCTTCCGCACAGGCATCTTCCAAAAATTTCATCTCATCTTCTGCACTGCGGATCGCATAAGAATAACAAAAATCAACCTCTGGAAAACATTTTTTGATATAATCTGTCAGATACTCGCGGAATGCGGTTACTTCATCATCCGTCACATCATAAACGGCTACTCCGATCCTATGCTCCGATCTGCCGCCTGTTTCTTCTTGCATACTGGAACATCCTCCAACACCGAGCACCATCAGAATTGCCAGCAGGATAGAAACTATCTTTTTCACACTTTTCCTCCTCTCTTTCCGAATACATGGCAAGACACCTCATGTCCCAATCCCAATTCTCTCAAGACAGGGGGTTCCCTCCGGCATATATCTATACAATGCTCACAGCGGTCCTGAAAGGGGCATCCCTTTGGAACATCCAGGGGACTGGGCGCTTCGCTCTCAATGCTCTCGATTTTTTTGGAAAAATCCATATTGATATCGAAAATCGCCCCCATCAATGCTTTTGTATATGGATGAACCGCATTTTTATCCAGTCCTTCTGCAGGGAGCACCTCCACGATATTCCCCAGGTACATGACCGCGATCTGATGGGCAAAAGACTGGATCAGGCCCAGATCGTGGGCGATAAAGCCGATGGCAATATTTTTCTCTTTCTGCAGTTTTACCACCAGTTCTATAATCGTCTTCTGCACAGAAACATCCAGGGCACAGGTTGCCTCATCCATGACCACGATCTCCGGTTCCAGCACAATGGCCCTGGCGATGGCAATCCTCTGCCGTTGGCCGCCGCTCATATTATGGGGATAGCGGTCCGCAAATTCTGCAGGAAGATCCACCATCTCCAGATATCTTTTCGCCACTGCGTCTTTTTCACTTTTTTTAATCCGCTTAAAATTTATCAGAGGCTCACAGATGATATCCCTTATCTTCATCTTTGGGTTAAAAGAACCGGACGGATCCTGGAACACCATCTGGATCTTCTGCCGGTTCTGCCGGAGTTTTTCCCCTTTCATCTTGGTAATGTCTTTTCCATGAAAAAAGATCTCTCCTTCCGTAGGCGTATCCAGTGAGACCAGAAAGCGCATGAACGTACTCTTCCCACACCCGGACTCGCCTACCAGTCCCAGTGTTTTTCCTTTATACATCCTCAGACTGACATCGCTGCATGCCACCAGTGTCCGATTATTGGAAGCCGGAAACCTGCGTGTCACATGTTTTGCGTCCAGAATCATATCTTTCTCATCAAACATAACGTTCACCTCCCAACGACGGCACTGCTTCCAGCAGGCTTTTTGTATACTCGCTCTGAGGATGATGGAGTATCTCCTCACGGTCCCCCGCGTCCACAATCTCCCCGTTCTTCATGACAAAGATATGATCCGACATATAGGCCGCCACACCCAGATTATGCGTTACCACAATGATGCTGGTCTTATACGCATCCCGCAGTTCCATCATTTGGCGGACAATCTGCGCTTGGGTCGTCACATCCAACGCGCTGGTAGGCTCATCTGCCAGAAGCAGCTTTGGTTGGAATGTCATAGCCATAGCAATCCCCACCCTCTGCCTCATGCCCCCTGATAATTGGAACGGATAACTCTTCATAATGTTGTCGCCGCTGGGGAGCCGCATGCGCTCCAGCATCTGGATTCCCCTGTCCCAGGCGTCTTTTTTCGTCATATTTTCATGAGTACGGATATATTCCACAAACTGTCTGCCAATGATCCTGGTCTGGTTGATCATCGCGCCGGAATCCTGGAAGATCATGGAGATATCCGTCCCTCTGAGTTTTCTCCACTCTTCCTTTGTATTTAACAAAAGGGATTTTCCCTCAAACAGAATATCGCCCTTCGTCACCTTTCCTCCGCCGCCCAGAAGCCCTAAGACTGCTCGGATTACTGTGGTCTTCCCGCTACCGCTCTCTCCCACGATGCTGCAGATCTTCCCCTGTCCGAGAGAAAGGTTAAGATCCTTGACGGCAGGCCGTTCTTTATAAGATATGGTAACATCTTTTAATCTCAACACGATCTATCCCTCCTTTACTCATCTCTGGGATCCAGTACATCCCGCAGGCTGTCGCCGAAGAGGTTAAAGACCACCACCACAATTAAGATCGCAAGGCCGGGAAAAATCATCAGCCACGGTGCCGCCGCCATATAAGCTCTACCTTCATTCAACATCAGGCCCCACTCCGGCGCAGGCGCCTGTGCGCCGAACCCCAGAAAAGACAGCCCCGCCAGCTCCAGCATCATACTGCCGATATCTGTAGCTCCCGTAATGATCAATGTGGGCAGCGCATTCGGCAGCATGTATCTCGTCAATATGTACGGCGTCTTGGATCCAGTGACCACAGCTGCCGCCACATAGTCCCGGTGGCGTATCTTCAGTACCAGGCTCCGTGCCAGACGCGCATATTTTGTCCAGCTCACCATAGAGATGGCAAGAACCGCATTCTGTATGCTGGCTCCAAGGATACCCGCAATCGCGATCGCTAAAACCATACCGGGAAAAGATACCATCATGTCAGAAAAACGCATGAGTGCCGCGTCTGTAATCCCTCCGAAATAACCTGCCAGGATTCCCAGAACTGTTCCCACGGTAAAGATAATCACAACCACGCTGAGTGCAGCCGTCAGAGACGTCCTCGTCCCATAGATCACCCGAGCAAAAATATCCCTGCCCAGTTTATCTGTCCCAAACCAGTGTGCTGCACTGGGTTTCTGCAGGGCATTTGCCAGCGCCCCTTCTGTGGGATCCTGTCCCCTCACTAAAAACGGGGCAAAGACTGCCGCTAACACCACCAGCAGGACTAAAAAGCAAAAAAATATAAACGACTTGTCTTTTTTCACAAATTCTTTCACGGCCCCGGTCACCTCTTTTCTCTCATTCTTGGATCTACAAAATTATAGGAAATATCCACTGCCAGATTGATCACCATGTAAATCAGCGCGATCCACAGCACATACCCCTGAATCAGGGGATAATCATAAGATGTGATTGCCGATACCGCCAGACTCCCCAATCCCGGATATGAGAAGATGACCTCTACCACCGCCGTGCCGCCCAACAGAGAGCCCACAGACAAGCCCAGCATGGTAATCAGCGGGAGCAGGGAATTGGGAAATACATTCAGCCACAAAATTTTCCATTCCTTCACACCCCGTGCCCGGGCACCTGTTACATAATCCTGGTTCAATTCTTCCAGCACCGCTGTGCGCACCTGCCTCGTATATTTTGCGGACATGGCAAAAGCAAGGGTCACTGCAGGAAGGATCATATTTTTAAAAGTTATATCGGTAGAGACGACCTGAAGCCATTTTAATTTTACACAGAAAAAAGAGATCAGCAAAAGTCCCACCCAGAAATTGGGCACAGATACGCCAAAAAAAGTAAGTCCACGAACCAGGCTGTCGATCCATTTGTTCTTGTTCACCGCAGCCAGCATACCGAAAGGTATGGAGACAAGCAGCATCAGGATCATTGAAAACAATGCCAGCTTCATCGTGGGCCATAATCTGGAGCCTAGAAGATCCAGTACCGGCTTTTTCAGTGAATACGATGCACCAAAATCCCCCCTTAAACAGGCAGACAGCCAATCCCCATACTGAACCAGGAACGGACGGTCAATCCCCATTTCTTCTCTGGTCTGCTGCATGACTTCCTCACTGGGCACGATGCCCGACGCTGCATACATGGTACGCACCGGATCTCCAGGCGCCATATAAGTCAAAAGAAAGGTCAAAAAACTGATGCCGATCAAAACGATAACAATCTGACCCAGCCTTTTTCCCAACTGTTTTATAGACAAATTTTTCTTCCTCCTCTCTATATCCCATCATTAAACAGACATGCCGCCTGACAGCGGCACCACTAAATGAGAGTCAGCTGCTCCGCGCTTAACCGGGACTTACAGCGGTACATAAGGCGCCAAAGTACTGCGCCTTACGTACCAGTCCTGTTATTTCGGTGCGATCTCATTGGAGAGCCAATAATAATCCACAGTGTGGATGTCTGCGCCCGTCACTTTTGACGCATTAGAGAGGAATGTACTATTATAATATCCGTGTACCAGTACCGCGCAGTCATCAATCAGGATCTGTTCCATCTTGATAACCAGGTCTGCGCGTTCGTCCAGATCCGTTGAGGCCATATACTGATCGTAGAGTTCATCGTACTCATCATTCTCATACCAGCAGTAGTTCGCCCCCTTACTGTTCACATAGAACTCGCTCCCTTTGTCCCCGCCGTACCAATTTTTCATAAACGCGCTGGGTTCACCTGTTCCGACGGTGGTCCAGTTAGAGTCGCACAGATCGTACTCTCCTGCCTGCATCATGTTCCACTCCGTATCAGAATCAGTATTGTTCACGTTCACATCGATCCCGATCTCAGACAGAGAGATCTGGATTGCCTCCGCAAAATCACTCAGACACCTATTGGTATATGTGATGTACTGCAGGGTGATCTTCTCACCGTCAAGTTCACGGAATCCGTCCCCGTCGCTGTCCTTGATGCCTGCATCGTCCAAAAGCTTCTTTGCTCCTTCCACATCATACTCAAAATCATTTTTTAACGACTCATAGTCATAAGAAAGCGTAGCTGGGAGGACTGCGGGACCGTATGTATACATCCCGCCCACTGTCACATCACAGAGTGTCTGGCCGTCAACTGCTTTGAACACAGCCTGCCTGAGCGCTTCATTCTTACCCAGGATGCCGTTGAAATTCACATAGGCAAAACCTGTCCGCATACTAGGAGTCTTGGATACATAATAAGCATCGTCCCCCGATAATTCTTCCAGGTCGCTGGCCGTAGTGATATTCTCTGTCAGATCAATATCCCCGGTCTTTAACGCGCTGGCTTTCGTGCTGTCATCTTCAATAAAGATAACAGAAACGCTGTCATAGGGCACTTCCCCATTCCAGTAGTGTTCATTCTTTACCAGTTCCGAACATTTTGTCGTCTCATCCATGGACGAAATCGCATAAGGCCCTGTGCCAATCACAGAAGTGCCGTCTGCTGTATAATCATGCTCTGCATCTGTTGTATCCCCTTCCACATCAATGATCGTGTAAAACGGGAAACAGAGGATAGATGTAATATCTGCGTAGGGTTCTTTTGTAACGATGGTCACTGTGTTGGCGTCTGCATCTGCAGTGATGGAATCTGTCTGCAGATATGTCTCCGGTGTGGAGCTTTTCTTATCCGTGGCACAGACCGTATAGAGACGGTTCAGTGAATCCGCCACTGCCTGTGCATTACAGTCATTTCCGTTGGAAAATTGCACCCCATCGCGGATATGGAAAGTCCAGGTCTTCTTGTCGTCTGATACTTCATATTCGTCGCAGAGATTGTAATCTACGGTCAAGTCGTCTTTGAATTTGAAAAGTCCCTCCGTGACCCCGTGGCGGATCCCGTCCCAAGCTGCATTCTGATAATCTGCCGGATCATAAGATGTGGAATATACATAACATCCAAAATTCAGATGTCTGCCGTCTGCCACTTCTGTCTTGGCACTGCCGCCCTGACCCGCATCATCCCCCGCGTCCCCTGAGCCTCCTCCTGACCCGCCGCATCCTGTCAGTACCGCGGCTGTCAGCGTCCCAGCCAGACCAAGAGCCAGCGCCCTCCTCAACAAACCATTCCCCTGTTTCTTTTCTCCCTTCATTTTTTTCATATCTCGCACCTTTTACCTTTCCAGCATTTTAGTGTCTTGGGTCAATCCGCCAGTAAGCTTATGGTAATGTTTCCTATACGATAAAAAAACGCCCGTACATAGATACGGACGCAAAAAACTACACAAATAAAAGCCTGCTTCTCATCTTCCGTAAGAATCATACTCAATAACAAACTGCAAGCAGGTCTCCTGACTTAAGATCGACACTTTAAGACACCTTCCCAGACTTACTCAAACAAAGCCCAGTGGTATAAACTGCCCCAAAGCTCCCTAATACAGTGACGGGATCATACCGGAATCGCACCGGTTTCCCTTTTAATCCTTGCGGAACTTACAGTTGGCTGGTTCCCAAACCAACAAATGCTATTTAATTTTTCGCTTAATATTATAATGGAAATATCAGAAAATGTCCAGACCTTTTTCGACTTTTTACCCTAACCTGGGTAACTCGGATAAATGAATCACGTATGGAAAGTATGTTGAAAATTTTCATACCTGTTTCTTTATCATGATCTTATCCTCAGTCAAAATACAGCACCGTAATCCAGCTAAGCTTTTTATGCTTCTTTTTAATTTTACTGGAGTATGTCTTAAAATTCAGACACGCTCCAGAAGTTTCATAAAGTCATCTTCTGATATCACCGGAACTCCCAGCTCCCTGGCTTTCTTATTCTTGGAGGAATTGGACGCCGTGTTGTTGTTAATCAGGTAATCGGTCCTGCCTGTCACTGTGCCCGTCACCTTTCCCCCATTGGATTCTATCAGCTCTTTCAGCTCTTTCCGGTTAGCAAACTTCTCCAGGCTTCCAGTGATCACAAAGGTTTTCCCTTCCAACAAAGTGTCAGAAGGTCCCTCCAGAGCCTCTATGTGCAGCTGACCGCTGAGATGCTCCCAGCTCTTTATATTTTCCTCTCTTGCAAAAAACATGACCAGATTTTTGGCCAATACCGGACCAATGCCGTCTATACCGCTGACTTCTTCTTCCGCCGCCTGCATAATCTCATCCATATCCTGGTCAAAGTGGCGGCAGATTAATTTTGCATTGGCAAGACCAATTCCCGGTATACCCAGACCATACAGCACCCTGGGCAGAGTTGTGGTCTTTGCTCTATCCAGGTTCTCCAGCAGATTTTCGAAAGACTTCTGTCCAAACCCCTCCATTTCCAAAATCTCATCCCGGTACCTGGCAATCTCAAACAAATCCCCAAAGTCCTGGATGAACCCCCGGCCGATGAATTTCTCCAGTGTGGCCTCTGAAAGCCCTTCGATATTCAGGGCATCCCTGCTGGCAAAAAGTGTAAACGCCTTGATTTTCTTCGCCGGACATTCCGGGTTGGTACAGCGCAGCACCTTCACATCGTTATCCTGCTCTATGAGGGTTTCCCCATGGCATGCCGGGCAGGCATCCGGTATTTGTAAATTTCCGCTTTTTGTAAGATTTTCCGCGATCTGCGGGATAATCATATTGGCTTTGTACACCAGAATCTGGTCACCGATTCCCAGCTTTAGTTCCTGAAGAATACTCACATTATGAACGCTGGCCCGGCTCACTGTACTGCCCTCCAGTTCCACAGGCGAAAAGATGGCCACCGGATTAATCAATCCGGTTCTGGACGGACTCCACTCCACCTCCTCCAGCGTAGTCTCCCTCATTTCATCTTTCCACTTAAATGCAAATGCATTTCTGGGAAATTTGGATGTACTCCCCAGAGATGCCCCGTAAGAAATATTGTCATAAACAGCCACCAAGCCATCAGATGGAAGGTCATTTTTCTCAGTCTGGGAGGAGAAATACTCCATTGCCTCATCCAGGTTTTCCCTGTCCACTACCCGGTATTCCACCACCTCAAAGCCCTGATTCTGCAGAAATTTCATCTCCTGCTCATGGGAATTTCCAAACTCCATACCTGGAGCACTCACCAGGGCAAAACCATAGAAACGCACGTTTCTTGCAGCTGTCACTTCGTTATTCAGCTGCCGGACAGACCCACTGCACAGATTTCGGGGGTTTTTATACTGGGCCTGCACATCCTCAATCTGCTGATTGATCTTCTCAAAATCCTGGTATGTGATCACTGCCTCTCCCCGCAGCACCATCCTTCCCTTATAGGGGATTCTCAGCGGCAGATTGACAAACACACGGGCGTTATTGGTGATCACTTCCCCCACAGTTCCATTTCCCCTGGTTACTGCTTTCATCAGCTCCCCGTTCTCGTAAGTCAGAACAATGGTCAGCCCGTCCAGTTTCCAGGACAGCAAGACCCTGTGCTCTCCGATGAAACTGCGCAGCGCCTCCCGGTCTTTTGTCTTATCCAGAGAGAGCATAGGTATCTCATGGGCTTCCTTGGGCAGTTCGTCCAGGGCCTCATATCCCACTGAGACTGTGGGGCTGCCCGCCAGAACCACACCCGACTCTTTCTCCAGGGCCAGCAGCTGGTCATAGAGCTGGTCATACTTCTGGTTACTCATCAGCTCCTTGTCCTCCTGGTAATATGCTTTTGACGCCTGATTCAGTGTTTCCACCAGCTCCTTCATCTGCTCCAGCACCGCTTCCTGCTGTTTTACTTTCTCATCTGCAACCATAGTCTCCTCCTGTTTCCAACAAACAATCCAATTGTTCTCTCTCCTTACCGGTAATTTCCCGGTATTCTCCCGGCTTCAGCCCGTCCAGCCGTATATTCATAACACGGATTCTCTTTAGTGCGGCCACCTGATATCCAAGATATTCACACATCCTGCGGATCTGCCGGTTCAATCCCTGGGTCAGCACAATTCGAAAGGATTTTCTCCCAGTCCTCTCCACCTGGCATTCTCTGGTAACAGTACCCAAAATAGGCACCCCCCGGGACATGGATGCCAAAAATTCCTCTGTCACTTCCCGGTCAACGGTTACCAGATACTCTTTTTCATGAAAATTCCGTCCTCTCATAATCTGATCCGCAGCTTCCCCTTTGTTGGTCAGCAGCAACAGACCCTCAGATTCCTTATCCAGTCTGCCCACTGTAAACACCCTCACCGGATATTTCAGGTAATCCACTATATTATTTTTCTCCCGTTTTTCCTCCGTACATACAATCCCCCGCGGCTTATAAAAGGCCAGAAAAATCTCCCGCTGACCAGCCTTCACCTCTTCACCGTCAACCATTACCCTCTGGCCTGGCATTACCCGGGACCCCAGCTGTGCCCTGAAGCCATCCACTGCCACCTTCCCCTCCCTGATCAATCGGTCCGCAGCCCTTCTGGAACACACACCGCACTCACTCAGATATTTGTTGAGCCTTGTCCCCTTCTCTTCCATATCGCCCTCCTATCTTCCTTATATCCGCCCTGCCGAATGGTATATTGAGCAGTTACAATTGAGTGAAAAAAAGAAGTACGGCATAGATATCTGCCGTACCTCACAATTTCAATTCTATTTAGCGGAGTAAATCCTGATACACATATCCTACAACACCGCCGTATTCAATCTGTATCCAGCCATTCTCCTCTCCCAGCCTGGTCACTGTCTCCCCTGCCGGAACTACAGTAACTATCTGAGAACCGGACTGGGCTGCAATCCGGACATTACAGTCATCTGCTGCAGTCATCATCCCTTCTCCGGCCGGTGCAGTATTCTGCTGTCCTTCCGTTCCATTATCAGACACTGGCGCCGGAGTGGGGGTACCTGCATCTGCACCTCCCAGGCTTTCCAAAAATTCTTTCAGATTCGCATCACTGCTCTGTGCCTGGTCATACGCAGCCTGCACATTGTTGCGCAGCTGCACAACCTCCGCCTGGTCCATCACAGTGTTGACATATTCCTGAATCTCGGAATCATTGACAGCATCCGCAGAAATCTTCAGCTCCTCATTTTCATCGGTGATCACATACAGCTGGCTGAGCGCAGGCGCCAGGGTATCCACACCCGCACATTTATAAGCGAAACTTGCGAATACCACATATGTACCTTCTTCCATACCCTCTGTTGTATAGACTTCCACATTCTCGTAGCCTTCAATATACTTTGTATTGGCAATCTTGGTCTCCTCCGCCGGATCCAGATTATCCACCAGTTTCTTTAACTCATCGACGTCTTTATCTCCAAGTGCCTTATAATAATCTTCGATCAGCTTAGTAACATCAGGAACCGCATCCTTCTCCAATGATACGGAAACTGTTTCCTGGTCATCTCCACCGTTCTGATTCGCTGACTCTGTCTCAACCTGGTTCCCCGACTGGGTCTTCTTATCATCCTTTCCCCCACCGGTAAAAGTACGAATTCCCAGGAATATCAGAACCGCCGCCGCCAATATTCCCACCCCCAGCAATATATAGCGGAGGTTATCAGATATCCATTCTCTAAAATTATCCAAATTAATCCCTCCTTCATCAAATCCACTGGTGAGTTATTCAGCAAAATAAAAACACATCCGGAGGGATTCGAACCCCCGCCACGTGGCACCGGAAACCACTGCTCTATCCCCTGAGCTACGGATGCTTGTACCTTAACTGTACTTAGAGAGTATACCACATCCGTATCCGTTTGTAAAGTCAATATAAAAATCAACGGCAGATTTTCATCTAATTGTACATCTTTTCCGCGGCTTTGTCATAAAAATACACGTGATTTGACAAAATCTCCTGCTCCGGCACCTGTGCCTCGTTCACCTGCCTCACAATTTCCTCCAGTTCTTCTCTCGAATAGCCGCTGGAGGCAGGCAGGATAATGCATTCATGAATACTGCTGGGAAGAATATAATAATCTGTCTGGACTGCATTACCAATACTCGACAGTACTTCCGGATAGAAAACACAGGCAGCCCCCAGAAACATCTTCGCATTGGTGAGAACATACAGAGGCAGCTTTTCCGTTCCTCCACCGATCTTTTCCCAAATATGGAATTCCCGCAAAATATCTTCCATGGAATGAAATGACACAGGCAGCAGCCTGGGCGTATTTTCCATGGCCCATGTCTTCAGCCTTTCCTTTGTCAGTCCATAGTATTCCAGCTGGCGGTTGTCAAACAGATAAACCTTCTGCCTGCAGTCTTCTCCCTCCTCCATATAGAAAAACACAATCGCCAGGTCCAGGTAACGGTCATGGGGAACCTGCTCCAGCAGCTCCTGATTCTTTTCTGCATTCATCACCTGGAACAGAATCTTATCCTTTATCTCTTCTGCGCGCAAATAACCATCCTTTCTTCAACTAAATTTTACATACCATCTCCACAAGATTTGAAATATCGCACGAACGTGCAGACAACCCAGAATTTAGAATTGTTCTGAGAGAATCATAGCATAGGTGAAAAGCTGTGTCCAGTGGGTTTATGGAAATTTTCGAAAGATAAACTACATTTCCTCCTCAAACGAAAACGGGATATTTAATCTTTTGAAATCCCTGTAAATATCATCATTAAAATATCCATATGCCTCTTTATCATCTGTATAGATGCGAAAGATAAGCTCCTTATCATGATAAAAAGACAAATCCCAGAACTGCTCTTGTCCAATATCTATGCAGCCACATAAATCGTTCATTTTTTCTGTAACAACATCAAACATACAGATATCATAATACAAAATGTTATAAATGCACCCCAGAGAATTAGTACCTATCCTGGTCACTCTATTTCCCAAATATCCCTGATCTATATTTGCACTGCAACCATATTTTCTTTATATATTGTAACTATTCAGAACCCAATGTCATGATGCTGGGGTCAAAAGCCCACGAAATAGAACCTTGAAAATTTAAT